>NZ_JAVTJB010000004.1:0-330767 GCF_031843805.1 Arthrobacter sp. WCS2018Hpa-7
CCGAAATGGACGCCTGCTCCTTATACAACACACCCACAGCACCGGCAGTGAGCAAGAACTTCACCACCACATCGTCCTTGTCCTTTTGGCTGGCCTTATCCATGCCCGGCGCATAATTCAACGCGTAATACAGCACCGCCGGGATAATCCCCGCCGCACCATTGGTCGGCGCCGTCACCACCCGGCCACCGGAAGCGTTCTCCTCGTTCACCGCCAGGGCGATCAGGTTCACCCACTCCTGCCAATACTTCGGATCGTTCCGGTCCTTGTCCTCCTTCAGCAGCCGCTCCAACCAGTCAGGAGAACGACGCCGGACCCGCAACCCACCAGGAAGCACACCCTCACGCTTCAAACTGGTTTCAACACAGGCCTCCATCACCTGCCAGATATGCAGCAAACCCTCCCGGATCTCCTCCTCGGACCGGGACGCCCGCTCATTGATGAACATGATGTCGCTGATCCCCAAACCCTTGGACTGGCACCGGCCCAACAACTCCGCCGCCGTCCGGAACGGCAACGGCAACTCCTTCTTGGACTCCTCCAACTCCTGCTGCGCGGCGTTCTCCTCACCCTCACGGACAATGAACCCGCCACCAACCGAAAAGAACGTCGCCTCCCGCACGATGTTCCCCTCAGCATCAGAAACAGCAAACTTCATCCCATTCGTATGCCGCGGCAACACCGTCAACGGATGCAACACCATATCCTCCACCGCATAATCCAGGAGCGTGCCGCCGCCCAGGTTGAGCTTTCCCGTCTCCGCAATGGAAGCCAGCCGCTCCTCCACCTCGTCAGGCAGGATCTCCTCGGGGTCGTATCCCTCCAGCCCCAGCAGAACGGCCGTGAAGGTGCCGTGTCCCTTACCGGTTGCGGCCAACGAGCCGTACAGATCAACCCGCAAACCGGCAACGGATTCAAGCACTCCGGACTCTCGAAGCTCACGGGCAAACACCGCCCCGGCGCGCATCGGCCCCACAGTATGAGAGCTCGACGGACCAATGCCTACAGAGAACAGATCGAAGACCCCAACGGCCATGGCTATTTCCTCACTAAGTAAAACAACATTGAACCCGCCCCGCCCCCAACAAACGGAGCGGACCCCACACCCCAAACCAACGCCCGAAGAACACCCCCGGCAGCTGGATCCACTGACAACCAAGCGAACCCGCGAGTCGTGCCCCATCTGTGCAACCCAACTCTGTGCAACCCGGCCGGGACCCTTGGGGCCGGCATCCGGAAGCGGGCGTCCAAGGGAGCATCGCATCCGCCCAGCGGATGCCTATGCGACCGAGCCCGCGGAGGATGTCGGCCCCAACGGGCCACCGAACCCGAATGGGCGAACCCGACGGGCTACTAGCCCAGGTCCGCGACTCCCGGGTAAAGCGGATGCGCCTTCGCAAGCACATCAACGCGGTGACGCAGCCCGGAAAGGTCCGCGTCGGCGTCGGCGATCAGTGCCTCGGCGATGATGTCCGCAACTTCGCGGAAGGCTGCTTCGCCGAAGCCGCGCGTCGCCAACGCCGGGGTGCCGATGCGCAGTCCGGACGTGACCATGGGCGGGCGGGGGTCGAAGGGGACGGCGTTGCGGTTGACGGTGATGTCGATGGTGGCGAGGCGGTCTTCGGCTTGCTGGCCGTCGAGTTCGCAGTTGCGGAGATCGACCAGGACCAGGTGCACGTCCGTTCCACCGGAGACCACGCTGATGCCCTTGGCGGCGACGTCGGGCTGGACGAGTCGCTCTGCGAGGATGCGGGCACCTGCGAGGACACGTTCCTGGCGTTCACGGAACTCTTCTGATGCGGCGATCTTGAACGCCACGGCCTTGCCCGCGATCACATGCTCCAGCGGTCCGCCCTGCTGGCCCGGGAACACGGCCGAGTTGATCTTCTTGGCGATGTCGGCGTCGTTGGAGAGGATGATGCCGCCACGAGGACCGGCCAACGTCTTGTGAGTGGTGGACGTGGTGACGTGCGCGTGCGGGACCGGCGAGGGGTGGAGACCGGCTGCCACGAGCCCGGCGAAGTGGGCCATGTCCACCATCAGGTAGGCGCCCACGGAGTCGGCGATGCGCCGGAATTCAGCGAAGTCCAGCTGCCGCGCATAAGCGGACCAGCCGGCCACGATGAGTGCCGGTTTGTGCTCCTGCGCCAGGGCTTCCACCTCGGCCATGTCCACCGTGTGGGTGTCCTCGCGAACGCCGTAGGGGACCACGTTGTAGAGCTTGCCGGAGAAGTTGATCCGCATGCCGTGGGTCAAGTGGCCGCCGTGGGCCAGGTTGAGGCCCATGATGGTGTCGCCCGGCTTGATGAGCGCGTGCATCACCGAGGCGTTGGCCTGGGCACCGGAGTGCGGCTGGACGTTCGCGAACTCCGCGCCAAACAGTGCCTTGATGCGGTCAATCGCGAGCTGCTCGATCACGTCGACGTGCTCGCAGCCACCGTAGTAGCGCTTGCCCGGGTAGCCCTCGGCGTACTTGTTCGTCAGCACCGAACCCTGTGCCTGCATCACGGCGACGGCCGTGTGGTTCTCCGAGGCGATCATTTCCAGGCCGTCGCGCTGGCGACCCAGTTCGTCGTCGATCTTCGCGGCGATCTCAGGATCCAGCTCGGACAGCTGGGCATCCAACGACGCCGACACCACTTGCTGGTACTCAGTCACAGATACCGGGTTCACAGTTCTCCACCGTTCGTTGCAGCGTATTCTTCGGCCGACATGAGCGGCCCTTCCTCCGTGGCGGCCACCTTGAACAGCCAGCCCGCACCATAGGGGTCGTTGTTGATAAGCGCCGGATCACTGACAACGGCGTCGTTGATCTCGGTCACTTCACCCGTGACGGGCGAGTACAGGTCAGAGACCGACTTGGTGGACTCCACCTCGCCACACGTCTCGCCAGCGGTCACCGTGGAACCAACCTCGGGCAGATCCACGTACACAATGTCACCCAGGGCATCAGCGGCAACCGCAGAAATCCCGACCCCCACAGGCCCGTCACCATCGACGGCAACCCACTCATGCTCAGCCGAGTACTTCAGCTCGGCAACTACTTTACTCATTCCGATTCCTTACTTCTGGTCTGCTTATTTTTGGCGCTTGTAGAACGGCAGGGCGACTACCTCGAACGGTTCGGCCTTGCCTCGCAAGTCCACCTCCACGACGGTGCCCGGCTCCGAATGCTCGACGTCGACATACGCCAAGGCGATCGGGTAACCGAGCGTGGGGCTCGGCTGGCCGGAGGTGACTTCGCCGATGAGCGAGCCGTCTTTGAGGACAGAGTAGTGTCCGCGGGCGGCACGGCGGCCGGTTCCTTTGAGACCCACCAGCTTCTGGCCGATGGTGGATCCGACGCCGGCTGCCTTGATGGCGGTGAGTGCGTCGCGGCCGATGAAGTCACTTTCCTTGGCCAGGGAAACAACGGGGCCGAGGCCTGCGGTGTAGGCGTTGATGTGGACGGAGAGCTCGTTGCCGTAGAGCGGCATGCCGGCTTCCAGGCGCAGCGAGTCGCGGGCTGCGAGGCCTGCTGGGATGAGGCCGCGGCCTTCGCCGGCTTCGAGCAGTGCTTCCCAGAGGCCCGGGGCGTCGAGGTTCGGGACGTAGATCTCGAAGCCGTCTTCGCCGGTGTAGCCGGTGCGGGCCAGCAGCAACTCCTGCCCATTGATGGACACCTCAACCGCAGCGTAGTACTTCAGCTCGGTGACCAGCGCGTGCTGATCGGCGGGAACCAGGCTCAGCAGGATGGCTTCGGCGTTGGGGCCCTGCACCGCGATCAGCGAAGTCTCCACGGAGGCATCTTCCACCACGACGTCGAAACCTGCCGCACGCTTCAGCAGCGCCGCGGCCACCACCTTGGCGTTGCCCGCGTTCGGGACCACCAAGTACTTGTCCACGCCCTCCCCGGGAAAGGGGCGACGGTAGGTAATGAGGTCGTCGATGATGCCGCCATCGTTGTTGCAGATCAGCGAGTACTTCGCTTTGCCCACGGCGATCGCGGACAGCTTGCCCACCAGCGCGTAGTCCAGGAAGGCAGCCGCGTCGGGGCCGGTAACCCACACTTCGCCCATGTGGGAGAGGTCGAACAGGCCCGCAGACTTGCGGACGGCGTGGTGCTCGGCGAGCTCGGACTCGTACTTCAGGGGCATCTGCCAGCCGCCGAAGTCCGTAAACGATGCGCCGGCCTTTTTGTGTTGCTCGTACAGGGCTGTGTAGTTCTCAGGCATGTCAGGAGTCCTTAGTTTTCGAAGTCAGCAGTGTTCTCGAAGGCTTCGAGGGGAGGGCAGGAGCACACAAGGTTGCGGTCACCTGCGGCGCCGTCAATGCGACCAACCGGCGGGAAGTACTTGTCCTGCTTGAGGTGGTGGACGGGGAACGCTGCCTGCTCACGCGGATAGTCACGGTCCCAGTCGGAACTGACGACGGCGGCAGCCGTGTGCGGTGCGTTGCGCAGCGGCGACTTTTCAACAGTGAAATCACCGCTGGCGACCTGCTCGATCTCGGCGCGGATAGTGATCATGGCTTCGATGAAACGGTCGATCTCGGCCAGGTCCTCGGACTCCGTCGGCTCCACCATCAACGTGCCCGCCACCGGGAACGCCAGGGTGGGGGCGTGGAAGCCGAAGTCGATCAGGCGCTTGGCAACATCCTCGGCTGTAACACCCGTGCGGGCCGTCAGCTCACGAAGGTCCAGGATGCACTCGTGAGCCACAAGTCCGCCTTCGCCCGTGTAGAGGACGGGGAAGTGCTCATCCAAGCGGGAGGCAACATAGTTGGCCGCAAGAAGCGCCGACTTGGTAGCTTCCGTCAGGCCCTGCCCACCCATGAGTTTCACGTAGGCCCAGGAAATCGGCAGGACACCGGCGGAGCCGTAGCGTGAGGCGGAAATGGCAACGCCGTGGCCTTCCTCATGGGACGCTTTGTTCGCGTCGCCCGGCATGAACGGAGCCAGGTGGGCTTTCGCAGCAACAGGGCCAACACCGGGTCCGCCGCCGCCGTGCGGGATGCAGAAGGTCTTGTGCAGGTTCAGGTGGGACACGTCGCCTCCGAACTTGCCCGGCTGGGCCAGACCAACCAGCGCGTTCAGGTTGGCGCCGTCAACATAGACCTGGCCACCGGCGGCGTGGATCGAATCGCACACCTCGCGGACGTCGGCGTCGTAGACACCGTGCGTGGACGGGTAGGTGATCATGATGGCCGACAACACATCGCGGTGGGCCTCAATTTTCGCCGCAAGGTCCGCGTGATCAATGGTGCCGTCAGCAGCCGTGGCCACCACAACGACCTTCATCCCCGCCAGCACAGCAGACGCCGCGTTGGTGCCGTGGGCCGACGCCGGGATCAGGCAGACAGTACGCTGCTCGTCACCGCGGGACAGGTGGTAACCGCGGATAGCCAGCAGTCCGGCGAGCTCGCCCTGGGAACCCGCGTTCGGCTGGATGGAAACCTGGTCATAGCCCGTGATCTCGGTGAGGTCCGCTTCCAGGTCCTCGATCAGCTCCCGCCAACCCGCTGTCTGGTGGTCCGGAGCGAACGGGTGGATGGAGGCGAACTCCGGCCAGGAAATCGCCTCCATCTCAGCGGTGGCATTCAGCTTCATGGTGCACGAACCCAGCGGGATCATGGTGCGATCCAGTGCGAGGTCCCGGTCCGACAGCTTGCGGATATAGCGCAACAGCTGCGTCTCGGAACGGTGCGTGTTGAACACCGGGTGCTGCAGGAAATCACTCACTCGGACCACGTCAGCGGGCAGTTCGAACCCGGAGGCGTCCCCTACCGGGCCGGCACCGAAAGCGACGGCCACCGCGGAGAGGACCTCCGGCGTCGTGGTTTCATCAACGGAAACGCCAACGGTGTCCGCATCGATGAGGCGCAGGTTAATGCCGCGGGCTTCAGCGGCCGCGATGACCTTGTCAGCCTTGCCCGGGACACGGACAGTGAGGGTGTCGAAGAAGGACTCGGAGACGAGTTCGCGGCCGGCCTTCTGCAGGGCCGAAGCCAAAACACGGGCGTGGCCGTGGACGGTTTCGGCGATCGATTTCAAGCCCTCGGGGCCGTGGTACACCGCGTACATCGAGGCAACAATGGCGAGCAACGCCTGCGCGGTGCAGATGTTGGACGTGGCCTTTTCGCGGCGGATGTGTTGTTCGCGGGTCTGGAGTGCCAGGCGGTAGGCGGGGACGCCGGCGTTGTCCTTGGAGACGCCCACGATGCGGCCGGGAAGCGTGCGCTCCATGCCTTCGCGGACGGCCATGTAGGCAGCGTGCGGGCCGCCGAAGAACAGCGGAACACCGAAGCGCTGCGCAGTTCCGACGGCGATGTCCGCACCTTGTTCGCCCGGGGGCGTGATGAGGGTGAGCGCCAGCAAATCTGCGGCGACGGTGACCAGCGCACCGCGTTCCTTGGCATCGGCAATCACAGAGGAGTGGTCGAACACGCGGCCGGAAACCCCGGGCTGCTGCAGGACGATGCCGTTGATGTCACCGTCGGGAAGGCCAGCCGAAAGGTCGGCGATCTGGACTTCGAAGCCCAGCGCCTCGGCCCGGCCCTTCACGATGGCGATGGTCTGCGGGAGGAGATCAGCGTCCAGGACAGTCTTGCCGTCCTTGGCAATCTTGGACTTGTTGGCGCGGCGCATCAGCAGCACAGCCTCGGCAACGGCGGTGGCTTCATCCAACAACGAGGCGTTGGCTACAGGAAGACCGGTAAGATCCTGCACCATGGTCTGGAAGTTGAGCAGCGCTTCGAGGCGGCCCTGCGAAATTTCCGGCTGGTACGGCGTGTAGGCCGTGTACCAAGCCGGAGCTTCCAGGATGTTGCGGCGGATCACCGGGGGCGTCACGGTGTCGTAGTAGCCCTGGCCGATCATCTGGACAGCGGTCTTGTTCTTGGAAGCGAGCTTGCGGAGCTCGGCGAGGACCTGCACCTCGGTGAGGGCGTCGTTTCCACTCGAAAGCCTCAGGGCAGTTTCCTGGCGAATGGAATCGGGGACGGCGACATCTACCAGGCCGTCGACAGAGTCGTAGCCGATGGCCTTGAGCATGGTGTCAACGTCGGCCTGGCGGCGAGCGCCGATGTGCCGGTCCGCGAAGGCGGTGGGGGTTGATTGAACAGTCAAGAGGAACTCCATGATTCAGGCGCCCAGTGAGCGCCACGATGATGTGGGGTTCCTCCCCGCTCTGTATTGGACCTGAGAGATTCCGCAGGAATGGTTGCCTGCTTGCACCGTCGGTGAACCCGGTTTCCCGGGCTGCTTTCCAGAGTTGCCTAACCGCGGCGGTACATGGGCCTGAGAGATTCCTGGGGAGGATTTGCTCCTACGGCGCCTGACTGGATGTACCGGCAGGACTCTCCCGCCGCAGATCAAAAGCGTTGCATCACCATGAGTGACACGCTTCACACCATAGCTGGTTGTTTTGAAAAAGCGCAAGCAAGGTGTGACTACTGATGCATCGCTTCGTGGATCTGCAGGGCGAACCACAGCTGGGCCACGGTGGACGTTTCACCCATGTCCAGCCCCGTCAGCTCGCCGATTTTCCGCATCCGATAGATGATGGTTTGCCGGTGCGCGAACAACGCCGTCGCGGTCTTTTGCCACGACCGCTGTGAGTCCAAATAGGTCCTCAGCGTCAGAATGAGATCGCCTTCCTGGCCCTGCTCGTAGTCGAAGATTGGGCCCAGCAGCCGCCTGACCAGCGCGGTTCCTTCCTCAAAACTGGTGAGCCCCAGCCACGATGGGCCTTGCTCATAACGGGCCAGCCCCACCGTGTTCGCACGGGCCGAACCGAGCGCCCACAGGGACTCCTGCAGGGCACGCTGGATGTTTGCCACGGTAGCCGGCGCGCTGATTCCGATCGCCGCATCTTCCCCTGCACAGTGCACCAGGACGCTGTCCGGCACGTCTGCGGGGACCACCACGTGAAGCCTGTTGTTCCGCTTCAACGACGCCGACGCAACCCCGTGCCGCCACAGTTCGATGTGCACGCTAGCCAGCCTGCCGCCGTCGTCCGTTGCTTTATCCGCGGCGGCCGCCGTTCGGCCTCCGGCACCCGCCGTCATGGAGGCGAGCAGGAAACCTTGGGGCGGAACCTCAAAAGCTGCGAGCCGGCTCTCCATCTCCGCTGCGCCCAAGCGTCCGTCCATGGCTTGCAGCAGGAACTCGCCGGCCAGCCGGTGGCGGCTTTCCAGCGACAAAACGATGCGCGAAAGCTGCAGTCCCAGCACGGTTGCGGCGTGAAGAAGTACGACGGCGTCCGGGTGCGGTTCGCTGTTGGGCAGCACTACCAGAAGCGCGTTGGCGTGGGTGGGAATGTCCATGGTGAGCACATGCCTGCCGCGGATACGGTGCCACTGGAAGTTCTTGCCCGCCAGGCCAACCTGCCCGGACAACGGAGCCCACTCTTCGGCGAGGAACACCGGGAGTGCGTGCCCATCGGGGTGCCAGGGATGGAGGCATCGGCGGTCCACCACGAACAGGTCCGCGTCGAGTTCGGTGGCGAGCCGCTGGACCAGGCTCTGCCAGTGGTCTTCGGAGGCTCCGGCGGTGCGGAGGAGATCGTAAACGCGGGCCGTCTGCCGCAGCCGACGGGATTCTTCGAGCAAGGAGGACTCGGCCACCGAGCGGGCGATGGCGATGAACGGCAGCGGATACGGGATGTTGATCAGGGGCAGTGGGAGCCGGTTGCAAGCCTCCAAGAACTCGTCCGCAAGCGGCGGTGCGTGCATCTTTTCGCCGATCGCCAACGCGCTGGCACCACTGTCCATCAACGCCTCGGCAAGCGCCACCTGCCCGTGGGCGTCGGGGGGAATGGAGAGGCCATTGGTCATCATGAGCTCGCCGCCCGTCACCCACTCCCACAGTCTGGGCAGGTCCGAGGTGTGGGCCCAGGTGATCCGGTTGTCCAGGCCGGCCGATCCCGCCAGGAGCGTGAGGCCGAGCTGCGGTTCAGCCACGAGTTCGGCCACAGTTATTGCCATCTCCAGCACTCCGTTCTGTACGTTGACGGCTGATTCAGCGCCGCACGTAGCGGCTCTTAGACATTCGTCTAAACGCCTCGACTATTTGTAGTCAATGTAGCGCTATCCGGAGTGATCCGCGTCACCAAGAATGGAATTACTTACTTCCCGCTCAACGGCGAGCACCCCTCAACCCAAGGATCCGTCAATGACAACCCACCAGCCCATCGGCCCTGTCGACGCAACCAAAGTCCCCCGGTATGCAGGACTCGGTACCTTCGCCCGCCTCCCCCAGATCGACCGTGTTCCGGACTACGACATTGCGATTGTCGGCGTACCGTTCGACGGCGGAACCTCCTTCCGGCCCGGCGCCCGTTTCGGCCCTGCCGCAGTCCGCGAGGCCTCCCGCCTCCTCCGTCCGGGGTACCACCCGGAGCTCGACGTTGAACCGGTGTACGAGGCCCAGGTGGTGGACGCCGGCGACATCGCCTGCACCCCTTATGACATCGCCCGGGCTGTCCGAGAGATCGAAGAGCAGGCTTTGCCCCTGAT
Organism: Arthrobacter sp. WCS2018Hpa-7; assembly: GCF_031843805.1. Taxonomy (NCBI): domain Bacteria; kingdom Bacillati; phylum Actinomycetota; class Actinomycetes; order Micrococcales; family Micrococcaceae; genus Arthrobacter; species Arthrobacter sp. WCS2018Hpa-7. The sequence continues at coordinate 9,496 of NZ_JAVTJB010000004.1, forward strand.
CAGCGGTGGCAACGGGCTCAGCGGGGACAAGCGACTCATCTCCATCGGTGGTGACCACACCATCGCCCTGCCCATGCTGCGGGCCCTGAACAAGGTCCACGGTCCAGTGGCGCTGCTGCACTTCGACGCCCACCTGGACACCTGGGATACCTACTTCGACCAGCCCATCACGCACGGCACTATTTTCCGGCGGGCGTTCGAGGAAGGACTGCTGGTGGAGGATAAGTCAATGCACGTCGGCATCCGCGGCCCGGTCTATGACCGCAACGACTTCCTCCGGGACCACGAATTCGGGTTCCAGATCATTCGCTGCTCGGACCTTGATGTGATCGGCGTTCCGGCGGCCATCCAGCGGGTGAAGGACCGGCTCGGTGATACGCCGGTGTACGTCTCCATCGATATTGATGTCCTTGACCCGGCCTTCGCCCCCGGCACGGGCACCCCGGAAATGGGCGGGCTCCACTCCCGCGAACTCCTGGCCTTGCTCCGCGGACTGAACGGCATCAACATCGTGGGCGCCGACGTCGTGGAAGTCGCCCCGGCGTATGACCACGCTGACATCACCACGGTTGCCGCAGCCACCCTGGTGTTCGACCTTCTGGGGCTGATGGTGAACCGCAGCAAAGCAGACACCGCTGTTGTTCGTGAACTCGCTTCAGCATCCCGGACCGCATCATGAGCACCGCACCAACAACTGAGGTTCCCCGGTTGGAGGACAAAACCATCCAGCCCATCCCCGCCAACGAGCGGCACGGCAAGGCCCGGGACCTGTTCACCATCTGGTTCGGCTCCAACATCATGATCATGACCATCGTGACCGGCGGACTCGCCACCACGGTGTTTGGCCTCGGCTTCGTCCCGGCGATCGTGGGCATCATCATCGGCAATGTAGTGGGCGGCATCTTCATGGCGCTGCACTCGGCCCAAGGCCCGCAACTGGGGGTGGCGCAGATGATCCAGACCCGTGGCCAGTTCGGCTCCTTCGGGGCCTTGTTGATCGTGGTCATCGTAGTGGTCATGTACGTCGGTTTCTTCGCAGCGAACCTCGTATTCGGGGGTGAAGCGATGGCCGCCGTCAGCCCGGGCATCAGCGTCGACGCCGGAATCATCATCATCGGGGTGGTCAGCGTGACCGCCACCATCTTCGGTTACCGCCTCATCCACGCCTATGCTCGCGTCCTGAGCGTCGCGGCCGGCCTGGCCCTGCTGCTTGCCTTCGGCTGGATCCTGATAGTTCACGGACTGCCTGGGAACTTCCTGGAGACGGGCAACTTCAACTGGGTGGGCTTCATGGGCACCATCTCCGTCTCCGCCCTGTGGCAGTTGGCCTACGCCCCCTACGTCTCCGACTACTCCCGCTACATGCCGCAGGGCACTGGCTCCGCTCCGGCATTCTGGGCCTCCTACTCAGGCTGCGTGCTGGGAACGCTGTTCCCCATGATCCTTGGCGCTTTGGTGGGTACGCTCGCCGTCTCCATGAGCACGGGCGACGTCGAAATCGTCGGCAGCCTGGGAGCCCTGCTCCAGCCGTGGACCCTGATCATCGTGGGCATCTTCTGCCTGGGCGTAGCGGCCTCGAACGCCATGAACCTGTACTGCGGCGTCCTGTGCACCCTCACCATCGGGCAGACGTTCAAGCCCTCCTGGTTACCGCGAGCCAAGACCCGCAGCATCGCCGCGATCATCCTCTTCGTCGTCGCCGTCTCCATCGCCCTCTTTGCCCGCGACAATTTCATCCTCTTCTACACCAACTTCCTGTCCTTCCTGATGTACGTCCTGGTGCCGTGGACGGCCATCAACCTGGTGGACTACTACCTTCTGCGGCACGGCGAGTACCGGGTTGAAGACTTCTTCAAGCGCGACGGCGGCGTGTACGGGCGGTTCAATTGGGTCGCCATCGGCTCCTACATAGCAGGCGCCCTCATCCAGGTGCCCTTCTCGGCAACCGCCATCTACACAGGCCCTCTGGCCGCCGCTATGGGTGGCGTGGACATCTCGTGGATCGTCGGCCTCGTCGTGGTCGCTCCCCTGTATTACTTCGCGGCCCGGGTCTTCGGCAAGAAGACAGAAGCCGCTCCCTTTCCAGCCACTGCGCTCACCCCAGACCTGATCTGACCAGTCACTCCCCCTGACCAGCCCTCATCTGACCAGCCCTCCTCTGAAAGCGAATCCTCATGACCACCCAGACCGAACAGTTCACCGTCCGACGCTCAGACGCCTTCAACACCTCTCTCCCCCAGCAACTTCCTTTGCGGCTGCCTTTGCCTCCGGCAGGCCACTTCATCAACGGTTCCTTTGTCCCCGGTTCCTCAGGCCACTCCATCGACGTCGTGGATCCCACCACCGAGCACGTCATTGCCTCCGTCCAGGCGGGCACCGCCCGTGACGTGGACGCCGCTGTTGCCGCCGCCGTCGTGGCCCAAAAGACCTGGGGTGCCACCACCCCGAAGGAACGCGCGGATGTCCTGAACCTCATTGCGAACATCATTGAGGAGAACCGGGAAGCGTTCCAGGCCATCGAGTCGGCCAACACCGGCAAGCCTCACGCCGTTTCTGAGGACGATGTCTCCAGCACCATCGACACCTTCCGTTTCATGGCCGGAGCATCACGCACCCTGACCTCCATGGCCGGCGGTGACTACGCCACGGACCACACCTCAGTGATCCTGCGCGAACCGGTGGGCGTGGTGGGTGTCATCACCCCATGGAACTACCCGCTGCTGATGGCTGCATGGAAGATCGCACCCATCCTCGCGGCCGGAAACAGCATTGTCATCAAGCCCTCCGAACAGACCCCGTTGTCCACGCTGAAGTTGGTGGAGGTGCTGGCCGGACGCATTCCGGACGGCATCCTCAACGTGGTCACAGGCCGTGGCCGGACCGTGGGCCAGCGCCTGTCGGAACACCCCGACATTGCCTTGGTTGCACTGACCGGAAGTGTCGTCAGTGGCCAGGCCGTGGCCGAAACCGCCGCGAAATCCGTCAAACGCGTCCACTTGGAACTCGGCGGCAAGGCTCCCGTTGTGGTCTTCCCCGACGCCGACCTCCGCGCCGCCGCTGCCGGCGTCCGCAACGCCGGCTACTGGAACGCCGGCCAGGACTGCGGTGCTGCCTGCCGCGTCCTGGTCCACGAGTCCGTGGCCGAAGAGTTCACCGAGCACTTGGTCCGGGAGGCCAGCACCCTGGTGATCGGCGCTCCCGACGCCGGCGACGACGTCGAAATCGGCCCCATGATCTCCCTCCCGCACTTTGAGCGGGTCAAGGAATCGCTGGCTGAGGCGCGTGCCGCCGGGCTCAACATCGCTCTTGGCGGCTCCGCACTGGAAGGACCCGGCTACTTCATCGAGCCCACGGTCATCAGCAACGTGCCCGCCGGCGCACACATCGCCACGCACGAAATCTTCGGCCCCGTGGTCACGGTGGAAACCTTCAGCACCACCGAAGAAGCCGTCACCCGCGCCAATGAGAGCCCGTACGGCCTGTCAGCCTCGGTGTGGACGCGCGATTCAAGCCTTTCCCTCCGCATTCCCAAGCAGTTGGACTTCGGCACGGTGTGGGTCAATGCGCACCTTGTCCTGGCGTGCGAGGTACCGTGGGGCGGATTCAAAGGTTCCGGCTACGGCCGCGACCTCTCGCTCTACGCCCTGGATGATTACTCGCGCACCAAGCACGTCATGATCAACCACGGCGCGTAAGCCCTCAGACAAGCAACGGAGCTTTCACCATGACCACTCATGCTTCCCGGGGATCGGATGCACCGGCCGCAGCCACTCCCACAGCCCCCTTCACCACGGACGCCACGTGGACCAACTGGGGCGGCAACCAGAGCGCGACGCCCGCCTTCACCGTGCGGCCCAGGAACGAACAAGAAGCGCTCGACGCCGTCCGTTTCGCCATCCGCGAAGGCTTGCCTGTGCGGGCGGTCGGCTCAGGGCACTCATCCTCACCGTTGGTCCAGACCGGCGGCGTCCTGATGGACATGTCCGGACTCTCGGCCATCACGGGCACTGATCAGGTGGGACGCCGAGCCCGCGCGCTGGCCGGTACCACCATCAATGCGTTCGGGGATGCCCTGTGGGACAAGGGACTGGCGCTCAGCAACCAGGGCGACATCGACAAACAGCAGATCGCAGGGGCGCTGGCCACCAGCACCCACGGCTCCGGCAAGGATCTGGGCAGCTTCTCCTCCAAACTGCGCTGGGTGAAACTGATCAACGGCTACGGCGAGATCGTGGAGATCGGCGAAGGCCAGCTGAGGGAACTCCGCGCCGCACAGACAGCCCTTGGCACTTTGGGGATCTTCCTGGAAGTGGAGTTGGCCGTTGAAGACAGCTACTACCTGCAGGAACAGATCACGTACCCCACGTGGGCGGAAACCACCTCCACGTGGCAGGCCGATATTGATGACAACAGGCACTACTCGTTCCTGTGGTGCCCGGAGGACGACTCCTGCGAACTGCTGGACCTGCCGGGTTCCCCGGACCACAGCATGGGCGGCCGCAGCTACACCAAGCGGTACAACGTGGCATCCATCCAGGACGAAAGCCGGCTCTCCGCCGTCGAGGGTGCACGACTGGACCGTTCCTACCGGATCTACCCTGGTGGCTTCACTACCCAGTTCCACGAGCTCGAGTACTTTGTGCGCAGCGAAGACGGCTTGGTGGCCGTCGAGGCCATCCAGGACCTGATCCGCAGCAAGTACCCCGAGCAGAAGTATCCCGTGGAAGTCCGGTGGGTGAAGTCCGACGACGCCTACATGTCACAGTTCCAAGGCCGCGACAGCACCGTCATCACCCTGACCACCGAGCCCGGCACCGACTACTGGCAGTTCTTCCGCGACGCCGATGCCGTCCTGCAGGAATTCGAGCCACGCGCTCACTGGGGGAAGATCCACTTCATGACCCGCAGCCGCCTGGAACGCCTCTACCCGGAGCTGGACACGTTCATCCAGGTCCGCCGCGAGTTCGACCCCCGCGGAATGTTCCTCAACGACCACACGCGGTCCCTGCTCGCCTGACGGGTACTGCTTGCCTGCCGAGTACATCTTGCCTGACGGGATGTGAGAGAACCAACCCTCTCTCACATCCCAAGCCCTCCCCCCGGATCCTCTCTCACATCCCAAGCCCTCCCCACCATCCCTCTCTCACATCCCGGTTGCGCCAGCTGGAAACCTCCGAGTGGTAGTTTGATCTCTGCTGGAGGCAGACACTCGCACCCAATCGGAGGATCATCCATGTTCAAGGGTTTCAAGGACTTCATACTTCGCGGCAACGTGATCGAGCTGGCCATCGCCGTGGTTATCGGCAGCGCGTTCACGGCACTCGTCGGAGCTTTCACCAACCACATCATCAACCCTGTGATCGCCGCCGCCGGCGGCATGAACGCCGAGGGCCTGGGCTTCAAGATCTGGGAAAACAACCCGGCCACGTTCGTCGATTTCGGTGCAGTGCTGACCGCGCTGGTGACCTTCGTGATCACCGCTGCCGTGGTCTACTTCATCTTCGTGGCGCCCATGAACAAGATCAATTCGCTGGTCAAGGACCGCCTCTCCACCGAGGAGCCTGAGGAAGAGCCGCTGCCGGCAGATACTGCCCTTCTGGCCGAAATCCGCGATCTCCTCAAGGACGCCGCTGCCGCACGTAACGCAGGCCAGGCTTCCGACTTGGACCCGGACTTCGATTCCGACCGCACCCGCTAAACCGGGGGGGTCCGCGCGACGGACCGGACCCATTGCTTGGCCTGAGCCCGGCGTTCTCCCGCGAGAACGCCGGGTTCTTGCATTGGCGGCCGGCGTGAAACGCGCACCGGCCGGGCAAGGAACGTGCGTCCGCTGCCGGAAGCAATCCAGTCCACGGAAACCTGCCAGTCCCCAGAACGTGACGCAGAAGCAACCGGCGCGAAACGCGGGCAGGGAAGCATGAAAACATGAAGCCCAACCCGAGTACTCCCGTCACCGCGGATCTTCTCTGCGATGCCTGCGGTCAGCTGCCCGAACCGACCAAAGCCCGGCTCACGCTGGCGAACATCGCGGTGATGCTTCCCATCGAATTGCTGGTCCATGCGGCAGTGGTTGGCACCCATCTGCCCTACGTGGCCAAGGTCCTGCTGCTGGCAGCCACCGCCACGGTATTGGTCATTTGGGTGGCTGAACCGTCCGCTGCCAAGGTCCTCCGACGCTGGCTGCACGCGCCGGCCCTCCGCCAGCGGCGCACGCTGAACCTGGCACCCGCCCTATGGCGTGCGCGCACCGTTCTTTTCGACCAACCTGGGTCCTTGCAGAAGATCACCCAATCCTTGGCCAAGCTGAACAGCAACATCCTCAGTCTTCACGTCCACCCCATGGCCGGGAGTGGGCCCGCTGCCACGGGACCCGGCGCAACGGTGATGGACGAGTTTGTCCTCTCCGCCCCGGGCGAGGTTACTGAGTTCGACCTGCTGAAAGCACTGCACGACGGCGGTGGGCACGGGTCCCAGGTGTGGCCCACCACCGCTTTGGCCATGGCTGACGGCCAAACCAAGGCCCTGAGCCTCGCAACGCGCATCGCCGGCAATCCCAGTGAACTTCCACACGCAGTCGCCGAGCTTCTCTCCGCCAAAGTGGTCCCACTCGACCCCGAGCGCCCGGCACCCCAGGCAAGTACCGGCGTCGGGCCACCCACTGACACCCTCAAGATCCCGACGGCCTGGCATGGTCCACTGGTCTTTTCCCGGCCGGGCGAACCGTTCTCGCCAGCGGAATCAGCACGCGCGCACAGGTTGGCCGAGCTCGCGGAGATCCTGGCGCACAGCCCGGCGGCCCAGGAGAGCATGCCCTGCTGAACCCCACAGGGTTTCAGTCCTGGTCGATTGTCTCAAGGAGTTTTGCCAGGGCATCACGAATATCGTCGTAGTCGTACTGGCCGGCCCTGCTCTCGGCGGCGATCACACCGCAGCGGTGAATCCTCTTGAAGTCGCCAATGGGGAACTTGTAGTGGCCCTTTTGGTCGTCCGGGTGCTCGTCGTCCACACCGAGGAACCACTTGGAGTATTCGGCGTGCCCGTGCTTGTCCAGGAAGGCATTCTCTTCCTTGGTGGACGGGGCATGCTCGCTCCAGTCGTCGCGGGTGTCCTTGACCACCTTGCCGTCCTTGACCAGGTGCTTTGCATGGTCAAAGGCCTTTTTGTTGAGTTTCACTGTCATGGCTCACCTCGCTGGGATTGGTGGCTTGGCTGAATCTGGTAGCTCGTGCAGCCCAGCTTAGGACGACGGCGGACGGGCCGGGAAGTCCGCTGGGCTGGAAGGCCGGACCGGCGGGCACAGCTATCAGGCTCAGCTAGTGCGCCCCAGCCATTGCGGTCAGTCCACGAGCCGGATCCTGAGACCGGTTCCCCGTTCTTTTTCCACCAATCTCCGCTCTATGGGCCCGCTTTGGGCAAGCCAGAGGACCTTGCCGTCATAGGTCACGGACTCCACGCAGCCTTGGTCCACAACCTCGTTGTAACGCCAGACCTGCACCGTCTGCCCCACAAGGACCCGCCAATTGGTCACGGCCCTGCCCTCGGCTTGGCCCAAACGCGTCCCGGGCGACGATTTCTTGTTACTGTCCTGCACGTCGATGACTCCTAGCGGTGCTTTACAAGCTTTCTGTAAAGACTTGTGCCGCCACTGTTCAGTACATGACGCGGTTCGAGGGTTTTTCCTAGAGTCCCTTCACCGCGCCCAGGACCTTGGTTAGTGAATCCTTGGCATCTCCGAACAGCAAAGTGGTTTGGGGTTCGTAGAGGAGTTCGTTTTCGATACCGGCAAATCCCGGGCGCATGGAACGTTTAAGGAACACCACCTGCCGGGCGTCGGCAACTTCAAGGATGGGCATTCCGTAGATCGGTGAGCCGGAGGTGGTCTTCGCGGCAGGGTTGACCACGTCGTTGGCGCCCACCACCAAAGCGACATCGGCCGTCTTGAATTCGGAGTTGATGTCGCCCATTTCCTTCAGCGATTCGTAGGGCACGTTGGCCTCAGCCAGCAGCACGTTCATGTGTCCGGGCATTCGTCCGGCCACGGGATGAATGGCGAAATCCACCTCAATTCCGCGTGCTTCCAAGGCCAGGGCGAGTTCGGCGGCAGTGTGCTGTCCTTGGGCGACTGCGAGTCCGTATCCAGGCACGATGATGACCCGCTGGGCATAACCGAGCAGCACTGCCACGTCCTCTGCGCTTGAGGACCGCACCGGCCGCTCACTCACAGCGGTGGAGCCTGCCGTCGAACCACCCTTGAAAGCGCCGAACATTATCCCTGCGACACTCCGGCCCATCGCAGCCGCCATGGCCCGGGTCAGGATGGTGCCAGAGGCTCCCACCAACGTTCCAGCGACCAGCAACAGAACATTGCCCAGCACCAGCCCCGATGCCGCGACAGCCAAGCCGGTAAAAGCATTCAGGAGCGAGATGACGATCGGCACGTCAGCACCGCCCACCGGAAGAACCAAGAGGATGCCGGTAACAAGCCCCAGGACCAGGAGCACCAACGCCAAAACCAGCGAGCCGTTCAGTATCACCACCACACCGGCACCCACTGCGGCCAGCAGCACCACGGCCATCAGTGCGGGCAGGCCCGGGAATGTGACGGGACGGGTGGTCATGAGCCCTTGGAGCTTGGCGAAGGTGACACCGGAACCAGCGAAGGAGACTGCACCCACCAGCAGTGTAAAGACGATGGCCAGGCGAACCCAGGGATCGTCCGCGTGGGAAAGTTCCAGCAGGGCAACCAGCGCCGCAGCACCACCGCCCACACCGTTGAAGAGTGCCACGAGTTGCGGCATCTGGGTCATCTGTACCCGGCGGGCCACCGGCGCTGCCACACCGGAACCCACCGCGATGGCACCAAGGATCCAGGGAATGTTGTCCAACTTCACGGAAACGAAGACCGTGACCACGGCCAACAGGGCGCCAAAGGCACCAATCAGGTTGCCCCGACGTGCCGTTTTCGGTGAGTTCAGCCCCTTGAGCGCGAGGATGAAGCACGCCGCCGCGGCCAGGTAGATGAGTGCCGTCCACGTGGGATTGAGCAGCGTCACGGTTGGCGCTCCTTCGTCACGGTTGCAGCGGAGCCAGGGCCGGCCGGCTCAACTTTCGACGCCGGCCGTTGCCTTCCGCGGAACATCTCCAGCATGCGGTCGGTCACCACGAACCCGCCCACGAGGTTGGCTGTGGCCAGGACAACAGCCAACAGGGCGACCGCCAGCACCCACGGATCAGCAGCCTGTCCGGCAACGATGATGGCTCCCACCAGGATGATGCCGTGGATCGCGTTCGCACCGGACATGAGCGGCGTGTGCAAGGTGCTGGAGACCTTGGAAACAACCTCGAAGCCCACAAACACGGCCAGCACAGTGATCGTCAGCAGGCTTATGCCATCCATCAGCGCACTCCTTCAGTTCCGGGACGGGTAGTGCCAAAAGGTGCTGTTTCACCTGCGAGCGCGGTGAGTGCCTCCGACGTGGGTGCATGCCGGACCTCGCCAGCGTGGGTAAGGCAGGTGCCCGCCACTACTTCGTCGTCAAAGTCAGGCGAAACCACGCCATCGCGGGTCATGAGCGCCAGCAGGTTGGCCACATTCTTGGCGTAGAGCCGGGAAGCGTCTGTTGGCATTGTGGACGCTGCGTCCTTGATTCCCACGAGTGTCACAACGCCTTGGCCGTCTGCGGTGGGCACGGGGATGTCCTGTCCCGGAATGCTTCCCTCAACATTCCCGCCGGATTCTGCCGCCAGGTCCACCACCACGGAGCCTGGGCGCATGCCCTGCACCATCTCGCGGCTCACCAGGAGCGGAGCCCTCCTGCCGGGAACTGCGGCGGTGGTAATCAGTACATCGGCTTGGGCAACGTGCGGCGTCAGGAGTGCCCGTTGCAACGCGCCGCGGTCTGCGCTGAGCTCGCGGGCGTATCCACCGGATGCCTCGGCCGTTTCCAGGTCCAGTTTGATGAACGTGCCACCCATGGACGCTACTTCGTCCGCCGACGCCGGGCGGATGTCGTTCGCGGAAACCCTGGCCCCGAGCCTCTTGGCTGTGCCGATCGCTTGCAGTCCGGCAACCCCTGCACCCAACACCAGCACACGGGCGGGCGGAATGGTCCCGGCCGCCGTCATGTACAGCGGGAAGAACCGTGGCAACCGCATGGCCGCCTCAAGGACGCACCGATACCCAGCCACCAGGGCCTGGGATGTCAGCGCATCCATGGATTGGGCACGGGAAATGCGGGGAACCAGCTCGAGGGCAAAGGACGTGATCCCGCCCGCGGCGAGCGCCCGGACCGTCGGCAACTCGGAGGACGGCGACCCCAAACCTACGGTGACTGCCCCCCGGCGGAGGGCTCCCGCCGTCGACGGTTCCATGGGACGCACGTGGCAGTAGACATCCAGGGCCCCGAGGTCCAGCGACTGCACTACGGTGGCACCTGCTTGCCGGTATTCGTCGTCGCTGTGCCCGGAGGCCAATCCAGCACCGGACTCGATCTGTACGTCGAGCCCCAATCCCGCCAATTGCTTGACTGTTTCCGGCGTGGCGGCCACACGTCGCTCGCCGTCGAGCACCTCGCGCGCTATGCCTGCTTTCACCCGCCACCCCTCTTCCCAAACTCTCCCGTACTGTCCAGAACCCAGTTGGCATGAGTCTATGACCGCGAGGGTCCCGGCGGGAGTAGGGGGGCTGCGCTATGTGCACAACTCCACTAGGGTCGGTGGAAGCTGGGGGCAACCAGCCACCACACCGTCGACGAGCCGGTTCCGGCCGTGCCGTCGGAAAGGAACGCCATTATGGACACCTTCAAAATCGGTTACTTCGTGGGAAGCCTGGCGAGCAATTCCATCAACCGGGTCCTCTCCAAGGCGCTCATCAGCGTCTCGCCGGCGGAGCTCGAGTTCCATGAGATCGCCATTAAGGACCTCCCTCTTTACAGCTCGGATTACGACGCCGATTTCCCACCGGCGGGCCGCGAGCTGAAGGATGCCATCGCGGCTTCGGACGGCATCCTGTTCATCTCCCCCGAATACAACCGCTCCATCCCGGGTGCGCTCAAGAATGCCATCGACTGGGGTTCCCGCCCTTGGGGCACCAACTCGTTCGCCCGGAAGCCCACCGGAATTATCGGCGCATCACCGGGCGGTATCGGAACCGCGGTGATGCAGTCGTCCATGCGGAGCGTGTTGAGCTTCCTGGACGCGCCGCAGCTGAACGCACCTGAGGCTTACATCCGCTTCGTCGCAGACGCGTACGACGACGACGGTTCAGTTAAGGACGAAGGAACCGCGGCCTTGTTGCGGCATTACATGGAGGAATACAGTGCGTTCGTGCAGCGTGTCCTCGCCGCCAACGCCCCGGGCCACATCGGCGACCAGGAACCGGATTCCGCCAAGCTCACGCGTTAGGATTTGAGCGTGCCCGCCGCCAACCGGCCGATGATGCTGCTTTCCAGATGCTCCAGCAAGTGCCGCGGGTTGTCGTAGACCTCTGCGGCACCCGCGTCACGCAGTTCTGCCTCGCTGATTCCGCCACACGTCAGGGCAATCACGGGAACGCCGATGGCCGCACCCGCCTTGACGTCCCACACTGCGTCGCCGACAAAAACCGCATTCTCCGGGCCGACGCCAAGCTTCTCCAGGCAGGCGATCAGGATGTCCGGCGCAGGCTTGCTCTCCTTGGCGTCGTCGGAGCTGGTCCACGCATCGATGGAGGATCCGGCGTCGAGGATGTGCCGGCTCACTTCGAGGTCGCGCTGTTGTGCTGACGATGCCAACCCAACCGCAAGCCCGGATCCGGCGCACGCTGAGAGGAGGTCGCGCACGGAGTCGAACGGCCGCAGCGTCGGCCAGAACGTTGAGAACACTGCGCCATGGGCCGATTTCAAATCTTCCTGCAGGTCCTCCGTGCAGTCGGGCACAAGGCTCTGGATCAGGCGGTCACCTCCCATGCCCACCCGCCGATGGATGGCGGACATCTCGATGTCCAACCCTTCACGCCGGAACGCCTGCCACCACGCCATTGCATGGAAGTAGCTGGAATCGATCAGGGTTCCGTCCACATCGAAGAGGACCCCGCGCTTCTTTGGTGATGCTGAATCACTTGTCATGGCCAACCACCTTCGTTTCAGTCTGGATGCCCTGCGCCGCAAGGGTAGGATCGATGACTGGTTCCTGGAGCATGAGGCCTGCATACCGCTCCGCGGATCCCGTTCGCAGCAGACCCGTCCCGGCCACTTCCCTCATGGCAGACACTCCCTCAATAGCCTCATCCAGCGACGAAAAACGCTTTGAAAGACCCATCAGTGCGTCGCTGCCGTCCAACACCAGTATGCGAAATCCTCCGTCGGGGGTCTCTACCAGTTCCAAGTGCCCGGCCATACCGACCTCCTTGCCTCAACGACACACCCCATAGTAAGACTACTTAGTATAGGACCGATCGACATATTTCGTCACGCGGGAAATAGGCGCCTGCAACTTCTTGTTGGCAAGGACATGACAACAATCGGAATCATCGGTGCAGGACACATTGGCAGCCAGGTCGCCCGCAAGGCCGTGGAATTGGGCTATGACGTCGTCATCAGCAATTCGAGGGGCCCCGAAACACTCGCCGAACTCGTTGCGGAACTGGGGCCGCGCGCCCGTGCCGCCACGGCGGCCGAGGCAGCAGCGGCAGGCGATTTCGCCGTCGTGACCGTGCCGCTCAAGAACTATCAGAGCATCCCGGCAGAGCCGCTCGAGGGCAAGATCGTCATCGACACCAACAACTATTACTGGGAACGCGACGGCCGCATCCCCGAGCTGGACAACGGCGAAGCCACCACTTCCGGCTTGCTCCAAAAGCACCTCCCCACCTCCAAGGTGGCCAAGGGCTTCAACCACATCTTCGCCAAGGACATCACTACCGACGGCAGCCCTGCCGGTACGCCGAACCGCCGCGCGCTGGCAACCTCCAGCGACTTCCCGGAAGCCGCCGAGCTGGTCACCAAGCTGTACGACGAATTCGGCTTTGACACGGTCAACGTCGGCCCGCTGGAGGACAGCTGGCGCGTCGAACGCGATCGCCCCGCATACGTCATCCGGCAGACCGCCGTCGAACTCCAGGACAACCTCGCCAAGGCGACCCGAACGGTCTAAACCCTTAACGCACGACGGCGGGCAAGCGGCTGACGCTTGCCCGCCGCATTCTTATGGGCTGCTGCAAGGGATGCAGCCCTGAAAAAGAGCGAAGAAACGGTGTCATGAATCGGGCTTGAGGCGCACTTTATGGGTGGCTGCTTCCTCAGTGGCCTGGCGCATCGGGCATCTGGGGAAGCAGCTTCCCCCAGCGCCCCGACCCCGAGGAGTCCCATGTCCACCAAGATTTCGAGCTGGCCCGCAGCAACCCCCATGTGGGTGGACCTGGGTGTTGACGATCCCGCCGCGGCAAGAGCGTTCTACGCAGACCTTTTCGGTTGGGAGTTCGTGTCCGGCGGGCAGGAAGCAGGAGACTACCAACTGGCGCACCTCAGGGGCCGCGCCGTGGCCGGTGTAGGCACCAAACAGGATCCGGGCATGCCCACAGCCTGGACCACCTTCCTGGCCTCGGACGATGTTGACCTCACGGCCAAAAAGATCGGCGCGGCCGGAGGGCAACTCCTGGCCCCGCCCTTTGATGTCATGGAATCCGGCCGCATGGCCCTGGCCACCGACAGTGTTGGTGCTGCGTTCGGCGTCTGGGAGGCCGGCACCCACATCGGCGCTGAACGCGTCAATGAGCACGGCTGCCTGTGCTGGAATGAACTCCATACCCGCGACTACTCCGCGGCCCGGTCCTTCTACTCGGAGGTCTTCGCTGTCAGCTACCAGGACGTCACCGAAGAAGGCCTTGTCTACTCCACGATCCGCAGGCCGCTGGATGGCCGGGAAGTGGCCGGAATGCAACACGACACGGCCCTCCCGGATACCGCCCCCAACCACTGGATGACCTGGTTCGCCAGCGACTACGTTGCGGGGACGGCAACCCGGGCCGTCGAGTTGGGCGCCACCCTGCTGGGCCCCGTAGCGGAAGCCACCCTGGGCCGGATGGTGGTGGTCCGGGCGCCGCAGGGTGAAGTGTTCGGCGTCATCGACGCACCGCGGACCAACGACTAGTCAGGCTGCTGCGGGGTCCAGGGCTTCCGCGATGATCTCATGTGCGTGCGCCGCGGCCAGGGGCGCCGCCAGGCGATGAACTGCCTGGAACGTCCTCCGCACCGCCGGGCCGTGCCATTCCGGCGGGAGGTAGTCCGTGGGAAGGTTGGGGTCCCGATAAGGGAATTTCCGCCACATGGTGAGCATCGGAATGTAATAGCGGAAGGCGTCGCGTCGCAGCTCTTCGGTGGAATCAGCCAGCGCCCTTTCGGGATCGTCGCCTACCTTCTCCGTCCATTGCTGCTCTGCGTCTCCGTACAGCCCAAGGAACTCGGTGAATTGCTCGTCGAGCTCCTTGAGGTCCCACCACTCCGAGATCTTGGGTCGCATGGGGCCGTCAAAAACGTAGTCGCTCCGGAACAGGTCCACGAACTCAATCAGTCCCCCGGCGGTGAGCCGCTCCCGGGCTTGCTCCAGCTTGTGGGCCGGCGCGATCCACACCCCGTTGGCCACGGAACCGAACCCCAAAGCCAGCAACGCGGAACGGAGCTGGTGGCGGCGGTTGCGCATGGATTCCGGCACGGAGAAGACAGCAAGGACCCAGGTGTCCACCGGGGCGGGCGGTTCCGGTGCGAAGATCCGCCGGTCACCCTCACGGAACACGTCGCTGATGGACTCGGAAATCTTGTACTTGGCGATTCCCCCCTCGCGCACGCTCTTCAGCACACCCTTGGCCTTCAGCCGTGAAACCGAGGACCTCACACCCGGGGCGTCGTAGCCTAGTGATCCCAGCATGGAAATCAGAGCAGAGACCGGCAACGCATCGCCCGCGTTCCGGCCATAGAGGCCGAAGATCGTCACGAGCAGCTGTTGGTGGCGCACCGGGGGTGCCGGGACGGCGAACATCGAAGGATCCTCATTTCCGCGCCCCCGATCAGGCGCCAGTCCAGTTCATCATAGGTGGGGTGCTGGCCCCCGCCGAGTTGGCATTTAAAGCCCATGTTCGGGCGCAACATACGGATTAACTGGAGTGTCGCGGGAAGCGGGTGTTCTATGCGGTCGGGATCAGCCCAGCGATAGAAGCAGGAAGAGGAGCGCAAGAACCAGCGCCACAGGAGTCATGACGAAACGTTCGGCCTTGCTGCGGGAGATCGCATTCATGGCGACGCCCACGGTGAAGTAGGCGGTGAGGACCCACATGAAAACTGCGGTAAAGGGTTGGCTGACCAGCACCGGCACCAGGCCGGATTGTGCCAACGCCGTATAGCCGAAGAGTGCGTACAGCAGAATGGACACGATGCTGCCAATCCTCAACTTCCGCGGCAGGACGTCATGCTGTCCACCCCAGGCGAACCGCCCTATGGGCGCACCAGCAGCCAATGCCAACTGAAAAACGGCTAAACAACCAAGGACTATGCACGCGAGAATCGCGTAGAGCTGCTCCACCGGCTAAGCGTAACCAACCCCCGCGCCGAGACGGCAGTTAATGACAGTCCCAGAGCTTGGCATTGTCATTAACTGCCACCTCGCGGAGCTATTCGGCGGATGGAACGGCGCGGTCCGCCCCGACGGCGCGGATCAGATGCTCCGGCCACGGCTGCGCCGACGTCGCGCCTTGGGGGACGTGCGCGGTGGTGACCGTCCCGTAGGCGGCAACCTCGCCGGCGTCGGACGTTACCTCAAAAGCCATGGTCAGCGAGGTCCGGCCGAGCGCCTGAATCTTCACCGTGGCGGTGATGCGCTGGCCGAACCACAGCTTGGCCTTGTAATTGATGACTTGCTGGACGCGCGGAGCGCTGGGGAAATAGTCGGGCAACTCCAGCGAGCGGAAGAGCTCGGCTTCCGCAGCCTCAACCCAGCGCAGGATGGCCGAGTTGTGCTGGTGTCCGGAGGCGTCGGTGTCCACCCATTCCACCGTTCGCTCGACGCACGCCTCCGGAAACCTGTCCATGATTGCTCCTAGCGGGCGTTGACGGTGGCGTCGTCGGAATCAACCTCGACGGCGGCGACGGGCACCTCAGGCTGCCGCTTGGGAATCATCGCCACCGCACCGGCCGCCAGTACTGCGATGCCGGCGAAGATCGCGAAGTTGGCCTCGAAAGGCAACTTGGAACCCGCGATCCAGCCACCGATCAACGGCCCGGAGATGGCACCCAGACGGGCGAAGCTCAGGGCCCAGCCCGTTGCCGTGCCACGGACCTTGGCCGGGTAGTAGTCGGCGATGTACCCGGTGAGCACAAGCGACGTGGAGATGGAACCGACACCAGCGAAGGCGACGAACAGCAGGTTGACCACCATGGTGTTCGGGAAGACGAGCAGCATGATGCCCAGCCCGCCCAGGATGTAGAACACCACCAGGATGAGCTTCTTGCCGTACTTGTCTGCGGCGCGGCCCAGAAGCAGGCCACCGATGGCGGAAGCAAGGCTGAAGACCAGAAGGAAGGTCAAGGAAGAACCGAGGTCATAGCCGGCCTTCTTCATGATGCTTGGCAGCCACGTGTTCAATCCGTAGACGAGGACCAGACCGCAGAAGAGGGAGATCCAGAAGAACACCGTGGAGCGCAAGTACTTCGGCGAGAACATGGTGGTGATGGTCTTCCACCACGGATCAGCCTGGCCGTCAGCTGCCGGGGCAACCGGGACCACAGGCGTGTAGTTGGCGATGTTCAGCTTGGTGGCCAACGCCCTGGCCTCGGTCTTGCGGCCCTTGGATTCCAGGAATTCCAGGGATTCAGGCAGGAACTTCCAGATGATCGGAATCAGCACCACAGGCGCCGCACCGATCGCGATGACCGCACGCCAGCCACCCATGGGGAGGACGAACAGGGCGGCCAAGGCAGCGGCGACGATTCCCAGCGAGTAGCCGGAATACATGAGTCCGTAGTTGTAGGAGCGCTTGTTCGGCGCCGAGTATTCAATGGTCAGCGCTGCTGCCACCGGAATGACACCGCCCATGCCCAAACCACCGATGAGCCGGAAGAGTCCGAAGAGCTCCGGGGTCGGAGCCCAGGCAGCACCGGCCTGGGTGAGCGTGAAGATCGCCATGGAGGCCAGGAGCATCTTCTTGCGCCCCACGAGGTCGCTGAGCGTACCGATGAACAGGGCTCCAATAAGCATGCCGATCAAGGCATATGAGCCCAAGCCGCCCAAGGCCAGCGGGCTGAGGTTCCATTCCTTGTACTCGGCAAGGGCCGGAAGAATGGCTCCGAGGACGCCGACGTCGTAGCCCTCGGCGAGGATCGCGAGCCAGCAGCAGAACAACACCAGACCGGTGGTCTTCTTGGGCACATTCCAGTTGTTGACGGGTGCGGTGGCCATGGCTACTTCACCAAAACCGATGCGGCTGCGGACTCGGGAGTCCAGCGGAGGTGGGTGTTGGCCTCTTCGATCTCGGCTTCCTTCAGCAAGGACAGACGCGGACGAACTGCGTCAGTGCGGGAGCTCGGTGGTTTACGGCGACCGGCACGGAACTGCGGGATCCAGTCAGCGCCGGGCCCCTGGTACTCCTGCTCTGCGGCGGCGTGGAGGGTCCACTGGGGATCGTAGAGGTGCGTACGGCCCAAAGCGATAAGGTCCGCACGGCCTGCGAGGAGGATGGAGTTCACGTCGTCGTAGGTGGAGATGGCGCCGACGGCGATCACCGCCACGCCTGCCGGTGCGGCCACTTCCTGACGGATGCGGTCGGCGAACGGGGTCTGGTAGCTGCGGCCGAAGGCGGGCTTCTCTTCCTTGGCGACCTGTCCGGTGGAGACGTCCAGGCCGGCAGCACCGTGTGCCACGAAAGCGCGGGCGATTGCCACGGAATCGTCGGAAGTGTTGCCACCCTCGATCCAGTCAGTCGCGGAGATGCGCACCGTCACCGGCTTGCCGGCAGGCCACGCTGCGCGAACGGCGTCGAACACTTCCAGCGGGAACCGCAGCCGGTTCTCCAAGCTGCCGCCGTATTCGTCGGTCCGCTTGTTGGACACCGGCGAAAGGAAGGAGGACAGCAGGTAGCCGTGGGCAGCGTGGATTTCGAGGAGATCGAACCCTGCCTCGTCGGCACGGACGGTGGAAGCGACGAACTCCGCTTTGATGGCGTCCATGCCGGCGCGATCCAACTCCACGGGAGTCTGGTTCTCCGGGCTGTACGGCAGGGCTGAGGGACCGACGGCGGCCCAGTTGCCGGACTCGAGCGGCTGGTCGATGCCTTCCCACATGAGCTTGGTGGAACCCTTGCGGCCTGAGTGGCCCAGCTGGGCACCGATCTTGGCGGTGGAACGGCTGTGGACGAAGTCCACGATTTCCTTCCAGCTGTCACGCTGCTCGTCCGAGTACAAACCGCTGCAGCCGGGGGTGATCCGGCCGGCTGCGGAGACGCAGACCATTTCGGTCATGACCAGGCCGGCACCACCAAGGGCCTTGGAGCCGAGGTGGACCTTGTGGAAGTCGCCCGGGATGCCATCCGTGGCTGAGTACATGTCCATCGGGGAGACCACAATGCGGTTCTTCAGCTCCAGCCCACCAATGCGGAACGGCTGGAACATGGCCGGAGCCACCTCGGTGAGTCCCTGGGATTCAGCAAAGTCGCGGTCCACGGCATCCGCGAACTCGGAATCGCGGAGGCGCAGGTTTTCCTGAGTAATGCGGCGGCTGCGGGTAAGCAGGTTGAACGCGAACTGGGTGGGGTCCTGGTCCTTGTACTGCCCGATACGCTCAAACCACTCAAGCGATGCCTGCGCTGCACGCTGGGTGGACGCAACCACAGGCCGGCGCTCAGCCTCGTATGCCGCCAGCGCGGATTCAACATCAGCGTGCTCGTGCAGGCAAGCGGCCAGTGCCAACGAGTCCTCCATGGCCAGCTTGGTGCCCGAACCGATGGAGAAGTGGGCCGTGTGGGCGGCATCGCCCAGCAGCACCACGTTGTTGTGGCGCCAGTTCTCGTTGCGGACCGTGGTGAAGTTGATCCACTTGGAGTTGTTGGTCAGGACCTCATAGCCGTTCAGTTCCTCGGCGAAGATCTCACGGATCTTGGCGATTGCCTTCTCGTCCGAGACGCCTGGAGGGAAGACCTCGTTGGCGGTCTCGTCGAAGCCTGCCGCGTGCCACACGTCCTGGTGCATTTCCACGATGAACGTGGAACCCTCATCCGAGTAGGGGTACCCGTGGATCTGCATGACGCCCCACTCGGTTTCCTTCACGAAGAACTTGAAGGCCTCAAACACCTGGTCCGTGCCAAGCCACATGAACTTGTTGGTCCGGGGATCCAGGTTCGGCTTGAAAGAGTCAGCGTACTTGGCGCGGATCTGCGAGTTGATGCCGTCAGCGGCAAGAACAAGATCGTAGTTGGCTTCAAGTTCCTCAATGGCAGGAGCCAGGGTGCTGAAGCGCACGTCCACGTTCAGTTCGATGCAGCGGCGCTGCAGCAGTTCCAGCAGTTCCTTGCGGCTCATGGCAGCGAAGCCTTGGCCGCCCACCGTGATCATCTGGTCGCGGAAGTGGATGTCGATATCGGACCAGCGGGCGAAGCGGCGGCTCATGTACTCGGCCACCACGGGATCGGCATTTCCGATGCCGCCCAGGGTCTCATCGGAAAACACGACGCCGAAGCCAAAGGTGTCGCTGGCAGCGTTGCGTTCCCAAAGAGTGATGTTGTGGGACGGGTCCAGCTGCTTCATCAGTGCTGCGAAGTACAGGCCACCGGGGCCGCCTCCAACGATTGCGATTTTCATGGGTGTTGCTCCTTCTCAGGCCTGGCTCTGGCCGGCGGGGGTAAGTTCGGTCTGGCTCGCGTTCGCCTTCAGAAGGCCGTCGCGGAGCTTGAAATGCTGGAGTTTGCCGCTGGGATTGCGCGGCAGTTCGGTGACGAAGCGGACGTCCCGGGGGTACTTGTACGGGGCGATGGTCTGCTTCACGAAGTCCTGGATTTCCTTGCGCTTGCCGGCGTCGCCAGTGACGCCTTCACGCAGGACGACAAACGCGCAGACGATGCTGCCGCGCTCTTCATCCGGGATTCCGATGACCGCGTTTTCCACCACATCCGGGTGTTGGTCGATGGCCGTTTCGACCTCCGGCGCACCAATGTTGTAGCCGGAGGAAACGATCATGTTGTCCGAGCGGGCCTGGTACGTGAAGTACCCGTCCGCATCCATGGCGAAGGTGTCTCCCGTGACATTCCACCCGCGGACCACGTAGTTCGACTGGCGGGGGTCGTCCAGGTAGCGGCATCCGGTGGGGCCGATCACGGCCAGGCGGCCGATGGTGTCCGGGCCGAGTTCGTTGCCGTCGTCGTCAAGGATGGTAGCCCGGTATCCGGGCACGGCACGGCCCGTGGTTCCCGGACGGATGTCGTCGCCGGCAGCGGAAATGAAGACGTGCAGCATCTCCGTGGCACCGATGCCGTTGACGAGCCGCAGCCCGGTGGCCTCGTGCACGGCTTCCCACGTTTCCTTGGACAGGTGCTCCCCCGCCGAGACAGCGATACGCAGGCCGCGGAGGAGATCACCGCGCTTTTCCTTGAGGATCGCGCGGTACGCAGTGGGGGCGGTGAACAGGATGGTGGCCCCGGCTTTCGAGGCGTGCTCCGCCAATTCCACGGGCCCTGCCTTCTCGGTCAAGAGCGACGACGCCCCGAACCGGAGGGGAAAGACCACCAAACCCCCCAGCCCAAAAGTGAAGGCCAAGGGTGGCGAACCGGCGAAGACGTCCTCCGCGGTGGGCTGCAGGATGTAGCGGGCAAAAGTATCGGCGTTGGCCAGGATGTCCCGGTGGAAGTGCATGGTCACCTTGGGCACCCCGGTGGTGCCCGACGTCGGACCGAGCAAGGCGACGTCGTCGGCGGCCGTGTCCACTGCCGTGAACTTGCCACTCTTGTGCTGGCAGCGGGAGGCGAGGTCGCCGTCGTCGTCGAATCCGTTACCGGCCCCGTACGTCAGAACGGTGACGTCATCCCCTGCCGCAATCGCGAGCTCGTCCACAAAACGGTGGTCCGAGATGGCGACCGTCGGCTTGGTGAGTTGGATGAGCGTGGCAACCTCGGTGGAACGCAGCATGGGCATGGTGGTGACCACTACGCCGCCGGCCTTCAGAACGCCCAGCCAGGCAGCGACGATCCACGGATTGTTGGGGCCGCGGAGGAGCACGCGGTTGCCGGGAACAACACCGAGGTCTTCGGTGAGGACCTGGGCCACCTGGTTGGAGCGCTTCTGGAGCTGACCGTAGGTCCAGACCGAGCCGTCGGGGGTCCACAGGGCCGGGCGGTCCGCGCCGTACTGGTCGACAGCGTCGTCGATCAGCACCGCGGCTGCGTTGAGCCGTTCCGGGTAATGGAGTTCGGGGAGGGTGAATTCAAGCGCAGGCCAGGTATCGGCGGGCGGCAGGTGGTCGCGGGTGAACGTGTCCACGTGGGCCGATGGCATCATGCTCATGGCCGTTCCTTTCAGTGGTGCGTCGTTGAAGCTGTTGGTTGGGGAGGTATAAAGCTGTTCAGGCGCCGGCGCGGATCATGCCCTCTTGGGCGACGGTGGCGAGGAGCCTTCCTTGCTGGTCGAAGAAGCGGCCCATGGCCAGGCCCCTGTTGCTCTGGCCTGAGATGGCTTCCTGGGCGTAGAGGATCCATTCGTCCGCACGCCCGTCCCGGTGGAACCACATGGAGTGGTCAAGACTGGCGGTGGCGAGTCCGGGACTGGACCAGTTCAATCCGTTGACCCGGAGCAGCGGCTCCAAAATCGTGTAATCGCAGACGTAGGCGAGGGCCGCGCGGTGGAGGTCGGCGTCGTCGGGCAGGGCGTCGAAGGCTTTGACCCAGATGGCTTGCTGAGGCACCGCACCGCCTTCAAGCTCGATGTATACCGGACCGGGAATATGCCGCATGTCGAAGCTTCGACCCGTGGACCAATAGTCTGCGGCCGCTCCCTCGGTCCCGTCCAGCGCTTCCGCAGCTGTACGCAGCGATTCAGGCTCGACGGCGGCCGGAGCCTCTGGTTGGAAGTCCGGTCCGTCTTCGGGAACCTGGAAGGAACCCATGGCGGCATAGACGGGCTTGCCGTTCTGGAAGCCGCGGACAGTGCGGGTGGAGTACCCGCGGCCGTCCCGCAAATGTTCCACTTCGTACCGGACACTGGAACCGATATCCACCGGACGCATGAAGTAGCTGTGCATCGAGTGCAGGGTCCGGTCAGCGCCCACGGAGCGCATCATGGCGGCTGCGGCCTGTGCCACCATGTCGCCGCCGTAGGCTTTTGGCCACGGCACGTACTGGGTGGTTGCTTCATACGCTTCGTCGAAGACCTCGGCCGTTGCCGGCGTGAGCTCCATGGCCTTCAGGAAGGTCTCCGACGTCAGGGTTCCAGTGATCATGGCTAGGCCCGGCGGTAGTCGGCGAGGGTTTCGTCGGCAACGTCTTCGAGGTTGACCACGAGGTTCTCCGGCGTGCGTGCCGTCAGCCAGACGAGTTCCTCGGTGACGGACATGTTGGCTTCAACGTGGGGCATGAACGGCGGCACGAAAACCCAGTCGCCGGCCTTCATGTCCAGGAACTCGGAGTAGTTCTCGCCGAAGTAGATCCGGCCGTGCCCCCGGAGCACGTAGCCGCCGGTTTCGGCTTCGCCGTGGTGGTGCGGAAGTGAGCGGTACCCGGGAGTGTTGGATACCTGGCCGAACCAGATTTTGGTTGCCGGGGTGTGCTGGATGCTCACGCCGGAGACGCGGATGCAGTCACCGGACTGGGCAGTATTGGTGTCTTCGGCGCCGGCGCGGGTGACAACGGGGACAACCTTGCCATCAGCCTGGGCGTAGATGGAGTTGTCGCCTTCGAGGCGGTATTCGGTGGTGGTCTGGCTCATGGGTCTCTCCCTTTTGTGTGACGTTTTCTAGGCGTTCGTCAGGACGGGCGCTTGGATCCGGAACTGGTTTTCCAGGCGGCCGATCCCTTCGATTTCGGTGGTGAGGACGTCTCCGTCCTTGAGGAAGCGGGGCGGGGTCATCCCCATACCCACTCCCCCGGGCGTGCCTGTGAGGACAAGGTCGCCTGGACGCAGGATGGTGAACTGCGAAATGTAGGACAGGAGCTGCGCCGGGCCGAACACCAAGGTGCTGGTATTTCCCTGCTGGACGAGCTCACCGTTGACGTAGCCGCGAACTTCGAAGTGTTGCCCGGCTTCGTCCGCGGTGACCATGACCGGGCCCACAGGCGTGGTGCCGTCCCAGGCCTTGCCCTGGAACCACTGCAGTGTCCGGCTCTGCCAGTCGCGCATGGAAACATCGTTGGCCACGGTGTACCCGGCGATTGCCTCACTGGCCTGGTCCTCATCCGCATGGAACAGTTCAGAACCGACGACGACGGCGAGCTCGGCTTCCCAGTCGACGCGGACGCTGCCGTGGACTTCTACAGCGTCGTTTGCGCCCACCAGGGTGTCCGCGTACTTGGCGAACAGCGTGGGGTATTCGGGAAGCTCGCGGCCCATTTCCTGGATATGGTCCCCGTAGTTCAGGCCGCAGCAGATGACCTTTCCGGCG
Organism: Arthrobacter sp. WCS2018Hpa-7; assembly: GCF_031843805.1. NCBI lineage: Bacteria > Bacillati > Actinomycetota > Actinomycetes > Micrococcales > Micrococcaceae > Arthrobacter > Arthrobacter sp. WCS2018Hpa-7. Next base: position 33,097 of record NZ_JAVTJB010000004.1, read on the forward strand.
CGGGGAAGGAGTGGGGCGAGGTCCGCGTCAGCTGCTGCGATCACGGTCTGGTCCGTAGATGCTGCGGCCTCTGCTGCCTTCTCGATCACAAGACGCCACTCCGGCTGGGCCAGGAGCGCCCCGACGTCAGTGGCGGGGAGCGCGAGGTAAGAGTCGGCGCCCGTGGCGAGTGCCGCCGTCGTACCTCCGTTGGCCGTGCGCAAGGTGGCGAGTTTCATTGCGGGTTCCCTTCGAGTTTTATGATGTGTCGACTTTTTTACGATCGTCACATATGCTCAACGTAGCACGGCGGAAATGATCTGCACAGAGGCTTTCCAAAAGTTTTTGCAGTTGCCACAACGAGGAGGAACAGCATGAGCCACCAGACGATCAACCCGGAATCGCTGCCCAAGCCATCAGGTTTTGCGCACGGCATTCTTGCCGGCAACACCGTTTTCCTGGGTGGGCAGACGGCCCTGGACAAGAACATGAATATTGTTCCCGGTGGCATCGTGGAGCAGTTCACGCAGGCGTTCTCCAACGTCATCACCACCTTGCGCGAGGCCGGCGGACAGCCCGAGGACCTGGTCAACGTGACCATCTACCTCACGGACGTGGACGACTACATGGCCAACGGCCGCGAAATCGGACGCATCTGGCGCGAGATGGCGGGATCGCAGTATCCGGCAATGGCTGGCATCGGTGTCACACGGCTGTGGCAGAAAGAGGCCCTGATCGAAATCCAGGGCATCGCGGTCATTCCCGAGCGCTAAGCCGCCGGAGTTTTTGTACAGATACCGCCCCTAAAACCGCTTCTTAAGGGCATGAGCTGTACAAAAACTCCCGTCTTTGGCGCAGGATTGGGCCATGGGAACCGTCACCGAATATCTTGAGGGCGTCAGCGAGGCCAACCGAGCGATCCTGGAGCGCATCGTAGGGATCGCCCGTGAGTTGGCCCCCGATGCCGAGGAAGGCGTCAGCTACGGAATGCCCGCGCTCCTGGTTGATGGCAAGGGCTTCCTGAGCGTGCTCGAAACCAAGAAACACTTGGCCCTTTACCCGTTCAGCGGGCAGATCCTGCCGGAGATGTCGGAGGAGCTAGGCGGCTACTCGTGGTCACCGGGGACGCTGCGGTTTTCGGCGGATAACCCCGTTCCCGACTCGATGGTGCGCCGGATCCTGGAGACGCGGTTAGCGGCGATCCGGAAGTAGGCTGTGACGCCCTAGTGCTTCGCCGACACGTCCTGCGAGATGGCGTTGGCGGTATCCACTACTTCCAGCCGCACTGACTCGAGGTATGCGTCCGGATCCGGCTGGGCTGCGACGGCCTGGGCCTGCAGGGACACGTTGATGGCCGCGACGTTGTCGCCGTTGTTGTGGTTCCACACCGGGGCCGCGATGGACATCAGACCGATTTCCAGCTCCTGGTCCAGCAAGCACCAGCCTTGCTGACGGACCTGCTCGACGGCGGCCCTCAAGTCGGGCACGCTGGCGACGGTTCGCGGCGTGAGCGGGGTGAGTTCCGCCGTCGTGAGGTATGACTCCAGCTTGGCCTGCGGCAGTCCGGCCAGCAGCACTCGGCCCATGGAGGTGGCGTAGGCCGGGAAGCGAGTACCGACGGTGATGCCGACGTTCATGATCCGACGCGTGGCGACGCGGGCAACGTAGAAGATGTCCGGGCCGTCGAGGACCGCGGCCGACGTCGACTCCCCCAGTTTCAGGCTCAGCTGCTCAAGGTGTGGCTGGGCCAACTGCGGCAGGGACAACGCCGACAAATACGAGTAGCCAAGCTGCAGCACCTTGGCCGTGAGCGCGAAGGTCTTGCCGTCGGTGCGGACGTAGCCCAGCTCAACCAAGGTGTGCAGGAAACGGCGTGCCGTTGCGCGGGTCAGGTCCGTACGGGCGGCGACTTCGCTGAGGGTCATCACCGGGTTGTTCGCGTCGAACGCCCGGATCACGGCGAGCCCACGGGCCAACGACTGAACATACTGGTCGCTGGCCTGCGGGGTAACTGCGGAGTCGGTCATGGTTACCAATCCTAGGGTGCGTTGCGGGGCCTACTCTGCGCGCTATACGGGGCAAATGACAGGCAGAGCGGGCCTCACAACGGGAGGGCCCAAACTTGCGGGGCCTACTCTGCGCCCCAAACTCGGGATCAAACGCGCAGAGCGGGCCTCACAACGCGAGGGCCCAACTTGCGGGGCCTACTCTGCCTTTTTCAACGGCAGCGGTACGAGCTCCTGAATTTCCTCGAAGGTGCAGCCGAACGTCTCGCGGACGGTGACGCCGTCGGGCCCGGTGAGAAACACAGCCTTGTCCGTGTACACGCGGGTAACGCAGCCGACGCCGGTCAGCGGATAGGTGCACTGCTCCACGAGCTTGGACACGCCGTCCCGGGTCAATAGCGTCATCATCACGAACACGTCCTTCGCCCCCGTCGCCAGGTCCATTGCACCACCGACGGCCGGGATCGCGTCCGGGGCGCCGGTGTGCCAGTTGGCGAGGTCGCCCATGGCGGAAACCTGGAACGCACCGAGGACGCAGATGTCCAGGTGTCCGCCGCGCATGATCGCGAACGAGTCAGCGTGATGGAAGTACGAGGCCCCGGGCAGTTCGGTGACGGGGATCTTGCCGGCGTTGATGAGGTCGCCGTCGATCTCGTCGCCCTCAGCGGCCGGGCCCATGCCGAGCATCCCGTTCTCCGTGTGGAGCGTGATGTTCTGTTCCTCGGTGAGGTAGTTGGACACGAGCGTCGGCTGGCCGATACCCAGGTTCACAAAGGAACCGGGCGTGATGTCGCGGGCTACCAATTGGGCGAGTTCGTCGCGGCCCAGCGGCTTCTCGGAGGTCTGGAGGCTGGTTTGGGTGCTCATGGTCAGGCCACCTGTTCTGCGCTGGAACCGCCGACGCGGACCACGCTGTTGACGTAAATACCCGGGGTCACCACGTTCTCTGGATCCAGGGAACCGGTGGGCACGATCTCCGAGACCTGCACGATGGTGTGCTTGGCTGCGGCGGCCATGATGGGGCCGAAGTTCCGGGCGGTCTTGCGGTAGACAAGGTTGCCCTTGCCGTCAGCCTTGAGTGCCTTGATCAGGGCGACATCGGCGTGGATCGGCGTCTCGAACACCTGCCACTTGCCGTCCAGCAAGCGGGTTTCCTTGCCTTCAGCCAGCGTGGTGCCGTACCCGGTAGGCGTGAAGAACCCACCAATACCCGCGCCCGCGGCCCTGATGCGTTCGGCAAGGTTGCCCTGCGGGACCAGTTCCAGCTCGATCTCGCCGGCGTGGAACTTGGCGTCGAAGTGCCAGGAATCGGACTGCCGCGGGAAGGAGCAGATCATCTTGCGGACGCGGCCTTCCTTGATCAGCAGCGCCAGGCCTTGATCGCCTTGGCCGGCGTTGTTGTTGACCACGGTCAGGTCCTTCGCGCCGCAGTCCATGAGGGCGTCGATCAGTTCGAACGGCTGCCCGGCGTTGCCGAACCCGCCGATCATCACCGTGGAACCGTCCTTGATGCCGGCGACAGCCTCGCCGACAGTGTCAATGAAATTCAACATGACCTTTAGCCCTTCACCGAAGCGGTTACGTTTTCGAGCACCACAGCCAGGCCTTGGCCCACGCCGATGCAGATCGCCGCGACGCCCCAGCGCTGCCCGGAAGCCTGCAGTGAGCGGGCGAGCGTGCCGAGAATGCGGGTACCGGAGGCTCCGAGCGGGTGGCCCATCGCGATCGCGCCACCGTGCTGGTTCACGATTGCGGGGTCGATCCCCCACGCATCAACGCACGCCAGCGATTGCGCGGCAAACGCTTCGTTAAGTTCGACGGCGCCCACCTGGTCCCAGCCGATGCCCGCCTTCGCGAGGGCCTTGTTCGCGGCCTCCACGGGTGCGAAGCCGAAGAACTGGGGGTCGTTGCCATGCGCACCGCGGCCGGCGATGCGGGCGAGGGGCTCCAGGCCCAACATCCCAGCAGCTGCCTCCGAACCGATCCACGCAGCAGAAGCACCATCAGACAAAGGCGAGGCATTCCCGGCGGTGACCGTACCGCCGTCGGGCCCCGAAGACTCAGGCCGGAACACCGTCTTCAAACCGCCCAGCTTCTCCGCCGAAGAACCGGCACGGATGCCCTCATCGCGGACCAGGTCAGTGCCCGGAACCTGCGAGACCAAGGAGTCGTAGAAGCCTTCGTTCCACGCAGCGTCGGCCAGGTTATGCGAATCAGCCGCAAAAGCATCCTGGCGTTCACGGGTAATCCCGTACTTCTCGCGTAGCCGTTCGGTGGCTTCGCCCAGGGAGATGGTCCAGTCCTTGTTCATGGCCGGGTTCACCAGGCGCCAGCCCAGAGTGGTGGACGCGAGCGTCATGTCACCGGCCGGGTACGGCTTGGAGGTCTTCGGCAGCACCCACGGCGCCCGGGACATGGATTCCGCGCCACCCACCAGCATCAGGTCGGCGTCGCCGGCGTTGATCTGGCGCGAAGCGATGATCGCCGCATCCAGGGACGAGCCGCACAGCCGGTTGACCGAGGTGCCCGGAATCGACACGGGCAGGCCGGCCAGCAGGGTAGCCATGCGGGCAACGTTGCGGTTTTCCTCGCCGGCACCGTTGGCGTTGCCGAACACCACTTCGTCGATCCGCTCAACATCCAACCCCGGCGCCCGGCGAACGGACTCGCGGACCACGTGGGCAGCAAGGTCATCGGGACGGACAGCGGCAAGACCGGAGCCGAACTTGCCAAAGGGCGTGCGCACGGCGTCGTACACAAAAGCCTGATTCATGGGATTTCCTTTGTTCTCTCTGCCCAACTGAGTCGCAATAGTGCGCGTGTTGGAGGGTCTAAACGCGCTTAACTGCGACCTAGTTGGGTTCGTTGGAGGGGTGGGCGGTGGCCGCGTCGATGTCGGCGAATACCTTCTGGGCCGTCTTGAAGGCCGAGTTGGCCGACGGCACACTGCAATAAATGGCGGTCTGCAGCAGGATCTCCTTGATTTCGTCCCTGCTCAGGCCGTTGTTGAGGGCCGCCTTGACGTGCATGGCCAGCTCCTCCCAGTGACCGTGGGCCACCAGCGCCGTGAGGGTGACCGCGGATCGCATTTGCCGGCTGAGGCCGGGCCGCGTCCAGATGCCACCCCAGGCGATCCTGGTGATCATGTCCTGGTAGTCCTCGGTAAAGGAATCCTTGGCGGCGTTGGCGCGGTCCACGTGGGCATCGCCGAGCACTTCGCGGCGGACCGCCATGCCGGCGTCGTAAATGTCCTGCGCTGTTGCGTCGGGCTGCACAGCGCCGTTGTGTTCGGAAATAGAGCTCACAGTCCGTTCTCCTTCATGAAGGTGCGCATCAATTCCGCCACAGCGGCAGGCGCCTCTGCCGGTGCGAGGTGGGCGACGCCGTCGAGCGCTACGGCCTGGGCCGTACCGCCGCCTGCGGTAATACCGGCGGCAACAGCTTCGGCGAACGACGGCGGAGCAACAGAGTCCTCGACGCCGGCGATCGCCAACGTGGGGACGGTGATGCTGCCGAGCTGCTCGCGGACGTCGAATGAAGCCAGGGCTTCGCAGCAGAACGAGTAGCCGAAGCGGTCCGCGTCGCGCAGGGCGTGCAGGAGGCGGCTGCTGATGTCCGGCTGCCGGTCCATGAATCCGGGCGCAAACCAGCGCTCCGCGGAGCCCTGGATCATCACGGGCGTGCCCAGTTTGCGAACCGTCTCGGCGCGCTCCAGCCAGCCCTCCGGGGTGCCGAGTTTGGCGCCGGTGCACTGGACGGACAGGCTGCGGAGACGGTCGCCGTGCTTAATCCCGAGCTGCAGGCCGGTGGCACCGCCCAGAGAGACACCGGCGTAATGGAAGCTCACGCCCGGCGAGACAGAGTCGACGAGATCGACGACGGCGTCCGCCAGTTCCGCAACATCGAAACCTTCGGTGGTGGTTGGCGAGATGCCGTGGCCGGGGAGGTCCCAGCCGATGACGTCGTACTCGTCACCCAGGAGGGCAGCGGTTTCCGTCCACAGCACAGTCGATGTGCCCAGCGACGGGCCCACCACCAGGAGCGGCTTCGCTCCCAGTTCGCGCTGCGGGGAGAGCAGCACGGCCTTGATAGTTGGCTTAGCCACGAGTGGCTCCCTTCGATGAGGATGCTGCAAAGCGCGGGTACGCGGCGAGGATCCGTCGGCTGATCTCCCGGGCCTCGCCAAGGTAGCTCGCGGGATCCAGCAGAGCCTCAAGTTCTGCGTCCGAGAGCTGGTCCGCAGGAACGGTTTCGCGCAGCAGTTTGGTGTAGATGCGGGTCTGTTCGGCGGCGGGCGCTTTCAAGGTTTCGTCGACGACAGCCTGCAGCTTCTGCTTTCCGTCCTCACCCAAAAGAGGTGCGACGGCAGCCATCACGCCTTCGCTGAGGAGCAGCGGACCCGAGATGTCGAGGTTCCTACGCATCGCGTCAGGGAACACCCGGAGGCCTTCCGCGAGTTCGCGGAGGTGTCCGGCAGCGCCCAGGGCCAGGGCGAGCAGCTGGCGCAGGGCCTGCCATTCACTGTGCCAGGCACCGTCCGGCCGCTCGTCGTTGAAGGTTGCCGCCGCAAGGTGCAGCTGCGATGCAAGGCCCGGTGCCTGCAGTGCAGCACTGCGGATCAAGACGGACAAAACGGGGTTCTGTTTCTGCGGCATGGCGGAGGAAACCCCGCGTCCGGCAGCCAACGGTTCGCCAAGTTCGCCGACTTCCGGGCGGCTCAGGAACAGCAGGTCGGCAGCAATCTTGCCGAAGGAATCGATCAGCGCCGCGAGCCCGTCGCCGAGGGCCGTGACGGCCAAGCGGTTGGTGTGCCACGGAGCGGGCGCGGTTGCCAGGCCAAGCCGGGCGGCCAGCGCATCCGCAAGCGTGAACGGTGTTGCGTCCGAACCAGCAGTGAGCTTGGTACCGGAGGCCAGCGTTCCGCCCGCCCCGCCACACTGCACCGGCAATTCCAGGGTCTCCAACCGGGCAGCCGCAGCGGCGACGCCGTGGAACCACTGGGCGGCCTTGAGCCCGAAGGTAAAGGGAAGGGCGTGCTGGGTCAGGCTCCTGCCCACGCACAGCGTGTCCGCATGCTGTTCCACTAAGGTGGCGAGCGCCGTCGTCGTGCCCTTGACCTCTGCCAGCAACGCCGTGACGGTGCGGCCGGCGAGGAACATGAGGGCGGAGTCGAGGACGTCCTGGCTGGTCAGCGAGGTGTGGACGGCGGAGTTCGCACCAACGCCGGCGGTGTCCAGCTCCCGGACGCGGGCGCGCAAGTCTCCGAGCAGGGGAATCACCGGGTTTCCGCCACCCTGCGCGCGTTCGGCAACCGAAAGAACGTCGTAAGAACCGGCATCGGCGGCTTCGGCCACCACAGCGGCGGATCCGGCAGGAACCAGTCCCGCCTCCTCAAGAACGGCAGCCCAGGAGGCTTCGACGTCGAGGATTGCCGTGATCACGGCACGGTCGCCCGTCAGCGCCGCCACAGCGGGCGACGCCGAGACGGGGCTAAGGAGGCCGAAGTCGCCGTCGGTCATGCCGGGTTTTCCGTATTAATGTCCAGCGAGCCGTCCTGCTGGAAATCCAGGAATACGGTCTCGTCGCCACCCTGCAAGCGGATGTCCCAGGTAAGTCCGCCATCAGGATCGCGGCGGGCAATGAGCGTCTTGCGGCGCTCAGGATCCAAGGAGCTCAACAGCGGATCGTTGGCCAGCGCTTCCTCATTTTCCGGAAGGTACACGCGGGTGAAGAGCCGGTTCATGAGGCCGCGGGCGAACACGGCCACGGAGATGAACGCAGCCGCGCCCGGTGCCGTGGGGCCGGGGTTGACGGTGGTAAAGGTGTACACGCCGGAGTTGCCCACGGAGCCACGGCCCCACCCGGTGAACGTGTAGCCGTCGCGGACCAGTGAACCGGTGCGCTGGACGACGTTGCCATCGGAATCCGGCTGCCAGATTTCCAGGATGGCGTCCGGGATGGCGTTGCCGGCTCCGTCGTACACGGTGCCCTGGAGGCGGATGCTGCCAGGGCTGCCCGGTGCCAGGAGCTCGTTGTCCTTGTCATAGGGAAGGGCGTAGCCGTAGAAGGGGCCTACGGTCTGGCCCGGTGTGGGTGCCAGCTTGCTCATGCGCTTACTCCTCGTCCCCGGCGTCGCCGTATGCTTCGTTTTCGGTCCAGGTGCGCTTGGAACCGGTCAGGATGATGTCCCACTTGTAGCCGAGGGCCCATTCCGGGCTGGTCAGCTCGTGGTCGTACTGCGCCACCAGGCGGTCACGCGCATCCTGGTCCACGATGGACTGGTAAATGGGGTCCAGCGGGAAGAGCTGGTCACCCGGGAAGTACATCTGGGTGACGATTCGCTGGGTGAACTCCGAGCCGAACATGGAGAAGTGGATGTGCGCCGGGCGCCACGCGTTCAGGTGGTTCTTCCACGGGTACGCGCCGGGCTTGATGGTGGTGAAGCTGTAGGAGCCGTCGTCACCGGTGATGCAACGCCCGACGCCGGTGAAGTTCGGGTCCAGCGGTGCGGGGTGCTGGTCGCGCTTGTGGATGTAGCGGCCTGATGCGTTGGCCTGCCAGATCTCCACGAGCTGGCCGGCCACCGGACGGCCGTCACCATCGAGGACGCGGCCGGCCACGATGATGCGTTCACCCTGGGGTTCGCCGTTGTGCTGGATGGTCAGGTCCGACTCCAGTGCGTGCACATCCTGGTGTCCGAACGCCGGCGAGTAAAGCTCAATGGTCTCCGGGTCCGCGTGGTGCAGGCTCTTGGTGGGGTGGCGCAGGATGCTGCTGCGGTACGGCGAGTAGTCCAGGCGCGGCATGGTCTCCGGACCTTTGCCGTTCTTCAGGGCCTCGGCGTAGCGGTCCCCGATGCCCTTGATCTCAGCGCTGAGATCCGCCTGGGTTTCCACCTTCTTGGCTTGGTGGGCGGCGTGTGGCTCAGCGGGCGGCACGAGTTCCTCGGATTCGAGCGCCTGTGCTGTCTGTTCTTGCGGCACGGCCGGCTCCTTTCGGTTGATGGGTTCTCTTGGTTTGCGGGGCGACGGCGGGTTTACACCCGGTGGAGCGAGTCGTATTGGACGGCGTGGCGCACCGGGGCGTTGGGCGCCCCATAGCCGTCGTAATTGCCGCGGCGCTCCACCATTTCGAAGAACACACTGCCCACTGTGGCCGTGTAGAAGTGGAGGAATTCGCCGTTGGCGTCCCGGTCATACAGGAGGTTGAGCTCCTTGAGGGTGGCCAGGAAGCCGGATTCGAGATCGAACCGGGCGTCCAGGTCCTCGTAATAGTTGGCCGGAATCTGCAGGAACTCAAGCCCGCGGTCACGGGCGGACCGGGCAGTTGCCACGAGGTCGTCCACTGCGAAGGCGATGTGTTCCTGGTACGTTTTGCGGGCTGTTTGGGCCTGCTGCGCGGGTGCCAGGTTCAGGACGAGCCTGATGGCGCCGTTGCTGGTCTCCATGACCTGCGAGCGGACCAAGCCACTGGGGCTGGGAACCTCGGCGAACGGCTGCGGTTCCAAAGCCAACGCGCTGGTGTAAAAGAGGACTGCTTCGTCAAAGTGTTGCCACGGCTGGGCCAGGTTGACGTGGTCAATCACGGCGTTCTGCGCGCTGGAAGCGTGTTCAAGCCCTTCGCCGAACTCGTGCGTCCACGCCGCGGTCCCGTCCGGGCTGCCCTGGCACAGGAAAATCTCGGTGGAGTCCGGTGCGGAGATGCCTTGGAAGACTTCCTCGTCAGCTTGGACCTTGCGGGCCACCACCGGCGCCTTGAGTTGCTGGGCGCGAGCTGAGGCAATTACTGGAGAGTCGACGTCGAACCCCAAAGCGGCGATCGCCGGTTCAGCATGCGAGGCCGCTTGTTCGTTGATGATCACGCGGGCCTGGCCCATGGTCCAGAGCTGGACGTCCTTGGTGCGGTGGCGTCCCTCAAACCCGAAGCCGAGCTGGCCCAGGAGTTTCTCCAGTTGCGCGGTGTCGTCAGCCTTGACCTCCGCGAAGTTGAAGCCGGCGGGTTCGTTCACTTTGGGAAGCGTGGCCAGTTCCATGGGATAACGACGGCGGGACGCGCTGCCGTTGCCGGCTGCGGTTTCTGTTCCGGCTTCCACAGAGGTGCTTGCGAGCCACTTGGCGCTCTGCTCCTCCAACCAGATCAAGGAGCGCATGGCGTCCACCGCCGTGCGCTCGGTGTCGGACTGGCGGAAGACGTCATTGAAGACTTCCAGCGAGACGGGACCCGTGTAGCCGGCCCGGACCACGTGGCCCATGAACTTGGCGAGCTCGAACTGGCCTTCGCCGGGGAACACCCGGTAGTGGCGGCTCCAGGAGAGGACGTCCATGGAGAGCTTGGGGGCATCGGCGACCTGGACGAAGAAGATCTTCTCCGCGTTGATCTGTTCAATGGGCGCGGTGTCCCAGTCGCGGGAAAGGATGTGGAAGGAGTCCAGGCAGGTGCCAAGGTTGGGATGGTCCACCATTTCAACCAGGCGGTACGCATGCTCGTAGTCGTTGACGTACTTGCCCCAAGCGAGGGCCTCGTAGGCGACCTTGACGCCGTGATCCCCCGCCAGCTCGGCGAGTTCGGCCAGCTGCCCGGCCCTGAGATCATCGTCGTCGATGGTTGCCGTGGCAACGTTCGAGCAGACCAGGATGGTGTCCATGCCAAGGCGTGACATGAGGTTGAACTTGGCCTCGGCGCGCTTGAGGTTGGCCTTCAGCAGGTCCGCAGTGACGCCGTCGAAATCGCGGAACGGCTGGTACAAATCCAAGCCCAGGCCCAGGTCCGCGGCCATCTTGCGCACATCTTCAGGGCTGTGCGGCGACGTCACGAGGTCCTGTTCAAAGATCTCGATGCCGTCGAAGCCCGCAATGGCGCAGGCCTGCATTTTCTCCTTCAGCGTGCCGGACAGGCAGACCGTGGCGATTCCGGTGCGCATCAGTGGGCCGCCTTCGACAACTGGGGAGCAGCTGCGTCTTCCGCGGCGATCAGCTCCAGGAAGTGTGCCCGCATCCGTTCACGGTTGGCCTCGCGTCCGGTGATGAGCTGGAAGGCGTCGGCCGCCTGTCCAACTGCCATTCGACCGCCGTCGAGGACGTCGCATCCCTTGGCGCGGGCCTCGCGGACCAGTTGCGTTTCGATGGGGCGGTAGACGATGTCCGCCACCCAGTGCCGCGGTTCCAACAGTTCGATGTCCAGGGGAAGGCCGGGGTGGGCCGCCATGCCGATGGGGGTGCAGTGCACCAGGCCGTCGGCGAGGGGCATGACCTGGGGGAGCTCGTCGGTGCTTCGCGGCGTGACGGTGGCCTCCGGGAACAGCCCGCCGAGTTCGGCGGCACGTTCCGCAGCGCGGGCCGGGTCCATATCCACGAGGTCCAGCGTGCTGACGCCGGCTTTGAGGAGCGCGTAGGCTACGGCCGAGCCGGCGCCGCCTGCGCCGAGCTGGGCCACGCGGTCCAGCTTCGCGTCCGGCAGTCCGGTGGCGAGCGCAGCGCCGAAACCGGAGAAGTCTGTGTTGTGGCCGATCAGCCGACCGTCCTGGAGGAGAACTGTATTGACGGCACCCAGGCGACGGGCGTCGTCGGAAATTTCATCAAGGTGCTCAAGCACCAACTGCTTGCACGGGTGGGTGATGTTCAGGCCGTTGAATCCCATGCGCTGGGCGGCGGTCAGGAGATCCCCGACGGCGGTGGCCGGCAGCTCGAGGTCCAGCAGGTCGATGGGGCGGTACAGCAAGCGAAGGCCCTGCACATCGGCTTCGCGTTCGTGCATGGGCGGCGTGAGCGATGGCATGACGCCTTCGCCTATGAGGCCCACCAGAACGGACTCGGCTCGGTTGCTCATCCTAAAGCTCCTTTGACTTCAGCACCGCGGGCTTCTTGGCGCTTTTCTGGGGCGCCGCCTGACCGGGTGTTATTTAGATTACTACAAGTGTTCATATTCCGCACGCTTGTTCTTATCGCGAACAATTACCTAGTTTGGCAGAGGCATGTGGGGGCGTTGTGGGGCCTGCTCTGCGCGTCATTTCGAGCACGTGGGGCGCAGAGCGGGCCTCGCAACGGGTGGGTCAGCGCTGGGGCAGGCGGGCCGCGAGTTCAGCCGCAGCCTCCTGCAGAGTGGGGACGTGGGCGATGAGCTCCTCCATGGTCAATCGGAAGACCGGCACGGCGACGGCGAGCGAGGCGAAGGCGTGGCCCTGGGAGTTGAGGACCGGTACAGCGACCGCCCGCATACCGACCTCGTTTTCCTCATCCATCACCGCATAGCCCTGCCTGCGGACCTGCTCGATTTCTTCCCGGAACGCATCGCGGTCGGTGATGGAGCGTTCCGTGAGGGGATCCAAGGGAAGTTCCTCCAGCAGACGCTTCCGCTCGATCTCTTCTTCGAAAGCCACAATCGCCTTGCCCACTGACGTCGTATGGAGCGCCCCGAGATGACCGGGGTCGCTGGTGACGCGGAAGGTCTTGGGGCCATCCACCTTATTGACCGTCAGATGGTGGTTGCCATCACGGACGGAGAGGATGGTGGCCTCATGCGTGCGATCTGTAACGCGCTGCAAGACGGGCAGTGCAGTGGCCGCGAAGCCATGGTGGTTCGATACCCGCTGACCGAGCTGGAAGACGCGCAAGCCCAAGTGGTAGCGGCGCCCGTCGGGCTCGTAATCCACGAAGCCATCGCGCGTCAACGAGCCCAGCAAACGGTACGTGGTGCTGAACGGCAGGCCGGCACTCCTTGCCAGATCCGCCGCACTGGCGCCGCGCGGCTCGTCGCCCAGCAGCACCAACAAACCCAGTGCCTTGCCGACCATGTCGGTCTTTGTGTCCTCTTTCACACTCATAGCTCGATGCTCTCACATAGTGAGAGCTATTTCTAGATGGTGGTGACTTCTCTTGACAAGTGACCCCACTCACAGCCACTATTGCTGTATTGCACAAGTAGCTCTCACCATGTGGTTACTTTCGGGATGATCCGGCCGCACCTCGCTCTGGTCTTCCCACAGAAGCTAGATCCGCGACATCGTCGTCACAGAAGGAAACCCCCATGAGCCAAACAATGCCGTCAGCGACGCCAGGCACTGAAACCACCGCCGGAACACCCAAGAAAGCTGCGCTTGCCAGCTTCCTGGGCAGCGCGGTGGAGTACTACGACTTCTTCATCTTCGGCTCGGCCGCAGCCCTGATCTTCCCGCACGTCTTCTTCCCGTCGGCCGATGCCAACGCGGCCATCATGTCCTTCGCGACATTCGGCTTCGCTTACATTGCCCGTCCCGTGGGCGCCGTGATCCTGGGCCACTTCGGTGACAGGATCGGCCGGCAGAAGGTGCTCATGTTCACCTTGGTCCTGATGGGAGCAGCGACCTTCGTGATCGGCTGCCTCCCCGACTTCAAGACCATCGGCTGGTGGGCTCCCGTCCTGCTGGTCCTTGCCCGTCTTTGCCAGGGCCTTTCGGCTGCAGGCGAGCAGGCAGGTGCCTCGTCCATGACGCTGGAGCACGCTCCGGACAACCGCCGCTCGTTCTTCACCTCGTGGACCCTCACCGGCACCCAGGGCGGCCAGATCCTGGCAGCGCTGGTCTTTATTCCTGTGGTGGCCCTGCCTGACGAGATCAAGTACGGCATTGGCTGGCGCATCCCGTTCTGGCTCAGCGCCGTGGTGGTTCTGGTGGCGTTCTTCATCCGCCGCACCCTGCACGAGCCGCCGGCCTTTGCTGAAGCCAAGAAGAACAACGAGATCTCCAAGCTCCCCGTAGCCGATCTCCTCAGGCTTCACTGGCGGGACGTCCTCCGCGTGGTCTGCTGCGCGTTCATCGCCGCAGTGAGCACGGTCTTCGGAACATTGGCCATCAAATATGCCCAGGACGTTGCCGGCGTGAACAGCACCATTACGCTCTGGCTGGTGGTCGTGGCCAACGTGGTGGCCCTCGGAACCCAGCCCCTCTTCGGCATGCTCGCGGATAAGATCGGCCGGAAGCCCGTCTTCATCTACGGCGCATTCGCAAGCGCCATCATGACCCCCGTGTTCCTGCTGACCCTGGAATCCGGCGTTGTGCCCCTGATGTTCCTGGTGTCCGTGGTGTTCTTCTCCTTCGGGTACGCCGCTGCCAACGCAGTATGGCCGTCCTTCTACGGTGAAATGTTCAGCACCAAGGTCCGCTTCTCCGGCCTGGCTATCGGCACGCAGCTCGGCTTCCTCATGGCAGGGTTCGCCCCGGCCATCGTGACTGCCCTGGGCGGGACCAAGCCCGGCGGATGGGTGCAGATTTCCATCTTCACCGCCGTGATCTGCGTGATCGCAGCCGTCTCAGCCATGACGGCCCGCGAATCAGCCAAGACCCCCACAGCGGAGCTCGGCCTGCCCAAGCACGCCCAGCACGCCTAAGCCGGCCTAAGCCCGTCGCTTCTTCCCTGTCAGCTGGGACCAAAGCAGCGAAAACCCGGAGTGTCACCTGACATTCCGGGTTTTCGCTTTTCCGAACCTGAGCGGCCAAGACCCTCGGAGGGGCCTGGCATTTTTACACTGCGTCACCCAGCGAGGCCCAGGAAAACCAGCAGCGCTCTCTCACCTCCGATGACGGGCTACCTCGGGTCCAACGCCACTGGCTTGAACTTTCCCGTACCCGTCCCGGAGTAGAGCAGCAGCGTCCCATCTCCGGCCACGCCCACGAGCGTCGGATCGCCTGTGCCCGTGAACGCGTTGCCGAGGGCAGCGAAGGAGGTGAACATGTTCCATCCGGAGCCCAGGTACTGCCGGGTCAGGAAGCCTCCGCTGCCGTTGCCCGGGTAGAGCCACAGTCCTCCGTCCGTTCCTCGGGCAAGGACATCTTCCCGGCCGTCACCGTTGAAGTCGCTGCCCTGCATCACCGCGTTGAAGATATTCCACCCGGTACCGATCTGCTTCCACGGCTGGAATCCTCCGGCGCCATTTCCCGGATAAAGCCACAAGGTCCCGTCCGCGGCGCGTGCCAGGATGTCGGCCTTTCCGTCACCGGAGAAGTCGCCCGGCGCCACAATCTGCGTGAAGCCCTGCCAGCCAGTACCGATCTGTTTGCGGGCAAGGAACTGGGCCTTCCCGTCGGTCGGGTACAGCCACAGCGTCCCATCGGAGGCCCTGGCCACAAGATCCGGGTGCTTATCGCCGTCGAAATCGCCCACGCTCAAGACTGACGTAAAGACGTTCCAACCCGTCCCCACCTGCACGCGCGGAAGGAAGCCACCCGAACCATTGCCCGGGTAAAGCCACAGGATGCCGTTGGTGCCGCGGGCCAAAACGTCCGCGACAGCATCGCCGTCGAAATCCCCGGCCTCCCACACCTGACTGAACTGGTTCCAACCGGATCCGATCGCCAAGCGGTCCGCGAAGCCGGTGCCGTCACCCGGGTAAAGCGTCATGCCTGAACCGACGCCGAGGACGTCAGCCTTGCCGTCGCCGGTAAATTCCTGCCCGCCGACGATGTCGCCCGCCAGGTTCCAACCAGTTCCGACGGCGGTACGCGGCAGGAGGCTCCCCTTGCCATCGCCGGGGTAGACGTAGAGGGTGCCGTCCGACGAACGGGCCAGGAGTCCTGCCGTCCCGCCCCCGAACGTCCCCGCTGCGGAAAGACTGGTGAACGCATCCCAGCCCTGGCCGATCTGCCGCTGGGCCAGGAATCCGCCGGAACCGTTCCCGGGATAGAGCCAAAGCCGGCCATCGGTTCCACTTGCCACCAAATCTGCCCGGCCATCTCCGTTGAAGTCGCCGGGGGCCACCAACTCCGTAAACCCCTGCCAGCCGACACCTGCCTGGCTGCGTGGCAGGAAACCGCCCTTGCCGTTGCCCGGGTAGAGCCACAGACTGCCGTCGCTGCTGCGCGCCAGAATGTCAGCGAAGCCGTCGCCATTGAAATCGGAAGTGCCCAGTACCGCGTTGAAAATGTCCCAGCCACTGCCGATTCGCACGGGATCTTCAAGGCGGTTTCCGGGCAGGCCTGCATAGAGCAGGAGCGAACCGTCCGCTTCGCGGGAAAGGACGTCGGCCAGCTTGTCGCCGTCGAAATCGCCGGCGGAAAAACTCATCCGCGTCTTCAGTTTGGTGTCGGCGTTGATGGTCACTGTTGCCGAGGTGGCGCTGACCGAATTGATGGTCACCCTGGTGCCCGTATAGGTGGTGAAAGTGCTGCCCGCCTGCCAGGCATGGTTCTGGCTGTACCAACCATTGAAAGGTGTGGTGTCCGGCATGAGGATCAGTGACGAGGCGATGGTGGCGCCGCCCCGCTGGACGATTTTGACGCCTTTGTTGCCGCCCGAGAGATAGCTGTCGTAAGCCCCTACCGGCTGCCGGAGTTCCAGGTAGTAGACCTCCCGGCTCACAGGGTCCGTGAACTTGATGGCGCGCTGGGCCTCGGTGCCGCCCCAGGGCTTCAGGGTGTAGCTCTTGACTCCCGTGGCCACACCGGTGTCGCGGATTTCGTCGCCTCGTCCCAGGCCGCCGTAGTCCCAAAACGTAGAGCTGATGACCGGCGAGTTCCACTGCGCAGCGCCCATGATGTCTGTGGTGTCGCCGTACTCGCGGATGTAGCAGGACGGGTCCGTGAACTGGCCATTGCTGTTGACACCGACGTCGGACGCCCCGCTGCGGCACTGCAGGGCATCAGCGTGCATCATGCCAATGACGTGCCCGAACTCATGGCTCATCACGTTGTTGGAGAAGTTGCTGATCTGCGGCATCAAAACGCGGCCACTGTAACTGCCGCTGCTGTAGCCGGCGCCAAGCGCGTTCCCGGACAGGGTGGTGGTGGGAATGTAGATCACCAGCGCCGTGTATGGGCTCGCGGACCATTTCAGCTCGCTGGTGATGGTGGAGATGATGGAGCTGTAGCTGTCGGTCGACCTCGCCTTGGACTGGTGCCCGGCAACCTTGCTGTTCACGGTCATGGAGAGCTTGTTGGCCGACATCGCCTGCCAGTACTTGCTGGTGGCCGCCACCGTCTTTTCGGCGTCAGCCATGGAGACCGCGTTGGCGTTGTCCGCCAGTTTTGCCGTGACCAACCGGACGCGGATGTCACCGGCGGGGCCGATCGCTGCTGCACCGTCGCGGAGGATGGAGTCGACGTCGGACTGTCCCTTGGGTGCATCGTCCGCAGGTGGCGTCTCGAACGTGTGGTCCGAACGCGGCGTGCCCTCGATGAACTGGACATTCGGGTTATCCGGTCCTGGAACCGGAACGGCCGTGGCAGGGGCCTGAACAAAAAACAGGCCGGTGGCGAACACCACCAGGCCCGTGGACAGTGCGATGGATCGCCGCAAAACTCCCATTGAATCTCCCCGGGGACGGAGCCTGTGGTTCCTGTGAGTCTCAAGAACCGAGATCAGGCTACAGCCGTGGCCGCCGTGCGCCGGGAAGGCGGGGCTGGGTCACCGGAAATGCAACCAACCCGGAATGCTAACCGGACCCTAACCGCCCCGAAATACCGTGGCAACATTGCCGCGCCACACTGGAATAGCCGGCAAGTGCAGGCACCAGCTCCAGCCCAGGAGGCCACCATGTTGAAGGAAGTCACAACACACACAACACGAATACGCGCGATCAGCCAGCTCCACCG
The DNA here is from genome assembly GCF_031843805.1 of Arthrobacter sp. WCS2018Hpa-7. NCBI lineage: Bacteria > Bacillati > Actinomycetota > Actinomycetes > Micrococcales > Micrococcaceae > Arthrobacter > Arthrobacter sp. WCS2018Hpa-7. The sequence continues at coordinate 50,641 of NZ_JAVTJB010000004.1, forward strand.
TGGAGACGAGATCGAAGCCCGACTGTCCGTGGGACCCGCCTATGATGACGTGGTCATCCGCCGCGGACAGGTCCAGGAAACCGCGCCGGGAATCGGCGTTGTCTGGATCATGGATCACGTCTCGGGTATGAGGAAAGCCATCAATACCGACGAATGCAGTGTTTGGCGCGTCGCCTGAACCGGCTTGACCCCAACCCTGCTCAGCCGCCGGCCACGGACTGGACAATCAGGACCTCCTGGCCGCCCGCAACCTCCGTATCAAGACCTTTCAGACGCCGGACCTCATCACCGTTCACGTAAATATTCACGAAACGGCGGAGTGCCCCGGTTTCATCACGCAAGCGCCTGGCCAGCACCGGATAATCTCCGGTCACCGCATCAAGCAACTGTCCAACGGTCACAGCCCCGTCGGCGGACGCAGTCAGATAGGACTGTCCGCCGACGAGTGGCTGCAGGACACCAGGCAACAGGACCGTAAAGTCAGCCACAACGGGCCTAACCAGGTACCGGCGCGCTGGCTTGATCGCCAGGAGTGGGGTCAATCTCCTGGGCCGCTGCCTCCACGATCACTGCGGCTTCGGCAATCACAGTGGCTTCCGCCGCAGTCAGTGGGACTTCTACGCCTGCTGCGTTGTCCACCACGACGGCGGCCCTCACGCACAGTACGTCCGGCAGGTGCGAGGCCACTTCAGTAAAGGTCCCGCCCTCATCGGCGCTGGCGTAGACGGCACCTCCGCGGGTGCCGAAATATACTCCGACGGGTTCGGCCGTGTCCACGGACGCGGCATCGCGCAGGACAGCGTTGTATTCGTGATCCGGCAGGCCGGTATGAAGTTCTGTCCAGGTATTTCCGGCGTCATTGGTGCGGTGGACACTGAGCTTGCTGTCCGGCGGGATGCGTTCGCCGTCGGCCTTCAGCGGAATCACCCATGCCGTCCCTTCCCGCCGCGGGTGCGTCAACATGACGAAGCCGAAGTCCGCAGGCAGCCCGTCCGCGATGGAATCCCAGTTCTCACCGTTGTCATCCGTACGGTAAACGCCATGGTGGTTCTGAGCGTACAAGCGGCCCTCGACGGCGGCGTCCGCTGCGATCTTGTGGACACACTGGCCGAACTCCGGGTTGGGATCGGGCATGAAGTAGGCCGAAATTCCTTTGTTCCGGGGCTCCCAGGAGGTCCCGCCGTCGAGCGATCTGTAAACGCCGCCCGTACTCATGGCGATGTGGACCTTTTCCCCGGACGGATCAACCACAATCGAGTGTGCCGCCGCGCCACCATAGCCGGCACCCCACTCGCTGCGGTGCGGGTGGTCCCATAGTCCGCGGTTCAACTCGAAGTGTTCGCCGCCGTCGGTGGACTTCCATACAGAAATCGGCTCGCACCCGGCCCAGACAACGCCAGGGCGGGATTCGGCGTCGGGGTAGATCTGCCAAACGCGCTCCAAGGCGGCGTCAGTGCCGTCCGGGAATTTGATGGCACCTTGCTCGGGCTCAGTCCAGGTGGCGCCAAGGTCATCGGAGTGGGCCACAGTGGGTCCCCAGTGCTCCGATCTGACGCCCACCATGATCCGGGTTTTGCCGTCCCGTGTGTCTATCCCGATGCTGGGAATCTCGCTCATCAGGAAGTGCGGGCCGGAGAGGGACCATTCTTTGCGGTCCGGGCTGGTTGCCAGCCACAGGCCTTTCTTGGTCCCGATCGCTATGACATAACTCTCTGCGGTATCTGCGGTTGCCATGCGTCCCATCGAACCATCAGGGTGGGTGGGTGGCAACGGTTTTTTGGGCGTATGTGGATAGTCCGCTGTCATGGGCAGACCAACCCTTACGGTTACAGTGCGGCCTAACCCCTGATCGTGACGCGAATTTCGAGAAAACTTTTAAAGAGCCATAGCGACCGTCATCCACCGGCACTGGAGAAAACGTGCTTGACTGTGGCTTTGCGGTCATGAGTCCGGAACAACTTGCTGGGGATCAGATGTTTTGCGAGGTCAAAGAGCCATGAGGCCATCACGAGGGAACTCCGCGGTTGTAGTCCGGTAGCGGGGCCGCGTCGTGATTGCAGTTTCGCTGCAAGAAGGATCAATAGTCCTGGACCCCTTTTCCGTCCGGGTGGTCCTCGGCTTGGTCACCCTGACCCTGATCGTCATTTCCTGTATTTCGTCCCAGCGAAGACGCTCGCCCTACGCAGAGTGGTGGCGGGTAGCCCTGTGCCTCTTTTTCGTTGGCAACGCGGCCTTCCTGCTGAACGGTACCGACTTCCAGCAGTGGGCCAACCCCTTGGGCAAGGCCCTGATTGTCGCCGGAACCTTCTGCATTTGGGCGGGAGCACGTACACTGCGCGACCACCGCGTGCATCCTTGGGTGCTTGCGGCCGCGTCCATTCCCAGCTGTGTTGCGTCCTTACTGGATGACCCGGGGAACAGCGTGTGGTCTGGCGGTTTGGTCTACTTGTGCCTGACGACGTTGGGCATCACCTTGGCGGCACTGGAACTGTGGTTCGCGAAACCCGTCCGGTCCAGGATTACCAGGTTCCTGTCGGTCATTGCCGGCCTGATGACCTTGTACTACCTGCTCCGGGCCATCAGCTTTGTCCTGGAGGGGCCCACCAGCGAAGAGTTCCGAACATTCTTTGGGTATGCGCCGGCCGCCCTGATGCATTTGATCCTGCTGGTGGCGGTGTCCTCCACCATGAATACGCTCAGCAACAAGCAGTTGATCAAACGCCTCCGGGAACGTGCCGACCGTGACCACCTCACAGGTCTGCTCAACAGGGGTGCCTTCCTGGAAGTGGCGGCCCGGTCTCTTGCGGAGTCGTCCCCGCGAGGTGCGGCTCTGATTCTTGCTGACTTGGACAACTTCAAAGCCGTCAACGATGAGCATGGTCACGCAGCCGGCGACTCCGCGCTCAGGGCTTTTGCTGCGGCCTGCATTTCTTCGGTGAGGTCGACAGACCTCGTGGCGCGTTATGGCGGGGAAGAATTCGTCCTGCTGCTGCCGGGAGCGACACAACAGCGGGCCGAAGCCATCGCCTCCGAAATCAGTAGACGCTTGGCAGGCATGAAGGGTCCCGATGGCCTGCCCTTCCCAACAGTCAGCTACGGCGTGACGTCCACCGGCGCGGACGTGCAGGACCTGGCCTTCATGATCAATGTGGCAGATGCCGCCCTTTACAGTGCCAAGGCCCAGGGGCGGAACAGGGTTGTAGGTGCGGACCCCGCAGCGGGGGAGTCCGCGGGCGCGGAACCCGCGGCGGAAGCCAGCCACCCGCCGTCGTAATTCACGCAGGTCGGTAGGACATGGACATACGACGCAACGTGTCGGGCCTCACCCTCATGGCCCTCGGCAGCCGCTTGGTATCGCGTTGTGTGACGTTATGCCTAGGCTGTGGGTGGCAAGTGGGACTGGTTCCCACCCGTGGAGCACGGAGAACAACAGTGACGGAGAGCGACCATGACTGAAGCAAACACCAATGCACGTGCACAACAGCTGAAAGCACTGCACGAAGCTCCTGAAATCCTGAGTGTGGTGAATGTGTGGGACGCCATCAGTGCCCGCACTATTGCAGGACTTCCTGAGACGAAGGCCATCGCCACTGCTGGGCATTCCATTGCTGCGGCCTTCGGATATGCCGATGGAACGATGCCCTTGGACGTGGCACTGGACGGAGTGAAGCGAATTGTCGACGCCGTGGATCTCCCGGTCACCGCAGACCTGGATGATGGCTTCGACAACCCTGCCGAAACCATCCGCCGGGCGATTGGGATCGGAGTGGTGGGCGCGAACGTTGAAGACCGCTTGCGGCCCTTCGATGAAGCCGTTGCCCGTGTGCAGGCCATCATCTCGGCTGCTGCCGACGAAGGCATCCCGTTCCAGCTGAATGCGCGCACCGACGCGATTGCCCGGGGTGGCGACCGGCCGGTTGAGGAGAGCATCCAGGACGCCATCGCGCGGGGACGAGCTTTCCTGGACGCTGGAGCTTCGTTGGTCTTCGTGCCAGGCGCCATGACCCGAGAGGTCATCGAGCCGCTGGTGGAAGGCCTGGGACACGGGAAACTCTCCGTGATCGGAGCCCCCGGAGCCCTCCCGGCTGCTGAACTCCAGCAACTTGGCGTGGCACGTGTCTCCTACGGTCCGTTCACCCAGAGGGTGGCCCTGCGGGCGCTTCAGGATCTGGCCTCGGATCTGTACGGCTCCGGTGTCATCCCTGCCGACACTCCGGCACTGAACTAGCGCCGCCTGCGCGTGCTTGCCTGACCTGTCCCGTCCGCGAAGACGGGACAGGTCACGATGCCGAGCGAGTGTCGAACGCCGCCGCGGATTCCCTCAGGAGCCGGGCCACCGTGTCCAAGGGCAGGCTGGCTGCCCGTCGCCGATCGAAGCGTCGCAGGGCGATATGCCGGGTGCCCAACCCCGGAACGTCCAGGATGTCCACATGATCGTGGACAACGCCGCTGAGCGCCAGGGTGGGCACAATGGCCACGCCCTCACCGGCAGCGACCAGTGCCAGTGCGGTGAGGGTGTCGTGGTACTGGTGAACGGTCTCTATCCGGGCACCTGTCGAGTGGCGGAGACGTCCGAGCACTGCAGTATTGGCGGCTGACGGCTCCACCCCCAGCCACGGCAAGTGCAAGCGGCTGAGATCGATGTTGTCCGTGCCGAGCAGGCTTCCTGCGGGCACCACCAGCTTCCATGGCTCGTCCAGCAGGGGTTCCTGGACCATTCCGGCCGCCATCGGATGCTGCTCTGCCGCCGTCGAATCCTGTTCGATGACCACAGCATCCAACTGTCGCTGGCGGAGGAGCCGCATCACCGCAGGGAAGCTGTCTTCAACGATCTGGATCTGCAGCTGAGGGTATTGGCTGCGCCATTCGGGAAGACGCGGGATCACCACGGTGCGCATGAAACTGGTGAATCCGCCCACCCGTACGACTCCTGCGATGTTGACCTCGCTTTGCATCCGGGCACGGGCAACGTTGAGTGCCCGTTCTATCTCTTCCCCTGCCTCCGCCATGGCCAAGCCCGCGGGTGTCAGCACTGATCCTTTGGGGGTACGCAGGAGTAGTGCCTGCCCTGCCTCAGTCTCGAGTTTGCTGAGTTGTTGAGACACCGCAGACGGCGTAATCCGCAGTTCATCAGCCGCCGCCAGAACGCCTCCAGTGCGGGCGACAGCAAGAAGAACCAGCAACCGGCGTGGGTCCACATCCATGTTAAGTACTCCTAAACACCGTCTTCAGAATATTGCAATTGATCTAAAGGTCATCGTCACTCAATATTGACTCAAAAGCACGATTCAGCAACGCAACACCGTCTAGCGAATCAAGCCTCCACTCCGGACCATACGCCGCCCGCCGGCGTCATCCGAGTGCCCAAAATCTTGAAAGGACTCCCATGGAACTGCTGTTCGAAGTCGCTGGCTGGGCCGGCGCAGTGGCAATGCTCGGCGGCTACATGGCAGTGTCCATGGGCTGGTTGCAGGCAGGCACCACCTTCCAGACCGTGAACCTCTTTGGTTCGTGCGCCTTCATCGTCAATGGCTCACTCCATGGAGCCTGGCCCTCCGTGGTGACCAACGTGGCGTGGTTCCTGATCTCCGCTGTGGCTCTTCTCCGGATGCGGGCCAAGGAGCGGGCAGAGCGGCCGACGCAGCCCGCGCAGGCGGCGCAGGCCGCCCAGCCCGCACACGTGACGCAGGCGGCGCAGCCCGTACAGGTGGCGCGGGTGGCGCACTTTGCTCCAGAGTGCTCCTCGCTTGCCCCCGACACTGCCGCTCAGGTCATCGTCGCGGCCGCTCGCCCAGTCGCCAGCTGCGCCTAGCCCGGCGGTCACCTGCGCTGAGGGCCGGCACTACAAGCTGAGCGCCGGCACCACAAACGGTGAGGGCATCACAAAAGGTAACGTCCCACCGTCGTCCATGGGACCGGAGCCTATTCTGGGCAGTAGCCGCCGCCCGATCGTGAAGGAAGCCCATGCCCACCCCCGACCATCCCCTGCGCAAACTTGGTTTCCTCACTATTGGCCTGTTCGATCCCGCGGATCCTGCGGCCGGGCACCAATCGACGCTGGAGATCATCGAGCTCGGGGAGGGGCTCGGCTTCGACAGTGCGTGGCTTCGGCACCGCCACCTGCAGTTCGGGATCTCCTCACCGGTTGCGGTCATGGCCGCGGCAAGCCAGCGCACCTCCAGGATTGAGCTGGGAACCGCGGTGACTCCGTTGGGCTGGGAAAACCCTTTGCGCCTTGCTGAGGACCTGGCCACCGTGGACCTGCTCTCCGGCGGCCGGATCAATCCGGGGCTGAGCGTAGGGGAACCCATGAATTACGGCACCGTAAAACATGAGCTCTACCCGGACACTGCCGGCGTGGAGGACTTCAGCTACGCCCGCGTAAACCGGCTTGCCCGCCTGGTCGCCGGCGAGAAAGTGCGGGACTTCTCCGGCAAACAGGGAGTGGTGGAAGAGTTCTCCAACCGCGTGGAGCCGCACGCTGCCGGGCTGCGTTCCCGTCTTTGGTACGGGGCGGCGAGCATGAAATCGGCGGTGTGGGCAGGGGAAAACGGCTTCAACCTGCTCTCCAGCAGCGTGATCTTCCCGGATAAGGACCAGGAACCGGACTTCGCCGCCGTCCAACAGTCACAGATCCGCGCCTACCGCGAAGCCGCTGCCAGGGAAGGGAACACCGCCCGCGTCTCACAGGGCTTGGTGGTGATTCCCACAGACTCGGCCTCAACTGCCCAGCGGAAGAAATACCAACGCTACGTCGACGAACGCACCCCACGCACCCGCGCGCCCCAAGGGCCGAAGGGCATGATGTTTGCACAGGACATTATTGGCACCAGCGATGACATCGCCGAGCAGCTCTATGCCCACCGAGGATTCCAGGAAGTGGACGAGGTGGCCTTCGCGCTGCCCTTCAGCTTTGACCACGAGGACTACGTGCAGATCCTCACCGACATCGCGGGCAAACTGGGGCCGGCCCTGGGCTGGAAGCCTGCCGCCTAAGCCGCCCCGTCAGCCCCGTCAGCCCAGTCAGTCCACGAACTCCGATTGTGTCTCGATGAAGTCCCAATCCGCTTCGGTCAGTACGCCGCTGACCTTGTCCCGATTGGGCCCGCCGGCCTCGGCAATATGCTGCAGCACGGTCAGCGGGAGTTCGTCGGCGCGCAGGTTCTCACGCAGCCATTCCTTGCTGTCCAGATGCAGATCGAGCCACCACATGAAAATTTCCATCGCGGACCGCCTTCCGTCAGATGGGCCATTGGTTCTGATGCGCCGTGGACCCGGATTAACCGTAGGCCGGGTCAGGAGCGTCTACAAGGGTCCTGCTCTTGTGGCGCGCCGGTCTTAGGGCCAATCTATTCCTAAGGGTGCTCCCGGCCCCGCGACGTTCGGCCGGACCGCCCGTCACACAAGGGATCCGCGATGGACTGTGACATCGAGCTGGAGATTGATGCCGGCTCTGCACGCGGCGAATATACGGTGCGCGTGGTCCGTGCACCGGCGGGAGGCCACGCCTCGGGCATGTTCACCCTGGACGTGGAGGGCATCCTCGAACGGCTCCCCCAACTTGAAGCCACCGTTCTGGCGTCCGCCGTGGCCGCCCGCAGGACCATGCCCGTGGCTGAGATGGCAGTCCGCGAAGTGGGCCAGCAGTTGTTCCAGGCCCTGTTCACCCGCGAGGTTTACGGCACCTACCGGGCCAGCCTCGGCGCAGCCCAACACGCCGGACAGCAGCTCAGGGTGGTCCTGAGGTTGTCCGCCCCTGAACTGGCGACCATGCCGTGGGAGACCCTGTTCGACCCCGAAACCGAAACCTACCTCTGCCAGACCGAGCCCCTCCTCCGTCACATCCCCGCACCCGACTACAACCTGAATCCCTTGGATGTAGCGCCACCCCTGCGCATTCTGGGGATCGTCGCCTCGCCAAGGGACCTCCCCAGCCTGGACGTCACCGCCGAGAAGGACCACCTGAGCCGTGCCCTGGCCGGGCCGGTGTCCGAAGGCCGGGTGGAGCTGGTCTGGGCAAAAAGTGGAACCTGGGATGACGTGCAATCCATGCTGCTGGCCGGGCCTTGGCATGTGGTCCACTTCGTAGGCCACGGCGACTACGACACCCGCACCGACGAAGGCAGGATAGCGCTGGTGGGACCCGACGGAAGGGCAGCCATGGTCCGCGCTGTCCGCCTCATGGCCCTGCTCAGCGTCGCTGCTCCCCGCCCGCGGTTGGTGGTGCTGAACTCGTGTTCCTCCGGGGAAATGGGCCAGTCGGACCTCTTCTCGGGCACGGCGTCCGCGCTGGTCCGGAGCGGGATCGGCGCAGTGGCCGCCATGCAGTTCGCCATCAGCGACTACGCCGCCATCGCCTTCGCGCACGGCTTCTACGCAGCAATCGCCAACGGCCGCACCGTGGACGAGGCGGCGCGCGTCGGCAGAATCTCGGTCATGGCCAGTCCGGACGGAACGCTGGAATGGGTCACCCCGGCACTCTACGTCCGCGGGGGCACCACCCAGCTGTTCACACTCACGGGAACACCGCGCGCGCCGGTATCGGTTGAAAGTTCGACGACGGTCGGGGCCTCGGTCCGTCAAAGTACAGGACCAGCCCAGGCCAGTTCCCCGGCCCCACCGTCCGGAACCGGACAGGATCGCACCACGCCGGCCCAAACGACGCCGGTACCGGCCACACAGCCGCAGGCCGACTCCGGGCAGGCCAACGCCCGGCAAACCGACTCCGGGCAAGCCATGAAACGGGCGCAGCTGCGGGCACTGTACGTCCAGGCGTCCGCCGAGTTGCGGGCCCGGCGCTTGGAACAGGCCGTGGAACTGTTCGAAGACCTCCTCACCCTGGAGCCTGGATACCGGGACGCGACGGCGCTCAGAGACAAGGCACGGCACCGCCTGGAGCTGGAACGCATCTACCGCGAAGCACTGCAGGCAGAGAAAGCCGAAGACTGGCTGGCCGCAGTAGACGGCTTCGCCCTGGTGCAGGATGACCCCGGGTTTCCTGACGCCGCCGTCCGACGCCAGGACTGCGAGCGCCGGCAACGGATCTCGGATCTGCAAGGAGAGCTTCGATACCATTCCTCCCTCGGCTCCTGGGAAGCAGTGGTGGACGTGTCTGCAGAGTTGGCCACCGTGGACCCCAACGCCGCAGATCCCGATGGCCTCGCAACCGCAGCCCGGGCGGAGATCGAGAAGGCCAAGCCGAAAGAGCCGGCTCCCACTGAAACGGCCGAGGTGCCCGCGGCGTCTGACGATGAGAAACCGCAGGGCTCGTACACAGTGGCCGACCCTCCAGTACGGCCGGTACGGCCAGTACGGAATAAGGCCCCGGCCCGCACCATCGCGGCGGACGCAAGTCCCAACTCAGGCCCAGTTTCCGGGATCGCGGCCCCCGAACCGACAACCGGCCCCAGCCCGCGCACCCGCACAAAACCCGACGCCGGCCCCACTTCGAACGCCGAACCCCTTCCCGAACCCCGCCCCATCCCGTCTTCAGCACTGAACCCAACCCCGTCCGCATCCGAAGCCGAGGCACCCACTGGTGCTCCGCCGTCGAGCGCTGGCCTCCGGGGGTCAAAGCCCGGCAGCTCAGCACCCGTCGCCGTCGGCGGGTTGGCTCCCCCGCTGAGGGCGCCGCTGCTGTGGGGCGGCGTCGCACTGATCGTGGCGGGCGGCCTCGGGGCGTGCTTCGCGGTCTACTTCCTGTGGCTGGACGACAACTATTGGTACGAGAGCGGCGGCGACGGCTCCCTCCGCATCGTTTACGGCCTGGTGGCACCTCTTGGGTACCTGCTGTTGGCGGTCGCGGGCCTCCCCGATCGCACCACGATGGCCCGCGTTGTGATGGCGGGGGCGGTTGTTTCGGGTGCTCTCTTTGGGCTCTCGGGGCTCACCGAAACGGTGGATCCCACCACTGTCATCGCCGGATTCGTGCATGCGGGCTTCGGATTGTGGGCGGGCATCCTGGCCATGCGTTCCCGCACATCCGAGCCGTTCGGGTGGCTGCTGCTGTGGCCAACCGTGACGGTTCCGCTGGTCTGGGTTCAGGACAAGGGCGTGTTCCTTGAGTCCTGGTACCGGACGCACGCCTACTTTGTGTTGATTCAGCTGCTGATTTTGTGCGCTGCCGGAATCGGTTTCGTGCTTGCGGCCCGCCGACTGCGGGCGCCGGAGAAGGGACAGGAACATGAGCAGGCTGGTTGAATTCACCACCGACGACGGCGGCACGGTAGTTGTGGAGGTCGCGAACGCCGCGGGGAGCCTGGTAACCAGGGGTGGCGATCACGCGGGGGACCATTCGGGGGTTTTCGCGCGGGCGCAGCAAACGTTCGAGCGTGCCCTGGCACACGTGCGTCCAGCGGTGCAGGGGGTGATCGATGAGCTCCTGAGCCTGGAGAACCGGCCGGATGAGGTGAGCGTGGAGTTCGGCATTGACCTTCACGCGGAGGCGGGCGCTTTCATCGCGTCGGCAAGCACGGGGTCCAATTTCAAGGTGCGGCTCACCTGGAACAAGCCGACGGAAACCTGACCCCGGATACCCTCTCAACCACCTGTTCTTTGGATCGCCCCGGCGCAACAATAAGGGTATGGCTGCGGAAAATTTCAGCGGACCGATTCCCCTGGTGGTGGGGGTTCTCCCGGACCAGCATGTGGAAGTACTCCAAACTGCCCGGACCTTGGCTGAGCGACTCGGCGTCCCGTTGGTGTGCGCCTACGTGGACGAGGCCAGTTACCTCGTGGAGTGGGACCCGTCCCGGGAGACACACCGGATGTCGCTCCACCCGGAGAAGGACGACGCCGACGTCGAGGCCGTACGAGGCGACCTTGGCAGGGTGATCGCAAACGCGATGGACGGCGGCACGGCAGATTGGACCTTGCGCCTGCTGGCCGGTGATCCAGCACGGGCGTTGGGCAGGCTCGCCGCGGACATCAACGCATCCATGATCATCGTGGGGACCCCGGAGCCCGGCTTGGGCCACCGGATTTCCGAGGCGCTCAACGGCTCAGTGGCTGCATGGTTGAGCCACCATCAACGCCGCCCTGTGCTGATTGTGCCGCAGAAAAAGCGGCCGGAAGCTGCCCAAAGAAACTAAAGCGAAAGTACTTATTCGAGGTGGTGGCGAAGGGGTTGCGCGCAACGTAGAGTGATTACTGCAGGTCAGCGAAAGCCCCTGCTCAAAGACCGCTCCGGAGTGCGTATCCCCCAATAACGCACTCCGGAGCTCTTTTGTTTAACCCCAGCGCTCTCTCACCTCCCACGCCCTCCCGATTAGCGCTCTCTCACCTCCCACGCAGACCGAAGGACGGCGGCGCTCAAGGTGAGTGCCGCCGTCGAGCCTTAAAGGGACGGCCCTAAAGAGTGGCTGGCTTCATGCCCCGTACGCTCGCCACCCACTTTGGATCTCCGAGCACGGCAACACGCCGCACTCACCGGCGTGTCCAGCCGTCAGCCGATTCAAAGTCAGTGGTGGCGGGACCGCCCACTTTTGAAAGCGGAACTTCCACGGCGTGAGCGCCGACTCCAACTACTCGCGGATGGGAAATCACAACGGCTCAGCCGAACAGCCACGCCGCCCCAAGAAGCAGCGGGACCGCCAGGATGCTGGTGAACACCGCCGTGGATTGGGCAATGCCCTGGCCCACGCCGTACCGGACCGCGTAGAGCACCACGTTTTGGCCGGTGGGAAGGATGGCGCAGGCGGTGACCACGAACGTGCTGAACGGGTCCAGATGAAAGACGAATGCTGCCAAGATCCAGGCAAGAGCCGGCTGGACCGCAGACTTGAGGATCACGGCCACAGTGGTGGGAGCCCGGTCGCCGATGCCGGGCCGGACCGAGAGCCCGTGCAGGGACATGCCGAAGATGATCAACATCAGCGGCACCGCCAACTGGGCCACAAGCGCCAGGGGATCGAGGATAAGCGTGGGTACTTCGATGCCCAAAGCGCTCACGGCCACCCCGAGAATTGCTGCCACGGTGACAGGGTTGCGGAACGGGATGGAGAGCACCCGCCAGACGGAGACCTGCTTGCCTGCGGGATCTGTGAGGTCGAGGATGGTCAGGGCGATGGGTGTCACGATCGCCAACTGAAACAGCATGATGGGCGTGACGTACGTGGCGCTGCCGAGGATATACAGGGACAACGGCACGCCCAGATTGGTGGAGTTCACGATTCCCACGGACAGCGCGCCGATAGTGGTCCGCCGGACACCCCAGCGGCCAATGAGGCCAGCCACGGTAAACACGAGCATGACCGCCACCGCGGTGACCACCGAAATCAAGCCCGTGGCACTGAGGACATCTGAAATGTGGCGGGAGGCAATCGCCGAAAACATCAGGCAGGGCAGCCCCACCATGAAAGTCAGCGTCGAGAGAACCTTGCCGCCTTCGGGACCCAGTGCCTTGGTTCTGCCAAGGATATAGCCAATGAGCAGGACCACGCTGACCACAAAGAAACCTTGAAGGACTCCGTCCACACCGTTTTCCTCAATCCGTACTCTGGAGGCCCGGCTGGTGACGCAGGCTGGCTGGGAACGGATTAACCCTATCGGGCAGGAGACGGCGGGGCTGCCACGCGCCGTCACCACCCACTTTCAACCCGAAACCACCCCGACACGCCGCAAAGGCCGGAGTGTCGGACGGAACCCACACTCAAAGAAGGTCAGGAAGGCACCCGCCGCACCACCACTGAAGCCGGAACGGCCGGGACACGCTGCCGTTTGGCGTAGACCCTGGCCCGCTGGCTGGACAGCGCCAGCAGGACCAGGATGTCCGAGGCAAGGCCGGAGAGACCCGCTTCGAGGGTGAGATTCGCAGTCCCGGTGGAGTAGTCGATGGCCTGCACCAGGATCGAGATGGAGCTCAGGGCCATGGCGATCACCCGGGCGCCGTTGCTGCCGAGGAAAATCCGCCATGCCAGGAATACCTCACCGAGCCCGAAGAGCAGGACGATGACCGCCATGGCGACGATCGCCGTCGTCGTGGTTTCCGGGTCCAGGGGGACGTCGTCGAGTCCAATGTCGCCGCCTGACGTCAGCAGTGTCACCGCCAACGTAAAAGCTGCAATCGCGCGGATGGCCACCAGGACAGCGCCGGTGACGATGGGCGCCGGTCGCCGATCACGGCTGTCGGTACGGCTGGGCGGCTGGTTGGCGGGGACCTGGACGCGGCTGGCGTCGATGATGGGGAGGTCGCCGTCGGTGGAGATGGAATCGCCGCCGCCGTTGCGCGTGTGATATCCGGTGGAGAAGTCCTCGATCACCTGCACCGTGACGGCAGGCTCGGCAGAGGAAACGGTGGAAACGATGTGGTCCCGCTCCACGTCGGTGTTCTGCTCGATCTTGTGCGTGATCTGGAGTGTGAAGAGCGAGAAGCCAACGCTGCGGTCGTAGGTTCCGGCGGCGAGCCAATCCACTTTGTGCCCGCCGGGGAGGAGCCACCCCTCGGGGCAACGCCAGAAGCGGACGTGGTGGCGTTTGCCGGGGGTGTTGTTGACCTCTTGTTGGTACGCAAAGTCCTGTTGCCGGTCGAAGAGATACAAGGGGCTGACCGGCGCTTCGGTGTAGCTCCGCCGGAAAATGGTGGAGCTGACGATGCGGCGGCTGCTGGCGAAGGTGACGTCGTCGGCCATGGTCCACCCTGCGGACCTCATGATCGCGTGGATCTGGGGTTCGGCCCCCAACAACGCCGCATTCACGGGGTCGCCCAGCAGCCCATCGCTGGTTCGGGCGCGGCCGATGAAATAGCCGGGGACGTAAATGGTGGTCAGGATCCGGTGCAGCCTCGGCAAAAGCAGGTAGGCAAGGAACGCCCAGAACACGAAGGAAAACCACAGCTGGCCCCACCCCAAATGGAAGCTCTCCCCCACCAGCAGGAAAGCCAACCACACCGCCGCGGCTCCACCCAAGACGAAGAACCCGTGATCGAGCCGGCTGTCCGTGACGTCCTTGTTCGACACTTTGTCCATGAAGCTCCCCCTTGTGGCCCCTTAAGCTTCGGGCCTCGGGTGGCAGTTGTACAGGCTTAGGTCAGCAGTTTCGGCACGTTGAGCTGACCGTTGCTGACGAGCCACTGCACGGATTCGAGCACTGCCTGCTCTGGTTCATAGCGCGGCGCATACCCGATCAGCGACGATGCCTTGTGGATGCTCACGCAGTGATTGCGGGAGAGGTGCGCCCAACTGATATCGGCAGATTCGCTGGTAGTGGTCCGCCGGAACTCCTCCCAGCTCACGGGTTCCATATGCGGCTCCTGCCCAAACCAGGAAGCAGCGACGCTCACGTAACCCCGCACCGTCAGGGCGCTCGGGGCAACAATATTGAAATCCTCCCCGGCCGCCGCGTCACGATTCAGGATGGCTTTCTCGAAAGCTTGCGCGACGTCGTCGGCATGCACATGGTGCATCAACTCAGTACCGATTCCGGGAATCCGGAGTGGCTGCCCGGAGGCAATCGTCTGCCACACCCCAGGATCAAGGTTGCCCAGGGGCCCGATCGGCTGCCATCCAGGGCCCACAATGTGTCCGGGATGAATGGATGTTGTGGCCAGTCCCCCTGAAGCAGTCTCGTCCTTGAGCATGCGGGCGATGTCACGCTTCTGGATCCCGTAGTCATCCACTGGCTCTTCGGCGGAGTCCGCTCCTTCGGCAAGGGGCAACTTCAGGCTCACGCCGTATCGCCAGATGGAGCCGCAGTGCAGCAGATGGCCTGTTTCGCCGCGCAAGCGATCCACCAGCGCAGTGGCCGATTCGTGGGTGAAGCACAGGAGGTCAACCACGACGTCGGCGCCCAGTTCCGCTACCCGGTCACCAAACGTGCCCGCGCGTTCCTCGTGGTCACGGTCCGCGGTGACCTTGCGGACCTGCTGCCACTCAGGGACGTCCGCATAGGGCAGGCGGCTTCCGCGGCTGATGTTGACCACCTCGTGTCCGGCGCGAACAAGCCTGGGGACAAGGAAGGACCCGATGTGGCCGCTGCCGCCGATCACTACGATTTTCATGGGTTCTCCGATCTCCACGAGCCACGGTACTGGCTGATGAGGGTGCATCGGTAGGGCCAACGCAGTTCCGGGAACCGTTGACTGCCTCGGTCCGTAGTGTGGCGGTCCTCGTAAGCCGCGCGCTAAGAGATCCTCGAAGCCCGACGTCGGCACCCACGTGAGTGCCGACGTCGGGCTTTGCTGTGGTTGACCTCCCAGTCGACCGAACGTCAAGCCGCCGGATGATCACGAGACTTACTTGTTCCCGGGTTCGACAAACCGGAGGCCAACGTGACTAGCATGAATAGTCCGGGCAAGCCCGGGTACGTGACCTCTTGAACGACCCCCCTCGGACGGTCGGCGTTGACGCGGCGACCACGTAAGGAGACAACTGTGCGGGAGCCTGCAGTCAACGCGAGCGTGTCAGAAACCAGCGAAACTCCAGAGGAAAATCCGGAGGAGACGCCCCTGGAAACGCCCGATGAAACCGCAAGCGAACCGGCGGAAATCACCTTTGATGAACAGTTCTACCCTGCCCGGCCCAAGGCGCTGCGGCCGATCGCCCGGAGGCGGCAGTTCTTTGCCGCCCGGCCCTCCCTGGAATTCGACGGCCTGAATTCCACCTATGTGGACTGGCTCCGGAACCAGTCCATGCTGGGTGACGCCAACACCATGGCCCGGCAACTGTCCGGGCAGGCCAGTATGTGGCAGAACTCTTACGCCCGGCCCAACCCGCGCGCAGCCGTTGAGCGTTCACCTGTCTGGTTCACCGCCTACCCGTTGTCCTTCATCACCAAGGACGGCCAGTCCTTCCTCTCGGCGCTGGGTGATCCCGAGCTCTGGGATGCGTTCAGCAAAATCGGCATCCGTGGGCTGCACACGGGCCCGGTGAAGCTGGCGGGCGGCATCCGCGGCTGGTCGCAGACACCCAGCGTGGATGGGCACTTTGACCGCATCTCCATGGCGATCGATCCCGCGTTCGGGACAGAAGAAGAGTTCCGTCAGATGTGCGAGGTCGCCAACGAGCACGGCGGCACCATCATTGACGACATCGTCCCCGGGCACACCGGCAAGGGCGCGGACTTCCGGCTCGCTGAGATGAACTTCCGGGACTACCCCGGTATCTATCACATGGTGGACATCCCCGAGGAGGATTGGCACCTGCTGCCGGACGTCCCCGAGGGCGAAGACTCGGTCAATATCAGCCCGGCGGCTGAGGAAGCCCTGCAAAAGGCGGGCTACATTATTGGGCG
Organism: Arthrobacter sp. WCS2018Hpa-7; assembly: GCF_031843805.1. Lineage (NCBI taxonomy): Bacteria > Bacillati > Actinomycetota > Actinomycetes > Micrococcales > Micrococcaceae > Arthrobacter > Arthrobacter sp. WCS2018Hpa-7. The sequence goes on from NZ_JAVTJB010000004.1 coordinate 66,868, forward strand.
GCTGCAGCGGGTCATTTTCTACGAACCCGGCGTCAAGGAAACCAACTGGAGCGCCACCAAGCCCATTATCGACACCACCGGCAAGACCCGACGCTGGGTCTACCTCCACTACTTCAAGTCCGGCCAGCCGTCCATCAACTGGCTGGACCCAACGTTCGCCGGCATGCGCCTGGTGGTCGGTGACGCGCTGCATTCGCTGCTGGACCTCGGCACCGGTGCGTTGCGGCTTGATGCCAACGGCTTCCTTGGCGTCGAAAAGAGCGCGGAAGAAGAACCGGGATGGTCAGAGGGCCACCCGCTGTCCGAGGCGGCAAACCAGCTCATCGGCTCCATGATCCGCAAGGTGGGCGGGTTCTCCTTCCAGGAACTCAACCTCACCATCGATGACATCAAGGCCCAGTCGGAATCGGGGCCCGACCTCTCGTACGACTTCATCACCCGGCCCGCGTACCACTACGCCTTCGTCACCGGAGATACCGAATTCCTGCGCCTGACCCTGCGCCTCTCCATGGAGATCGGGGTGGACCAGGCCTCCTTGGTCCACGCACTCCAGAACCATGACGAACTGACGTACGAGTTGCTGCACTTCGCTGCCGGACACAGGGACGACGTTTTCGAGCTCGGCGGTGAAGAACTGACGGGGGCCGAGGTTGCGGAGAAGGTGCAGGAGACCCTGCGGGAACGGCTCACGGGCGAAAACGGGCCCTACAACGCACTGTTCACCACCAACGGCATCGCCTGCACCACGGTCAGCTTCATCATGGCCGCGCTGGGCATCAAGGACCAGGACGCCCTCACCCCGGAGCAGGAAGCCCAGGTATTGGACGCCCACGTGCTGTTGTCCATGTACAACGCGCTGCAGCCGGGCGTCTTCGCGCTCTCGGGCTGGGACCTCACCGGCATCACGGCACTGGACCGCGAAACCGTCAAGGAACTCACGTCGCAGGGCGATACCCGCTGGATCAACCGCGGAGCCCACGACCTCATGGGCACCAGCCCGGACGCGAAGACCTCGCTGGCCGGCATGGCCCGTGCCCGCAGTCTCTACGGTTCACTGCCCGAGCAGCTCAAGGATTCGCGGTCCTACGCACGGCGGCTCCAGCAGATCCTCACAGTGCGGGAGGAATCCGGCATCGCCACCAGCACTCTGCTGGATGTGCCTGACGTTTCCAACCGGGGGCTGCTGGTTTTGGTCAACCAGCTCGCCGACGGAGCATTGCAGGTCACGGTCCTGAACTTCTCGGACCAGGACATTGCAGGCAGCATCCAGTCCGGTCACCTTGTTCCCGGCGCCAGCGTGCACGACCTCTTCAACGGCGACAACGTAGGCCAGGTGGACGACCTCCACAGCTTCTACCTCGAGCTGCCGGCCTTCCAGGGCACGGCGCTGCTGTTGAAGGACCCGGTTGTTGAGGAAGAGTCCGCCGAATAGGAAAGCACGACAAAATGTAACCAAACCTTCCGCGAGTTGGCAGATAACCCCCATGTTTTTGGAAAACATGGGGGTTATCTGCCAACTCGCGGAAGGGTTAGTCGCCTACGGCGTCGCGGCCGCGTCGGAGAATCAGGGGATCGGCGTCGTAGACCACCGAGGTGTCCTTGTCCTCATAGTCGAATTGGTTCAGGAAGTAGCGCATGGCGTTGATGCGGGCGCGCTTCTTGTCGTTGGACTTGATGGTGATCCACGGCGCGTGGTCGGAGTCCGTGTGCAGGAACGTTTGTTCCTTGGCGTCGGTGTATTCCGCCCAGCGGTCCAGGGAAGCGAGGTCCATGGGCGAGAGCTTCCAGCGGCGGACGGGATCGATCTGGCGGATGGCGAAGCGGGTCCGTTGCTCCTGCCGGGTGACCGAGAACCAGAATTTGGTCACGTGGATCCCGGCGTCCACCAGCATCTTTTCGAAGACCGGCGCCTGCCCCATGAAAGTGTCGTACTCGTCGTCTGTGCAGAAGCCCATGACCTTCTCCACGTTGGCCCGGTTGTACCAGGAGCGGTCGAACATGACGATCTCGCCGGCAGTGGGAAGGTGCTGGATATAGCGCTGGAAATACCATTGACCCTGTTCACGGTCCGAAGGCTTGGCCAAGGCAACTGTCCTGGCGGATCGGGGATCCAGGTGCTCCGTGAAGCGCTTGATGGTGCCGCCCTTGCCGGCGGCGTCCCTGCCCTCGAAGACAATGACATGCTTGAGGCCGCGGTCCTGGCCCCAGTACTGGAACTTCAGCAACTCGATCTGGAGGCGGTACTTCTCGATCTCATACTCGTCGCGGGTCATCCGCTGCTCGTAGGGGTAACCCTCGTTCCACGTCTCCACCGCTGATCCGCCTGGATCGATCAGGTCCGGGTCCTCCCCTTGCCCGCCGCTGATGGTGTAGCCCAACTCCACCAGGTGATCGATGGTCTCCCGCAGGTTGTCCCTGACCCACCAATCGTCCAGTGATGTGGATAGTGAGTTTGCCTCCGTCATGCGGTCCTCCTGGTCAGCCGTGTAGTGCCCGGCAGCCTAGCAATGGATGGTGACGGGAACATGAACAGGGTTTCGGCCATCAGCCGTGATTGCGGCGGTCCTCTGTTTTGGTGAACAGCAGCCAGACCAACCAGACGCCCACTAGGATGGCGGCGCCGGGCAGCAGGTCCAGGGGTGCGATGTCCCGCCCTTCAGGGAGGAGGCCGAAGCCGATCCACACTGCGGCAACCACCACGATCAAGCTGATGGCGTCGGAAACCAGTTCCACGGACCTGCGGCGAACCAGCTTGATCACCAGCTCTCCTGCCATGATCAGCGCGATGGCCGAGCCCATGCCCAGCGGATAGGCGCTGAAACCGGGAACCAAGTCCTGCGATGAAGCCCACGCCATGAAGATCAGCAGACCGGCAAAGAGTGCAAGCGAGGTGATGAGCGATGCCGCGATGGTCATCCCCGTCATGCGACGGTCCTTGTCATGGCGCTTCCCCGGAATGTAGTCCCACGCGCCGCGCGTGAGCTTCACACTGATCCACCCCGCAATCACCACCAGGACCAAGGGGACCAGCACGGGCGTGACGTAGTTGTTGCTGACGGCCCACAGGACTGCCAGCAGAGCCGTGTAGACCTGGGGCGTGGCGAAGACCCCCAACCACCAGCCCAGCAGGAATTCCTTCCGGGCTCCGGGCAGGTCAAGGGGATGGACAAGAAAGTGGGTTTTCGGGTCCGGTAGCTGGACCTTCTCTTCGATGGGATTCACGATGTCCTCCAAGGGACCTGCTCAATGTAGGGCGGACGAAGACCTGCCCGTGCAATTTCGTATACCTTCTGGCGAGCCACTCCGAGCTCTGCGGCCACCGTCACGGCGCTGTACTCATCCAGGAGTTCGGCGACAGCGGCTGACCTGACTCCGGACGCCCTGGAATTTAGATGTGCGGCAAAGACACTGACCTCCGCGGACAGCAGTGCCACGGCCAAAGGACCTCCGAACGGTTCTGCCCAGCCGGGATCGCCCGCTGCGGCTGCCGCGTACAGGGCATCCCCGCCATCGGTCAGGATGGCGCGGAGTTGCTCCGGGGTGATGCCGCGTTCCGCGAACCTTTTGGCAGCAGCGTCGCGGGATCCGTCGTCGGCCGGACGATGGGTGAGCACATGCTGCCACTGCGGATCAGCGGCTTCGGAAGCTGCACTGTCACCCCCGGGTTGACTTGTCATATGCCAATACTCCATGCGCGACAGCGCCGCGTCAACCCCAGGGTGACAAATTTACTCGCCTGCGGGTCCGGCGAGCTCAATCCAGTAGCGGCGGAAGGGCCGGCCTTCATCGTCGAGGCGCACATCTTCCAGCACGCCACCGTTTCGTTCAATGGTCCTTGCAGACGCTTCATTGCCGTCATCGCAGGTCAGGAGCACACGGCTTGGGCCAGCCGCTGCCGCCAGGCTGGAGCACATTTCCCGCAGGGCCCAGGTTGCTGCACCACGGCCGCGATCCGAAGGGCGGACGCCGTACCCAAGGTGTCCGCCCGAGTTGAGAAGCGCCGGAGTCAGGTAGTGCCGGAAGGCGATGGCGCCCACATATCGGGATCCTTCTGTCATCCAGCGATAGGTGCAGGGGACAATGCCGTTCACTTCGTCGGCGTGTTCAGCAGCGAGCAACTTGGCCACCCACGCAGCGAAACCCTCGGCCGAGCCGATGTCATCGCCGGCAAACAACCCGGCACCATCCTGATGGGCGCCATCCCATTCGCGGTGCGACTCGATGAATGACTCGTAGAAGGACACGTCCGGGGCAACAAGCGTCAGCATCCCCCGACCCTACCCCAGCGGATTGGCCCGGTTCCGCCCGGGGGAAGGGCCGGGCGGAAGGGCCGGGCGGAAGGGCCCGACGGTTAACCACGCTTAGGCTGACGCGTTCCCCCGGAGCAATTTCCGCCCCTGGACCGCGGCGTGAGTCTTCTGCAGCGCCGCGACCGACGCCTCATGGGAATGCTGGGCCACTCCAACGAAGAGACAGTCAACCACCATCATCTGGGCGATGCGGCTCCCCATGGCCCCGGACCTGAAGGTTGTCTCACGCGCGGCGGTGCTCAGCACAATGTCGGCCGTCCGCCCCAATGCAGAATCGGCGTGGTTGGTGACCGCAATGGTGGTTGCCCCTGCCGCCTTCGCTGCCAGCAGGAAGTCGACCGTATCCACTGTGGTCCCCGAGTGGGAGACGGCGACAGCAACGCCGTCGCCGTCCAGGAGTGCCGCAGATGCCAGCGCCGCGTGGGGGTCCGACCAACTGAAGGACGTCAGGCCAATCCTGTGCAGCTTCTGCTGCAGGTCCTCGCCCACCAGGCCGCCCGCCCCAACGCCGAAGATGTCGGTCCTCCGCGAGGTGGAGATGGCCTGCACCGCCTGGGCGAGTTTGTCGACGTCGAGCACTTGGGCCGTGTCGGCGATGGACATGGTCTCGTTGAAGGCAATTTTCGAAACGATGTCGCGCAGCGAATCGGACGTATTGATGTCCTCATAGACCCCCGCCGGCACATTGTTGGCGAGGCTCTCGCGTGCGGTTTCCCGGGCAAGATCCAGACGCAGATCCGAGTATCCGCTGTAGCCCACTTTCTTGTAGAAACGGACCACCGACGTGGTGGAGGTTCCGCCCTGCCCGGCGAGATCGCCGATGGACATCGTGGCCGCGCGGGAAGGGTCCGCCAGGACAAGCTCGGCAATGGCGCGCTCGGAGGGGCGCAACGACGGCAGCGCGGAACGGATCCGCACCAGGACGGTCCGTGACAACTGCCCGCTCAGCGCCTCTTCCATGATGTTTCCTTCCAAGTGACCAGCCAATCCGCAGTAGCGACCGGCCCATGTAAATAATTTACCCAACTACAGCACGAGTGGTAAACGATTGACGCATATCCTCCCAGCGAATACGGTCGATGTAAGCGACATCACAAAAGTTGTCATGCCCTGCTCATCCGGAAAGGCTCCCCATGACACTCAACCGCCGAAACCTCATCCACGCATCGGGACTGGCCGCCGCGGCCGCCGTCGTCGCGCCCTTTGCCGCCAGCGCTGCTGCAGACACCACCCAAACCGCCCGCCCCGGAAAGCCCGGAACAGCAACCCCCGGCGCCGACGTCGCCGCCGCCGATAACTGGAGCATCTTCGCCGGCCGCCGGGTGGGAGTCATCACCAACCCCACCGGAGTCCTGGCGAACTTCCACTCGATTGTTGATGACATGGCGCAAAAAGGCGTCGACGTGAGGGCAGTTTTCGGTCCCGAACACGGCTTCCGGGGCACTGCCCAGGACGGCGCCAGCGAAGGGACCTCCGTGGATCCCCGCACCGGCATCACGGTCTACGACTCCTACGGCGCCGACGTGGACCAGTACGTGGGCTTCTACGAAAAGTCCGGCGTGGACACCATCTGCTTCGACATCCAGGACGTGGGCGCGCGGTTCTACACCTATATCTGGACCATGTGGGGTGCCATGCAGGCCGCCTCCCGGACGGGTGCCAGGTTTGTCGTCCTGGACCGCCCCAACCCGATCGGCGGGCAGGCAAGGGGACCGGTCCTGCAGAGCGGATTCGAGTCCGGAGTAGGAAAACTGGGCATCGCACTCCAGCACGGCATGACCGTGGGTGAGCTCGCCAAGTACTTCAATGCGGTGCACTTGCCGGCCGTGGGCCTCGCTCCCCTGAAGGACCTCCAAGTGGTGGAAGCGCAGGGGTGGCGCCGCGAGATGACCGGCCCGGACAACCGGGAGTCCTGGATCCTCCCGAGCCCCAACATGCCCACCCCGGAGACGGCCCTCTTGTACCCGGGCACGGCACTTTTCGAGGCCACCAATATGTCCGAAGGCCGCGGAACCACCCGGCCCTTCGAACTGATCGGCGCCCCCTACGTGGATTACCGCTGGGCGGAGGCGCTCAACAGCAAAGGCCTCGCCGGTGTCACGTTCCGCGAGGCCTACTTCCAGCCCACCCTCTCCAAGAACCAGGGCGTCATCTGCGGAGGAGTCCAGGTGCACATCACCGATCCTGCCCGCGTGGAGGCCCTCGAAATCGGCACGCACATGTTGGTGGAAGCCAAGCGCTTGTACCCGGGCTTCGCGTGGCGCGGCGACGCCGGGCGCTGGATGGGGCTGCTGAGCGGGTCCGCCCGCTTTGCCGAACAGCTCGACGCCGGTGCTGACGCCCGGACCATCCTGGACAGCTGGCGGGCGGAACTGGGTCAGTTCGTCCGCGATACCCGCCAGTACCTCCTCTACAACGGGCCGCGCTAGGCCAGCCGGAAATACTCAGACGATTGGGATGGGAATTCACATGCTCAGAAAAGGAACTACCTTGATGACGGCCGCCGCAACAGCGCTGCTCATGACGGGCGCGGGGGTGGTGACGGGCGGGGTCGCTGCGGCCGCCCCGCCCACCACGGCACGCACGACGACGGTCACCGCCTCACCGGACATCGAGGCGCTGATCTCCGGCATGTCGCTGGACGAAAAGATCGGCCAGATGACCTGGACCCACGTCTACGGATCCTCGGCCGATGACACCTCCATGGCCGCCACCAACCAGGAACGTTACGGCGTCAACACTCCTGCTGAAGTCGTGGCCAAGTACAACCTTGGCGGTGTCCTCTACTTCGCGTGGTCCGGGAACACGAACAACCCCCAGCAGGTTGCCGGCCTGTCCAACGGTCTGCAACGAGCTGCCGTGGGCCAGGACGGAACCGGCATCCCGCTGGCAGTTACCATCGACCAGGAAGGCGGCCTGGTTGCCCGCATCGGACCGCCGGCCACCGTCCTCCCGGGCAACATGGCGTTGGGAGCCACGGCAGACGCGGAACTCGCGCGGGCACAGGGCGAAATCCTGGGCTCCGAGATGCGGGCCATGGGCATCAACGTGGACTTCGCACCCGTGCTGGACCTCAACTCCAACCCGGATAATCCCGTGATCGGCATCCGCTCCATGGGCGAAGATCCCGCGTTGGTCAGCGCGCTCGGTGTGGCTCAAATCGACGGCATCCAGGAACACAACGTCGGCGCGGCAGCCAAACACTTCCCCGGGCACGGCGATACCTCGGTGGATTCCCACTACGGACTCCCCACCGTCACCTACGACCGCGAGACCCTGAACCAGCACCTGAAACCCTTCAAAGCCGCCATTGACGGTGGCGTTGACATGGTCATGACAGCCCACATCATTGTGGAGGCCATCGACGCGGAGATGCCCGGCACCCTGTCCCACAAGGTCCTCACTGGCTTGCTTCGCGATGAGCTGGGCTTCAAGGGCCTGGTCACCACCGATGCCTTGGATATGGCCGCGATGGCCGCCGAATGGCCCCAGGAGGAAATTGCCGTCAAGGCCATCCAGGCCGGCTCTGACATCCTGCTTAACTCCCCCGATGTGGACGCCTCGTTCGCAGGGGTCCGTGCCGCCGTCGAGTCCGGTGAGGTCACCGAGAGCCGCCTTGATGAGTCCGTCCGGCGGATCCTCGAGTGGAAGGTCAAGCGGGGAGTCTTCGAGCAACCGATGGCAAACCCCAACGCCGTGGACACCCTTGTTGGAAGCGCGGAGAACCTGGCCACGGCCAAGCTGATCTCGGACCGCGCAGTGACCCTGCTCCGCAATGAGGACAAGATCCTGCCCCTCGCATCCGGCAGTTCGGTGCTCATGGTGGGGGCCGGTTCAGCCTGGCCGGAGCTCGCGGGCCCGATGCTCAAGGAGCAGGGATTCGCGGTTAGTGAAGACTACGAGGATGGGGCTTCCCCCTCAACGGCGTACCGCGCGCGTGCGGTAGCCGCGGCCGGCACCGTGGATGCCGTGGTCTTCGCTTCCTACAACGCAACCGGCAACGCTGCGCAGCAGCAGATGGTTGCGGACCTGGCAGCCACTGGGACTCCCGTGATCGTTGTGGCCACACGCAACCCCTACGACATCAGCGTCTTCCCCGGCGCCGATGCCGTGCTCAACAGCTACGGGGTCAAGGACGTCAATTTCCACGGTGCCGTCCGCGCCATTTCGGGTGCGGTGAACCCCGGCGGCAAGCTTCCGGTCAACATCCCGGAAGCAGGCGGCGACGGCGTCCTGGTGCCTTTGGGCTTCGGCCTGCACTACGACACCGCGACGCCGGCAGCGGTCACCTTCACGGACAAGCCGGGCCGCGGGCAGGACTCGTACACGGTTCCGGCGGTGGACGGCGTGGCCTACCTGGTTGACGGCAAGGAGATCGGGGCCGGGACCTACAAGAAGCCTGAGGGCACCGTGACGGTCACTGCAGTCCGCGGCAAGGGGTACGTCTTTACCGAAGGCGCCGTCACGGAATGGAGCCACACGTTCACCACGGGGCTCCCCAAGCCGTAGGTTCAGGTTAAACGGCTCAAGGCCTCACACCACCGACGAGTTCATCAGTGCCACCGTGATGAGCAGGGCAACCCCGAACATCGGCAGGCAAAGGACCATGTTGGTCAGGCGGTTGTCCCTCATCACGGCCACGAACTCGCGAAGGAAGGCGCTGGGCACAAAGTACCTGGCGGTCGGAGCGCCCACTACCTCCGCGTTGATCTTCTGGCGTCTGGACAGGAGGGCCGCACGGAGTACGTGGTAGTTGTTGGTGCACACCAGCAATGGCCCTTGGATTCCCTTTTCAGCAAGCAAGGCAACTGAATAGGCCAGGTTCTCGCGGGTGGTGGTGGCCTGGTTCTCTTCCAGAACGTCGCCGGAGGCAGCGCCCTTTGCCACCAGATACTCCTTCATTGCCGTGGACTCGGGCCGGGGTTCATCCGGGCCTTGACCCCCGGAAGGCACCAGGACCGGCCTGACCGGTGCGCCGCCGTCGTAAATTTCCAAAGCCTTGTTCAGGCGCGCGGCCAGCAACGGCGGGACCTTGCCGTCTATCAAACCGGAACCCAGCACAATGACGGCCGCCGGATTCGCGCTGAACCGCATCCTTGAATACACCAAGGCATACCCGAGGAACACCACAAACGCGCAGCCGAGGTAAGCGCAGAGGAAGAAGGCCAAGGCGGCGAGGCCTGCCAGGACGGGCTGCCCGCTCAGGACAAAGAGGAACGCGACCACCGGAGCGAGGAACACGGCCAGCCCCACCGCAATGGGCAGAAAGCTGCTGATGCCGGGGCCTTCCCTGCGGACCATCGTGATCCCGTTGGCGATCAGGAAGCCGGCGAACACGAAAATGCTCACCACCGGAACCACCACGACCACCAGGTTCAGCCATTCGAACCACGGGTTCAGGTCGATCAGGAAGTCCAGGATGGCCTGCAACAGGAGCCATACCGCCACCAGCAGGAGCACCCCGTTGCGGAGCCTGCGCCGATCGGACTGGTAGGAGGCAAGGAAGAGCCCCGCAAAGAGAAGTCCAAGGACCAGGTTCAGCATGGTCCAAGCCTATGCGCTGGGGGAGGTGCCCCCGCGGTCCCGGCTCAGGCCGATTCGCGGATGACCAGCTCGGTGGGGATGGTGACGGCGGCGGGGCGCTTGCCGCTGATGACGTCCAGCAGGAGCCGCACCATCTCCTCGCTGATCCGGTCAAAGGGCTGGCGCACGGTGGTCAGTGGCGGCGCTGCCTCCTGGGAGATTTTGATGTCATCAAATCCGACGACGGCCACGTCACCAGGCGTTGTCAGGCCGGCGTGCCGCAGGACGTCCATTGCGCCGAGTGCCATGAGGTCGTTCGCGGCGAAGACGGCGTCAATCTCCCGGGTGCGGTTCAGGAGTTCCCGCATGGCCTTGGCCCCGCTGTCGCGGCTGTAGTCTCCGTGCACGATGAGGGTTTCATCTAGGTCCGCCCCTTGATGGTCCCGGTACGCTTCGAGCCGGCGCGTACCGCCCGAGGTGTCCGCAGGGCCGGCGATGGTGGCAATCCGCTGCCTCCCGCCGTCGTGCAGGTACCGCAGAACATCCCGGGCGCCCTCGTAGTCATCGGCCGCGACGTAGCCCATCTTCTTCTCGAAGCCCAAGGGGACGCCACAGGCAATGGCCGGGACACCCGCGGCGATAATGTCCGCAATGATGCCCTTCCGGCTGCCGTGGGACGAGATCAGCAGGACGCCGTCAACGTGGCCGGCGGTGAGGAAGTCGGTGGCGCGCCGCTGCTCGTCATCCGTGCCGGCCATGATCAGCACCAACGGGATGTCGTGAACGGCCAAGGCGTCTGCTGCGCCGCGCATGAGCACGGCGAAGTTGGGGTCCTCGAACAGCCTCTCCTGCGTTTCCGTGAGCAGGAACGCCACGGAGTTGGCCCGGTTGGTAGCCAGGTTCCTCGCATGCGGGTTGACGCGGTACCCGGTCTTCTTGATGGCTGCGTTGACGGCTGCCAGCGCAGACGGGCTGACCCAGTGGCCTCCGTTGAGAACCCGGGAGACCGTACCTCGCGAGACGCCCGCCTCTGCGGCCACGTCGTCGATTTTGGGCCTTGGCCGATGGGTGGGTTGCGTCATGACCAAAGCCTACCTAGGACTAGGCTTTGACGACGCCGGCGGCCAGATCGACCCGCCAATAGCGTTGCAGCAGCAGGAACATGATGACCAGCGGGACGATCGACAGCAGCGCACCGGCAAGGACCAACGTGTAGAGAGCCGGCGCGGAGGCTCCCTGGTTCAGCAGGCCGTTGAGCCCCACGGTGATGGGAAACAGGTGGTCATCGCCCAGCATGATGTAGGGCAGCATGAAGTTGTTCCAGATGGCGACGAACTGGAACAGGAAGATGGTCACCAGGCCCGGCAGCATCATGGGCGCGGCGATGCGGTTGAAGATGTACATCTCCTTGGCACCCTCAGTGCGGGCGGCCTCAATGACGTCGCCGGGAACTGAAGCCGCAGCGTAGATGCGGGCCAGGTAAATGCCGTAGGGGCTGATGATCTGGGGCAGGAGCACCGACCAGTAAGTGTTGGTGAGGCCCGCCTGGGCCAGCATCAGGTATTGCGGAATGGCGAGGATGACGCCGGGAACCAGCACACCCATCAGCAGGATCTTGAAGACTCCGGACTTACCCGGGAAGTCGAACTTCGCCAGGACGTAGCCGGAAAGGGCTGAGACCCAGGTGGACACGATTGCGCCGACGCCCGCGTAGAGGGCCGTGTTGAGCATCCAGCGCCAGAACAGGCCGTCGCGGTATTCGGTGAGCTCCACAATGTTGTCCCAGAGGTGCGTGCTGGGGGCCAGGGTAAAGGTGGAGAACAGCTCAGTGCCGTCCTTGCTCGCCGCAGCCACCACCCAGATCACCGGGAAGAGGCAGTAGAGCGCACCCAGGATCAGGATGCCGGTGGACAGGTAGCTGGGCTTTTCCTTGACGTACTCCGGCTTGGTGGCCTTGCGTGGCTTGCTTGGCTTGGGGTTGGCGCGGCGGCTTTTGGGCGGCGTGGCGAGGGCAGTCACGGTCAGTTCTCCTGTCCGAAGGCCCGCTTCTGCACGATGCGCAGGAACAGGAACGAAATGATGAAGGTAGCCAGCGCAATCACGATGCTGGTGGCGGCCGCGGAGAAGACGTCATTCCGCGTGAAGGCGTCGCGGTACACCAGCATGAGCGGGGACCAACTGGTGGAAAGGCTGTTGGCCAGGGGACGCAGCGTGGTGGGCTCGGCGAAGACCTGCAGCGTTGCGATCATCGAGAACAGCGCGGTCATCACCAGGGAAGGGGCAATGATGGGGATCTTGATCCTGATGGCGGTCTGGATTTCAGAGCACCCATCCAGCTTGGCGGCCTCGTAGATTTCGCTGGGAACAGCCTTGAGCGAGGTGTACATGACAATCATGTTGAAACCCACGCCACCCCACAGCGCGATGTTGCAGATGGCGAACGTGACCAGGTTGGGATCCAGCAGCGAGGGCAGTTCCATCCCGAATTGCCGGGCCAGGAAGTGGAACGGGCTGACACCGGGCAGGTAAAGGAAACCCCACAGGAGTGAGCTGATCACTGCCGGGACTGCGTAGGGCAGGAAGATCGCGGTGCGGGAGAAGCTTCCGGCCCGTGTACGCCGCGAATCCAGCAGCAGCGCGAACAGCAGGGCGAAGCCGAGCATCAGGGGAATCAGGATGAGCCCGTACGTCAGGACCCGGAGGACGCTGCCCAGGAATTCGGGGTCCGTCAGTGCGCTGATGTAGTTGTCCAAGCCAGCGAACGCAGTGCTTTGCGAGCCTTTGCCAAGGCCCAGGCCGCTGACCTTCTTCTTCTGGAAGCTGAGCACCAACGTGTAAATGATGGGCGCTGCCATGAAGACGAGGAACAGGATGATGCCCGGGGCCAGCATTGAGTAAGGGATGAGCACCCGGGACTTGAAGTTCTTGGCCCGCCTGGGAGTATCTGCTGTTCTTCCGGCTGCCGGACCGGGCCTGGTTGCGGTCATTGCCACGGGTGCACTTCCTTGTGGTGGTTCGAAGGTAAGACTCTGGGTGGAGACGCTGCGGGAGGGCGGGGCACCACCCTCCCGCAGCTGGTGCGGTTACTTGGAACGGCTATTTGACCGTGAAACCGGTCTTCTTCAGGTCATCAACGGTGACCTGCTGCATGCTGTTGACCGCGTCCAGGAAGGCACTCTTCTGCTTGGACTGGGCAGCCTTGGCGAACTGATCGTTGTAGGCGTTGAAGGCAACGTTGACGTTGGGGCCGTAGGTGAATGAACCCACGCTCTTGGCGGCCTCTCCCACCACGGTGTAGAAGTCCGGCTGGTTGGAGAAGAACGCGGGAGCCTCGGTGAGGGAGGATTCGGCGCCGGCGGTGTCGGCCGGGTAGATGCCGGTTTCCTTGACCAAGGCCTTCACTGCCTCAGGGTCCGTGTTCAGCCAGGTGGCGAACTTGGCGGCGGCGTCGAGGTTCTTGGACTGGGAGGTGACAGCGGTCGATGAGCCACCCCAGTTACCCGTGGACGGCTTGGAGGCATCCCACTGCGGCATGGGTGCTGCCTTCCACATACCGGCTGTCGCTCCTGCGTTGCCCTCGAGAACCCCCGGGCCCCAGGCCGCGCTGAGCCAGCCAACCTGCTTGCCGGTGTTGAGCGCGGTGTTCCACTCAGGCGTGTACATGGGCTTGTTGTCGATGATGCCCTCTTCGACGAGGCCACCCCAGTAGCCGGCTACCTTTTCAGTGGGCTCTTCGGCAATCTTGACGTTCCAGGCATCACCATCAACACCCCACCAGGAAGCTCCGGCCTGCTGTGCCATGCCGGTAAACCAGCCGGCATCGTTGGAGGAGAACGTACCGAGGTAGGCCTCAGGATCGGCGGCATGCACGGCCTTGGCGGCGGCTGCATATTCATCCCACGTGGTGGGGACAGCAATGCCGAGTTTCTCGAAGATGTCGGCGCGGTAATAGAAGACCATGGGGCCGGTATCCTGCGGGACCGAGTACAGCGCTTCGCTGCCCAGCGTCACGGAGTTCCAGACACCTTCGGGGAAGTGGCTCTTGGTGTCGTTGGCTGCGGTGCCGGACAGATCGGCGAGCGCATCTGCGGCCACCAGCGTGGGGATCTTCTGGTACTCGGCCTGGATCAGGTCCGGTGCGCCGCTGCCTGCCTTGACGGCGGTGAGCAGCTTGGTGACCGCGGGGTCACCGCCGTCCTGCTTGTTGACCGTGACGTGGATGGTGGGGTTCTTCTCGTTCCAGAGTTCCACCACCTTGTCCAGGTTCGGGGCCCATGCCCAGTAGGTCAGTTCCACCTTCTGGTTGGGGTCGCTGGCTGCAGCATCCTGGCTGCCGGCGGTGGAGCCTGCGGAACATCCTGCGGCGAGCATCGTGGCCGCTGCGAGCATGGCTACGGCGCCTGCACGAAATGACTTGCGCATTTCGTCCTCCTTGTCGAAAAGCTGAATGGGTCTGTCTGGGGTTTCACCGCTCATCCGAACTGGAGTCGCATGACTGTGAGCGGTTCCAGTTAGTCACAGCGATGTGATCCATGTCAACCCTGAATTTGATCTAGCCAGCGGAATTAGAGCTGTGATACTACTGGGAGCGCACACAGTTCTTAGGAGATTTGATGACAGACGTCCTGCAGGCCCCCGCCACCCAACCCGCACAGGCGCCTTGGGTACAGCGACCGGCCGGCCTTTGCTACGGCGGGGATTACAACCCCGAGCAATGGCCCCGCGAGGTCTGGGTGGAAGACATCGCGCTGATGAAGGAGGCCGGGATCAACCTGGTCAGCATCGGCATCTTCTCCTGGGTGTTGCTGGAGCCCCGCGAAGGCGAATACGACTTCGAATGGCTGGACCACCTCATGGATCTGCTGGCCGATGCCGGCATCAGCGTGGACCTCGGAACTCCCACCGCCGCACCGCCTGCGTGGTTCTGGAAGAAATACCCGCATGCGCGTCCCGTAACCCGCGATGGGGTCACGCTGGGCAACGGATCCCGCGGCATGGCCAGCCCCAGCTCACCGGAATACCGCCGGGCAGCCACCAACATCACCGAGCAGCTCGCGCGCCGCTACGCTTCCCACCCCGCATTGGTTCTGTGGCACGTCCACAACGAGTACGGCGTACCTGTCAGCGATTCATACGACCAGAATTCCGTGCTGGCGTTCCGCGACTGGCTCCGTCACCGCTACGTCACCCTGGAGGCGCTCAACCACGCGTGGGGCACGCTGTTCTGGGGACAGAAGTACGGCGAATGGGACGAGATTGACGCCCCCAGGGTCTCAGCAAGTGTCAGCAACCAGGCCCAGCGCCTGGACTTCCACCGGTTCACCTCCGACGCAATGCTCCAATGCTTCATTGCCGAGCGCGACGTCATCAAGAAATACACCCCTGATCTGCCCGTCACCACCAACTTCATGGCCACCAACTGCCTGTCCCCGGACTACTGGGCCTGGGCCAAAGAGGTGGACATCGTGGCGAACGACCACTACCTCGTGGCCCAGCGCAAGGACAACCATGTTCTCCTCTCCATGGACGCCGACCTCACACGCTCCCTGGCAGGCAACCGTCCCTGGATGCTGATGGAACACTCAACCGGAGCCGTGAACTGGCAAGGCCGCAACATCGCCAAACGCCCCGGCGAACTGGCCCGCAACAGCCTGTCCCACGTGGCCCGCGGCGCCGACGCCGTGATGTTCTTCCAGTTCCGGGCTTCCCGCTATGGCGCGGAAAAGTTCCACTCGGCCATGCTCCCGCACGCCGGCACCGGCACCCGAATCTGGCGCGAAGTCCTGGATCTCGGCGATGACCTGGGGAAGCTCTCCCCCGTCAAAGGCTCCACCGTGTCATCACGCGTGGCCATCCTCTGGGACGTGGAATCGTTCTGGGCGCAGGACCTGGAATGGCGCCCCAGCAGCGATCTCGACCACCGCGAACGCATCGAATCCTTCTACTCCGTCCTGTGGAACCACGGCATCAGCGTGGACTTCGCCCATCCCGAAGCCGACCTGTCCGGCTACGATCTGGTCCTGGCTCCGGCGCTCTACCTGGTGGGAGACAAGGCGTCCGCGAACCTGAGCCGCTACGTCCACGACGGCGGCCACCTGATGGTGTCCTACTTCTCCGGAATTGTGGACAGCAACGACACTGTCCCGGCCGGCGCCTCCCCCGGTGGCCTCCGTGATGTTCTTGGCCTGGAGATCCACGAATTCATGCCCCTGCGCGAGGAAGAAATCGTCACCCTCGGGAACGGCGCCACCGGCACCGTGTGGTCAGAGGAAATCCACCCCGGCACCGCCACGGTCCTCAGCCGCTACACCAGTGGACCTGCGGCCTCCGGACCCGCCATCACCCGCAACGATTTCGGCAGCGGTACCGCGTGGTACGTTTCCACCAAGCTCGACGGCGGACACCTCGCCGACGTTGTCCTGGACGCCGTCCGGAATGCCGGAATCGATACCGGAGTCCAGCCCCCGGCCGGGCTGGAAGTGGCGTCACGGTGCTCCGAGGACGGCACGTTCATCTTCCTCATCAACCACACCGATGCGGACGCACAATACCCGGCAACAGGGCTCAACCTGCTCTCCGGCGAAGCCGTCGGCGGAACCGCGCACGTTCCCGCCGGGACCATCTGCGTCATCCATACTCCAGCGGACCACTCCTGACCCGCTGAACGCAGGCCGCCGGCCCGGACCGACCACGGTCCGGGCCGGTATTCCAATCGTCAGCTCCCTGCTTTATCCGAAAGGTGCCTCATGAACACTGCCACCGACACCTCAGTGGAAGTCCGGGTGGAAACCGCCGCCCAACTCGAGGACCGGCTCAACGCCGCCATCCAACACCTGCAGCCGCAGGCCACCCGCAGCGGTCACGGCATCCTGGTGACCAAGCTCAACCCCGGGCACTTCAGCATCTCCGTCAGCGACGAGGTCCCGTTCGGCCTCACCCGCGAGCGCAGCCACTAACCGCAAACAGTCCCACTTTCAGGTAAGACCCCGGCAGCACCCGTCAAGGAGGACGAACCATGAACCACCCCGGATCCACGCTGAGTACCCCAGGAAGACTGAAACAGCAGCGGCGGCTGCTACCCGCCGTCGTCCTCGCTTTGACCCTGGCAGGCGGCAGCTTGCTTGCCCCTGGCGCGGCAACGGCTGCCGGAACCGTCACCAATGCAGGTTTCGAGGCTGGGCTGAATGGCTGGACTGTTAATGGACACAAAGATGCGGCCACAGTGGAGTCCGGCGGGTTTCAATCCGCCAGCCGTCTGACGCACTGGCTTTCGGGCAATGGGACGGTCACTACGTCACAGACCCTCAGCGGTCTCGCGAAAGGGTGGTGGACGTTCCGGGCCAACATCAAATCCGGCGGCCCCGTGGACTCGTCCCGGCTGACCCTCACCGGATGCGGGGCGCACGGGACAACAGTCCTGCCGTCCACCGAAACGGACGACCAATGGTTGTCGATGGCCGTGAGCGCGAACGTCAGCAGCGGCAAGTGCACGCTCAAGCTCACCACCAGCGGCGCTGGTGCCTGGGCGAGCATGGACAACGTCACCTTCACCCAAGGCAAGGTCGATCGTAAGGTCCGCGGAGCAGACCTCTCCAGCATTCCCAAGAATGAAGCGAACGGCGCCGTGTACGCCGACAGAGACGGCAACTCCGTGGATCCGGTCGAGGCCTTCGCGGACGCAGGAACCAACCTGGTCCGGCTGAAAGTGTGGGTCAACCCGGCGGACGGCTTCAACATGAAGGAACAAGTCGCAGCGATGGCCCGGCGCGCGGATGCCCAGGGCATGCGTGTTCTGATCGATTTCCACTACTCGGACCGGTGGACGGATCCCGGCGCCCAGGGAGTCCCGGCTGCGTGGCAGGGACTGACTCCCACAGGGCTCGCGGACGCCGTGTACAACCACACCCGTGACGTCATGGCCGCGGTTAAAGCTGCTGGTGTCACCCCGTACGCCGCCCAGATCGGCAACGAAATCAACCCCGGTATGCTGTGGCCCTACGGCCAGTCCTACGATGTGGACCCCAACGATTCCGTGACAGGCGCCCAGTGGGACAACCTGGCGTCCTTCCTGAAGGCAGGGGCACGCGCAGTCAGCGAAGTCAGCCCCGGCACCAAGAAGATCCTCCACCTGACCAACCTGAACAACGGGATTGACGGAATCAACTGGTGGTACGACCAAGCCACCGCCCGCTCCGTGCCGTTCGACATCATCGGCTTGTCCTACTACGGCTACTGGCACGGCACACTCGCCACCCTGCAGAGCTCCGTGACCTCGTTGTCCGCCCGGTACAACAAGGACGTGATCGTGGTGGAAACCTCGTACCCTTTCACCCTCGCTGACAACCCGAATGCTCCCTGGGAAAACGTCATCGCCAATCCGGGCCAGCTGGTCAAGGGCTACCCAGCCACACCTTCCGGGCAGGCCGCGAACTTCCGCGCAGTCCAGGATGTGGTGGCCTCCGCCCCGGGCGGCCGTGGCCTCGGCGCTGTCTACTGGGAGCCGGCCTGGACGTCCGTCCCCGGAAACGGCTGGGACCCGGCCGACCCCTCTTCCGGCAATGCGTGGGAAAACCAGGCCATGTTCGACTACAACAACCGCGCGCTCCCGGCGTTGAATGCGTTCCGGCCGGACGCAGGATCGACGCCGACACTTCGGTAGGTGGTCACCACGTGAGTAAGGTTCGACGTCGGCACCCGGGTGGGTGCCGACGTCGCGCTTTTGGGGGGATTCAGCTCTTGGTCTCGTTCAGGTGGTTCGTATGCAACTGTTGGGCGAAGTGGTTCAGCGCCGCAGCCACAGCGCCCGGGTGGCTCAGTGTGGCGTAGTGGCCGCCCGGGACTTCCACCGCTTCGATTCCCAATCGATCCTGTACTTGGCGCCGCATGAACGCCGCTGGAAAGAACAGGTCGTCACGGCACAGAATGGCCAGTGTGGGCACGTCCGGATGGTGGCCAGGCCAAGGTCCTGACATCCAGGCCCCCTGCTGATCGCGCTCCTTGTTCCGCGCTTGCTGTGCAAGATCGTCAGGGACGAGGTTAAAGAACGCCTCTTCGGGGATGGTCTCGCGGTCATGCCCGGTATTGGTCCACCAGTCACCGAAGGTCTCGCCCGGCATCGGAATCATTGCCGAGAGATACACCAGGCCGTCTGAGGTGAGTTCATTGCTGACCAAGGGTGCCGTAAAGCCACCCAGTGAGTGGCCCACCACGATGGTGTGCCGGGCGCCGTCGGCCGCCTCGGTTGCCGCGCGGGTGTAGTCCTCAAGCATCGCGCCGTCGTCTTCGATGGGGAGGTCGACCGCGATGACCTCATGGCCCGTCGATTCGAGCAAGGGCTTGACCAAGTGCCAGTCCCACGCCGTGGATCCGCCGCCATGAATCAGTATGAAAACCGCCATTTTCCCTCCCCGTTCACCGTGCCTGCCGTCCCCACCGGGTCCGCGAAGCAACGTGTGACCGGTGGGTTGGGGCAGAAATTCATCGTAGTCCCGGCCCTCCGGCTACGGCCAGAACACCTGGGTGTTTCCCAAGGCGCCTCTGGCGCGTCCCGCCGTCGAGGCCTGTTCCGCAACCCAAGTGCGGGGTTAGACTCCAGCCCAGGCGCGGGGGAAGCGTCGTTTGCACTTTGGGGGGATTGCAGTGGGAACTGTTGTCAGTGTTTCAGGAACGCCGGTGCGCCGCTTTTTGGGCCGGAGAGGACGGCGGTGGGGTGCCTTCGCGGTAGCCGCCGGAGTGGCGTCGTTGCTCATTTCCGGGATCCCAACTTCTCCTGCTGCGGCAGACATCGTCGCGGACATCATCGACGTGGGGCCCGAAGCCAGCGACGTAGCGGTCAACCCGGTCACCAATACTGTGTATGTCACTACCCGCGATGGGCTGACCGTCATCAATGGCAAGACGCAAGCCACAGTCAAAATAGCAACGGGGAGCACCCCGGTGGCTGTCGCGGTTAACACTGCGACCAACAAGATCTACCTCAGCCTCAAAAGTGACCCATCCACGCCGGGATCCGTGGCCGTCGTGAACGGCGCCACGAATGCCGTCGCAAGGGTGACGGTCGGCGCCTCTCCCGGAGAGCTGGTCATCGACCAAAAGACCAACAAGATCTACGCGGGCACCCTTGACGGCGTTTCCGTCATCAACGGAAGTACCAACGCCAGCACCATCATCAACTCCGGATCGGTCAGTACGCTGGTCATCAATCAGGTGACCCATCGGCTGTATACCCTGGGTGGAGGCGGCCTCAATGTCATCGACACTGCAACCAACGCCGTGACTCGCATTGACCTGGGCACCAATGCAATGCCGGGTTACTTGGCCATCAACCAGGTGACCAACAAGGTATACGTCGCCGTACGGGCGCGGCAGTACGCAGCACTGCAAGTTGTTGATGGAGCCACAAACCAAGCAGGCGGGATGTTCTCCGACCTCAACGCGAGCCCCACGTCGCTCTCCGTGGATGAAAAGAACAATCGGGTTTACTTCGGCAGGACTTCGCTGGGCGACGGGACAATCTCGTCGTGGACCGGCCTGCTGGCGATATTCGACGACGACGGACCGGGGCGGGTCGATATCAGAACGGGCGGAAGCCCGGGAGCGATTACTGTCAACGGAACCACCAACAAGGTGTATTTTGAGTCCGGTTACAGGGGCACCACCGTGGTCGATGGAAAAACCTTCGCTCTCTCCACACTGTCGCACCCCTTTACGGGCACCATGGCCATCAATGAGGCCACCAACAAAATCTACGCAAGCAATTGGCAAGGGTCCGTCACGATCATTGACGGAAACAGCCCCACACCCCTGAAGAACGATTTCAGCGGTGATCGAAAGACGGACCTATTGGCCCGCGACACCACCGGTGTCTTGTGGCTCTACCCGGGAAACGGAGCCGCCGGATGGCTGCCCCGCACGCAGGTGGGCTCCGCCTGGAACTCCATGACCGCCGTCGTGAGCCCTGGCGACTTCAACGGCGACAGGAAACCGGACGTTCTTGCCCGCGATAGCGCCGGTCACCTGTGGATGTACCCAGGAAACGGGACGGGTGGCTGGCTGGCGCGGGTTCACGTCGGCTCAGGCTGGAATACCATCACGGCCATCGTCACGCCCGGAGATTTCAACGGGGACGGAACGGCCGACCTTCTCGCGCGCGATGCCTCCGGGACCCTTTGGATGTACCCCGGCGACGGTCGGGGAGGTTGGTTGCCCAGGACCAATCTAGGGACTGGCTGGAATGCATTGACGGCCATCGTAGGTTCAGGGGATTTCAACAGCGATGGCACCCCCGATGTCCTTGCCCGCGACGGATCCGGCGTCCTGTGGCTCTACAACGGGAACGGCACCGGAGGCTGGGCGTGGGACCGCCAGAAGGTTGGCGACGGTTGGAACAGCATGACGTCCATCATCGCCCCAGGAGATTTCAACGGTGACGGGCGGCCGGACATTGTGGCCCGCGATGGCAGCGGCTCACTCTTCTTGTACCCGAGCGCCAGCGATGGAGCGTGGCTGCCTACCGTCCGGATCGGACAGGGCTGGAATGCCATGACCGCCCTGCTCTAGTAACCGCCAAGATATACCCCTAGGGGGTACTTGCTTAATACCCCCATGGGGTATAAGTTTGTGTCATGAGCACGCCAGATCTGAGCATGGGCCATCCAGACGCACCCCTCATCGAGGTGGATCTGGAGCACGCCGCACCCCACGGGTACACCAGCAACAAGGACGCCTACCTCAAACGGTTGAAACGGATCGAGGGGCAAGTCCGCGGAATAGCGCGGATGGTGGAGGACGACAAATACTGCATCGACATCCTCACCCAAGTAGCCGCCGCCACCAAGGCCCTCCATGCCGTCAGCCTTGGACTCGTAGAGGAGCACATCGGCCACTGTGTGGTCGGTGCTGCCTCCGAGCCCAACCCTGAAGCCCGCGCCGAACAGATCGACGCCAAAGTGAAGGAGGCCACCGATGCCATCGGGCGCCTGCTGCGGTAATTCCGCCAATAACCACCACACCATTCAACTCACCACCAAGGAGAGCCCCATGAGCCAGACCATCCAGACCAACGTCAACGTTTCCGGTATGACCTGCGGCCACTGCGTCTCCAGCGTGAGCGAAGAACTTGAGTCGCTTACCGGCGTCGAAAACGTGGCCGTAGACCTCAACCCCGGTGGACTGTCCACCGTAACCATCACCTCAACCAAGGAGCTCTCGCCGTCTGAAATTGGCGAAGCCGTGGCAGAAGCCGGCTACCTGGTGGTAGCCAACGAAGCATAGGAGTCCTCTTGAGTAGCCAGGAGACTTTCAACCAACCTGCACACAGGGTGATCGAACTGGACATCGAGGGCATGACCTGCGCCTCGTGCGTCAATCGAGTGGAACGAAAACTGGGCAAACTTGAAGGCGTCGAGGCCAGCGTCAACCTGCCCCTCGAATCAGCCCACGTCACCGTCCCGGCAACCGTAACGGACCAGCAAATCGTGGACACGGTCAACGCCACAGGCTACAAAGCCACAGTCCGCCAAGCCCCACCGTCCCACACCCGCGAACCCCACCCCCACGAGCACCACCACGGAAGCGAGGCGACGGAAGACGAGCACACTTCCGGCGGCGCCGAGCACGAAAATCACATGGACCATGGGCCCTCCGCGTCGACGCTCCGCCCCCGCCTGATTGCCGCAGCGCTGTTGACCGTACCGGTGTTCGCGATCTCGATGATCCCCGCCCTCCAGTTCGCCAACTGGGGTTGGGTTGTCGGGGCGCTGGCCCTGCCGGTGGTGAGCTGGGCGGCTTGGCCTTTCCACAGGGCTGCTGCCATCAACGCCCGCCACTTCGCCTCCACGATGGACACCCTCGTGTCCATCGGTGTGATCGCCGCGTACCTCTACTCTGCGTGGCAGTTGTTCGCGGACCCCCGAATGACTGAACATCCCGGCATGGAAAGCATGTCCGGGGGCGGGCTGTACTTCGAGGTCGCCGCCGTGGTCACCACGTTCCTGCTGCTGGGCCGCTACCTTGAGGCGAACGCGAAGGCCAAGGCCGGCAATGCCCTCAAGGCCCTGCTGAATCTGGGTGCCAAGGACGCCACGATCCTGGTGGACGGCGTGGAGCAAAAGATTCCGGCCGATCAACTTCTGGTGGACGACGTCATTGTGGTCCGCCCAGGCGAGAAGATTGCCACCGACGGCGTGGTCACTGATGGCGCTTCCGCCGTCGACGCTTCACTGGTGACGGGCGAATCGGTGCCGGTCGAGGTCGGTCCGGGCAGCGCTGTGACAGGCGCTACGATCAACACTTCGGGCCGCCTGCTGGTCCGTGCAACCCGTGTCGGCTCGGACACGACACTCGCCCAGATGGGTCGCCTGGTCAGCCAGGCACAGACCGGCAAAGCACCTATTGCCCGGCTCGCGGACAGGATCAGTTCTGTCTTTGTGCCGATCGTGCTGGTCATTGCCCTGGTGACGTTCCTGCTATGGCTGTTCTTCTCCGGTGACCTCAACGCAGCCTTCACGGCCGCCGTCGCTGTCCTGGTGATTGCTTGCCCCTGCGCCTTGGGTCTGGCCACTCCCGTCGGTCTGCTGACGGGAACGGGCCGCGGCGCTCAGCTGGGCATTCTCATCAAGGGCCCACAGGTCCTTGAGGACACCCGCCACGTGGACACTATCCTGCTGGACAAGACGGGCACCGTGACCAGCGGCAAGCTCGCCGTGGACCACACTGTCGCACTGAACGGACATTCACCGGCCACCGTCCTGACACTGGCAGGAGCCGTTGAAACCGCTTCCGAGCATCCGATCGCCCACGCGATCGCCGCTGCGGCCCAAGAAGCACTGCACGACGCCGGCAGCCTGCCTCGCGTGGAGGGCTTCAGTTCCGCTCCGGGCGGCGGCGTGCGGGGAACCGTTGCGCTGGACGGGGTGACCAAGACTGTCGTCGTTGGACGCTCCGGCTGGCTCGAGGAGAACAGCGTCACGCTCGACTCAAGTCACCATGAAGCACTGACTGCGGAGGAAAACGGTGGTGCCACAGCAATCTGGGTTGCCATCGACGGCCAGGCTGCCGGCATTGTCAGCCTGAGCGACACCATCAAGCCCGGCTCGGCAGCAGCAATCCAGAAGTTGAAGGACCTGGGTATCCGCCCCATCCTGTTGACCGGGGATAACGCCGCCGTGGCCGCCCAAGTGGCTGCCGCCGTCGGGATTTCACCTGAGGACGTATTCGCCGGTGTCCTGCCGGAGGGCAAGGTCGAGGCCGTCAGGAAGTTGCAGGCGTCCGGCGCTACGGTGGCCATGGCCGGTGACGGCGTCAATGACGCGGCCGCCTTGGCGCAGTCGGACCTTGGCATCGCGATGGGATCGGGCACGGATGTCGCCATCGAGGCCTCGGATCTCACGGTGATGGGGAGCGACCTGGGTCAGCTGGTCCAGGCCATAGAGCTTTCCCGTAAGACACTGTCCACCATCAAGACCAACCTGTTCTGGGCGTTCTTCTACAACGCGATCGGTATCCCGGTGGCAGCACTCGGATTCCTGAACCCGATGATCGCCGGCGCAGCAATGGCAGCGAGCTCGGTGCTGGTGGTAGCGAACTCGCTGAGACTGCGGTCCTTCGGGAAGTAGACCCGGAAAGCGAACAGGGGCCCGGGCTAGGCCGTCCCGAAACGGACGGCCGACCGGGCCTTTGCCTTGGCTGCTTCCTCGTCACGATTCTTCGCCGGAGCGTGGCTCACCAGGGAGTCCAGGAGATGCTGCGTAATGTGGGCGATCTCGTGGACTGCCTCGGCAAAGGCTTCCTCGTTGGCTTTGGAAGGCTTGGTGGAACCGCTGATCTTGCGCACGTATTGCAGTGCTGCGGCCTCCACTTCGGCGTTCGTGGCATGCGGTTCGAAGTTATGCAGGGTCCTGATATTGCGGCACATAAACCCATGCTAACCATGGGCAGTGCTGCATGGGGAGGGGTGCCCATCGACGGTTTTTGGATTCCCGGGATAGGTTTTACTTATTGGATCTTCCGGATGAGCCGGAGGCCGCTGGGGATGCCGAAGAGCTCGGGTCCGAACAAATGAAGGAGAATCTCATGGCTATTTGGGGTGCAGATGTTGATCAGCTTCGTCAGCTCGGTAACAAGCTGAAGGCAGGTGCCGAGAACATCGAGCAGCAGCGTTCACAGCTGAAGGGTGCACTTGACGGCACCGACTGGAAGGGCCCGGACGCTGACAAGTTCCGCGGCGAGTGGGACAGCCAGCACGCTTCCAACCTGAAGAAGGTTGCCGACGCACTTCGCGAAGCCGGCGATCGCGCTCAGAAGAACGCTGAGCAGCAGCAGCAGGCCTCCAACTAAGACAGTTGGGAAGAACCCGGACGCACAAGCGTCCGGGTTCTTTGCTGTTAAGGGAGTAGCGATCCCCTGCGTTGTTCGCACACGCTGCCGTTGTTCGGCGGAGATTTCGAACAAGCCCGGGATTCCTCCGGCTTAGCCGCGGGGCGCTTTGGTGACGGACCCTGACGGGACGGGTTCGACGTCGTTCGGGTGGTCCAGGACCGGGACGGCGCGACGGTCTCCCCGCAACTCATCGACGCGGACCAGGACTACGCCGCCCACAATGAAGAGGCCACCCAGCAACTGAATCGGACCAGGCAGTTCGCCCAGCAACAACCACGCCCAGATCACGGCGAACAGAACTTCGGTCAGGGACACGAACGATGCCACCTTGGAACCCAGGCTCCGGGCGGCCATGATTCCGGAAACATAGGCCAGGACCGTGGCCAGGATGATGAGCCCGACGGCGGACACCCACCACGGCGTTGTCCACGGACCCAGGGTTGTATCGGCGGTGCTGAACGTCATGGGCAGCAAACCCAGGAGACCGACCAGCCACATCACCAGTGCACCCACCATGAGGCCGCCCGACGCAAGCACCAGCGGAGGCAGGGTGTCGTTCTCCTTGGCGGTGATGAAGAAGTAGATCACCAGGCATACGGCCGCGGCCATGCCCCAAAGAACACCAATGAAGTCCACCTTCACGGCACCGGTCAGGTCGAGCACCAGGACCAGGCCACCCAGTGACAGGAGCGCGCCCACAGCGGTCAGGGCCCGGGGCCGGCGGCGGCTTGCGATCCACAGCCACAGGACGATCATCACCGGAGCCAGGTACTCCAGCAGCAAAGCGACGCCCACGGACAACCGCGCGACGGCGTTGAAGTAGAAGAGCTGGCAACCTGCAACACCAATAAGGCCGAACAGCAGGATGGTCAGCCAGTTGTCCTTGAGTTGGTGCCAGCGGCCGCGGAGAACCACGACGGCGGGAATCAGCAGAATCAGCGCGGCACCGGTGAGGCGCACGGCAACTGCGGCGCCGGGTGACCAGCCGGTTTCCAGCATCGACTTGGCGAATGAGCCGGACGTGCCAAAGACAGCGGAAGAAAAGAGTGCGATGCCGAGTCCTGATGCCAGGAAACCTTGTGCATCAGCCTTCGTCGTTGGAGCTGACACAGCAGCCTCCTGTCAGGAGTAAAGTGGGCTTATGGTCATGACAGTACTCCCGAAACTTGTAAGGAGTCAAAGTGCTTTTTGCGCCTGACACCGAAGTTGCCCTGCGCAGCGTCGTCAATCTCATCAACACGGCCGCCAACGGAGAGGAATCGCTCGCCACGCTGGAGGACCTCAATGCCTTCCTGGACGCCGAAGAGTTCACGGGCTCCAGGGTTAACTCCCCCGCGGAACTGACCAGCATCAAGCGTCTCCGCAGCGAACTCGCAGCGCTCTGGAGTGCCGACGAGGATACGGCGGCCAAGTCCGTCAACAAGCTGCTGATCGACGCCAAGGCACTCCCCCAACTTGTGAAACACGACCACTGGGACTGGCACCTCCACGCCACCACCCCTGAAGCCCCGCTGGCAGACCGAATGGGCACAGAGGCAGCCATGGCCATCGTCGACGTCATCCGCAGCAGGGAAATGGACCGCATGCGCGTGTGCGCGGCCGAGGACTGCGACGCCGTGGTGCTGGACCTCAGCCGCAACCGCTCCAAGCTCTACTGCGACACCGGCAATTGCGCCAACCGTGCCCACGTCGCGGCCTACCGAGCAAGGAAGGCCGCCGAGGGCGAGTAAAAAGGCAGAGGGAACAAAGCGCCACGTCGGGTTCTACCCCACACCGCAGGCCATCACGCACTTCTCAACGGCTTTGAGCGACTACGGAACCACCGAGCACGCCATCCAACTGCCCCACAACGCCCCGCTCCCCATCGAGCTCATTCACGAGATCATCGCTTGGCGGCTGCGGCAATTGCCTTCAGACGAGGAATGACCGGTCCGGTCAAGCCGCACTTTCCGGCCACGTCACACGGTCGCCGGAGACCATCGACATCGGCCCCAAACTCACGCCCCGTCCCCGGACCAGCGTGTACGGCTGCACCAGACTCAGCGCGAATCCCGCTGAGTGCTCCAACGCGAGATGAACGGCGTCGCCTTCCAGGCCCACAAGCCTGACGTCGGACACCACGACGGCGGCCCGCAGATCCTGCCGCTGGACGGCCAGCGCGTCGTAGCATTCGGCGATGGCGGCGTTGGACTTCACCGTGTACTCCCCGGGTTTCTCCTCCGGGCAGATGAGGAAATGGTCGCCGTCGTCCTTGATGGCTGCGGCGAAGGGGTGGAGCCAGCCG
This sequence comes from Arthrobacter sp. WCS2018Hpa-7, assembly GCF_031843805.1. Taxonomy (NCBI): domain Bacteria; kingdom Bacillati; phylum Actinomycetota; class Actinomycetes; order Micrococcales; family Micrococcaceae; genus Arthrobacter; species Arthrobacter sp. WCS2018Hpa-7. The sequence continues at coordinate 94,363 of NZ_JAVTJB010000004.1, forward strand.
GAAACGGTGAGGCGTTGCACTACCAGTGCCAACGCCAGGTTGAGCAAGGTATCCACGTCCGCCTGAGCCGTTATATCCACGGATTCCCGCCAAGGTGCCATCAATTCCCCCCAAGAAAGATAGTCGTGGGCCCACCCTACCCGTGGGCTTCAGCCAGCGGAATGCCACAGCACACACAAAAAAGCGCTCCCCCACCACGGTGGGGAAGCGCTGGAAGGTCAGCGGCCGGCGTCGGGCGTTTCAACCTGGTCGTCTGGAGCAGCCGGGCCGCCGTGGCCGCCATGGCCGGGACGCTTGGAGCTGAGGTTCACCCCGGAGCCCTTGCCGAGGTGGTCCGCGTTTTCCTTGTGGCTCATGGACAGCATGGCCGCCACAACAAGGCTCACGATGAATGCGATGCCGGCGCCGGTGAAGGCGAGGTCGAACCGCGGGGCCTTTGCGCTGCCGCCCGAAGCGAAGATGAGCACGGCCACGAAGGCCAGTACTGCAAAGAACGCGGAGAACATGAGGGGTCCCTTGACCGAGGTCCGCATCTTGCGCGGTTCTCCTGGTGTCTGGTCAGCCACGGTCATTCCTCCAATGATGGCGGTTCGTGTCCGCCGGTCTGCAAAAGTTCTACAACGAGTAGAACGTCCAGCTACTAGTTTACGGCCTCGGGCGAAGCACTGGGCCCAGCAGCCTGCGCCGTGCCACCGGAGGTTGCCTTGGCGTCGTGCCGCAAGGTCAGCCCGGACAGGATCCACAGCACGCCGGAAATGATGGCCCCGCCGCCGGCAACACCCAGCAGCGCATGGGCGCCGAGCGAGGTGAAGAATGGCAGCAAAACGGCCGTGCCAACGGAAATAACCCCGGAAACGAGCCAGTCGCGGGCCAGGGAATCACGTTTCCTGATCCCATGCACCAGTTCGAGGAGGCCCAGCACCAGCAACGCCAGCATGGCTGAAAGAGCGACTCCCTCGTCAGACTGCGTGACCAGCGCCCCGATTCCGCCGAGCGCCACCACCGCAGGCACCGCCACGGGCAGAGCGCGGGACATCCACACGGCCCCGGCAGTCGCAAGCAAATACAGGCCCACAGCCCACGCCAGGACATGCACAGACGGTGAGGCCCAGAAGATGGTGACCGCGCCAAACAACAGTGCCACCGTGGCACGGATCAGCACGGGTTTCCAGAGTCCGGCCGCGGAGGCAGAAGGAGTCTGGGCAGGAGTCGCTGGGAGAGTCACCCGTCCAGTTTAGTGCGAACCCAGCACCATCCACCGATCCGTGCGTGCGCGCAGCCCCAAAGTCACCCCGCGGGCCAGCATGTAGCCCAGCGCAAACGCGGCCCACAGCCAGAGGAGCCCCGCCTCGCCGTCGGGCCTTAATTGGTGGATGGCCACCAGCAGCGGCAGGTAGACCACCAGGTTGACGACGCCGGCAATCGCCAAATAGCGCGCGTCGCCGGCGCCGATGAGGACTCCGTCCAGGACGAAGACGTAGCCGGCCAGCGGCTGCCCGACCGCCAGGACCCAGAGGGCGACGGTGAGGGCGGAGCGGACACCGGCGTCGGGAGTGAAGAGGTAGCCGGCCCACGGAGCAGCAATGGCAAGGAGCACACCGGTGATCACGCCGAATCCGAGCCCCCAGCGGATCATGGTGCGGGTCAACTCCCGGACGCGTTGGGCGTTCCTGGCGCCGAGTTCCTTGCCGATCAAGGCTTGCGCGGCGATCGCCAGGGCATCCAGGGCGAACGCGAGGAACGAGAAAATGGTCATGGCCAACTGGTGCGCGGCGAGGTTCACTGCGCCTTGGGCGGTCACCACCAGAACCGTGGCGAGGATGGCGAGGCGGAGACTCAGGGTGCGCAGCATGAGCCACGAACCCACCTTGGTCATGGCGCGGATGCCATGCCAGTTGGGCTTCAAGGACACGCCGTGTTGCCGCGCATTTCGGCTCACCATCACCAAATAGACCGCCGCCATGGCCCACTGCGCAATGCTGGTGCCGATCGCTGAGCCGGCTACCGAGAGATTCAGCCCGTAGACCAGGAACACGTTGAGTGCGATGTTCAGCGCAAAACCGGCGGTGGCCACTAGCAGCGGAGTCCGGGTGTCCTGGAGCCCGCGGAGAACACCGGTACCGGCGAAAATTAGCAGCATCGCGGCCAGGCCCGGCATGGACCAGCGCAGGTAATCGACCGCGAACTGTCCAACGTCTCCACTGGCTCCCATGAAGCCAACCAGCGGTTCAGCCGCCACAAAGCCAACCACCGCGAGGACCAGGCCCAGCAGCAGCGCCAGCCACACGCCGTCGCGCCCTGCTGCCAAAGCCTTCCCCAACTTGCCGTCGCCGATCGCCCGGGCCACTGCCGGCGTCGTCGAATACGCCAGGAAGACCATCAGCCCCACTGCGGTGTGCAGGATGGTGGACGCGAGCCCCACACCGGCCAGTTGGTCGACGCCCAGATGCCCAACGATTGCGGAGTCGGCAAGCAGGAACAGCGGCTCGGCAATGAGCGCGCCGAACGCAGGGACGGCCAGGCGGAGGATCTCGCGGGCGTTGGAGCGCGTGGGTGTGGTTGTGGTTTGAGGCACTAAACAAGCCTAGTCCGCTGCGGGCCGGGTACATTTGGGCCGTGTCACACGAGCATCCCGTCACCGTTTCCGTCGCCCGCACCATCCTTCCGGGCTACACCCGCCAAGCCAACGCGTGGGCCCACGCGGGCCAGGAACTCGCCCGCGAATGGCCCGGATACCTGGGGTCGGGGTGGGTTCGCAATGGGGTGGACTCCACCGAATGGCACATGCTTTACCGCTTTGCTGACGCCGATTCGCTGCAGGAGTGGGAGGAATCCGAGGAGCGGCGCTGGTGGATCGACAGCGCCAGGGACATGATGGAGACCACCCGCGTGGAGCGCCACACCGGCATTGAGGGCTGGTTCTCGCGGCCGGGCGACGTCTCGGTGGTGGTGCCCGAAACGGTGGTGCCGCCTCGTTGGAAGCAGGCCATCAGCATCTTCCTACCCTTTTTCCCCTTGAGCCTGCTGGCCAATTTCCTGCTGCATCCGTTGACGCAGGACTGGCCGTTGGTGTTCGCAGTGCTCCTCAACATCGTGATCCTCACGCCATTGATGACGTACATCTTCCTGCCGGTCACCACCCGTCTGCTGCAGCCGTGGCTTCAGGCGAAGCCCCGGCGCAGCCGCTGACGAGCACGAATCCGAGCGCGGGCAGTAGCTGGGAATTTGGTCACAAATGCCATGATTAGTTGACACTTCAAGTTATCTCCTGAAGGGTTGAACCATGAACAAGTCCAGCTTGACCACCACAGTCCTGACCATCCTGCGCGTTATTGCAGGATTTCTCTTCGCCGCGCACGGTTGGCAGAAGTTCAACGAATTCACCATCGCAGGCACCCAGGCCTCCTTCGCCCAGATGGGCGTGCCGGGCGCCTCGACAGTAGCCCCGATCGTGGCAACCCTGGAGCTCGTGGGCGGCATTGCGCTGATCATCGGGCTTCTTACCCGCGTGTTCGCAGCGCTCCTGGCCGTCAACATGCTCGGCGCACTCTTCCTGGTGCACGCACCGGCCGGCGTCTTCGTCGGCAATGGCGGGTATGAGCTGGTGCTGCTCTTCGCCGGAGCCGCCCTGGCCCTCGCATTGGCCGGCGCAGGCAGGATCTCCGCCGACGCCGCACTGTTCGGCCGCTCAGGATCCAAGCTCCGCGTCCTGGCGTAAACACCCCCCGACAGCGGCCCTGCGTCAACGCCTCACCGACGCTCTCTCACATAACAGCCCCTAAACGCCAACGGTCTCTCACTTCCTTCAGAAAAGTGAGAGACCGTTGGCGTTTAATCATGGGGATGTGAGAGAGGATCGGGGGGAGGGGCTAGCCCTTGACGCCGCTCAGCTCGTTCGGAACATGCTCCACCTGCGCCGACTTCGCTAGCTTGCCGGTCTTCAAGTCCACCGCATGGATGGTGCGGGTCGCCGGCTCGGTGACGAACGCCGTCGAGCCCTGGACGAACAGCGTGGGCCGCGGGTCCTGCCACGTCGTCGACTCTTCCCAAGCACCAACCACCGGGATGGTCGACGTGACGGTACCGGTCAGGGGATCGATCACACGCAGCCCGCCATCCGTACCAAGTACCAGCGCCTCGCCGGCAGGCCCGCGGCCAAGCGAGCGGAAGGAGTAGCTGGTGCCGATATCCACCAACTGCAGGCTGGCGGTCTCAGTGTTGACCAAGGAGATCCGCGTGGGCCGCTCGAGCTCGGCGGCCTTATCCACTTTGTAGTCACCGAGAATGACAGGCGACTTTTCGGAGCCAGCCTGGTTTCCCATCCGGCCGTAGGCGTCAGGGCTGGCAACCTTGGTGATGGCACCGTCCTTGTAGATGAGCATTCCGTTTTCGCAGCCAACCACTACGGCTTCGTTGGCGGCGACGGCCTCGCCGTGCGCTCCGGGGCATTCTTCGTTGCGCACTACTTCCGCGCGCTCCTGGCCCTTGCCCGCCGACAGCACCGCGATGCCTGAGCGCCCTTCCTCGTTACCGAGCGTCACCAGGAGCTTGCCGTCTTCCAGCTCCACAGCCACACCGTGATGTGCCTCGGGTGTGGTGTAGACGTCTGTAGCAGGCAGCTTTCCGTCCTCAACGGCGGCGGCCAGCGCAGAGGTTTCGAAGCTCTCCACCCTCCCGGAACCGTCGTTGAAAAGCACGGTCTTATCTCCGTGCAGCACCACGTGACCGGCCTTGTCTGCCGCAAACGCCAGCTCAGTCAGCTTGGGCTCAGCCACATAGTGGTGGCTGTGATCGCCGTGCGGCTCCGTCCAGGCGCCTGCGTCGAAGAGGCGGAAGGAGTCGCCCGTGGACACGAAGACGTGCCGGCCGTCGCCAGCCGGGTTAAGCCTGTTGAAACCGGACATTTCGGCACTTCCTACCTGCTCAAGCGAGGTAGCGTCCAGAACTGAAATGCCGGCGTCGTGGGTGTAAACGAGCCGCGGAGTCGGCGCTCCGGCCTCCTTGGCACTGGGTGAGGAAGTGGCCTGGGGGGTTGCCTCGGCTGCGTTGCCGGCTGTGCCACCAGGGGCGGCGCACGCTGTCAACAGAAGGGCAGAGAGCCCGACGGCGGCAATCGGCTGGGCGCGAAGTCTGCTTTTTCGCGTGGTGCGGACAGGGGACACGAGAGTGGGGTGATGAGGCATGAGTTAAATGATATTGATTCTCATTTATGGTGCAAGTCGGTGGATCAGCTCTCTTGTCACACTTCGCGGCGCACCGGGGGCTTCTATATCGGTGCGGGCATGCACGCCCCTTCTATGCCGAAGATCGCATATATGGGAGATAAGTGACTCCTTTTCGATCCGCTGGCCCGGGACCGAATGGTGCCGGGGCAGCGGTTTCGGTGGTAGAACTAGCCTGATGAAGACGATACTCACCGGCGTCGGCGCGAGCGCGGGGACTGTCCAAGGGCCGGCCCGGCTCGTTCACGGACCCGACGAATTCATCCGCTTCCAGACCGGCGATGTCCTGATCTGCCGCACCACCGACCCCGCATGGACCCCCTTGTTCGGCATGGCATCCGCAGTAGTCACACAGACCGGCGGAATGCTGTCCCACGCAGCGATTGTGGCCAGGGAATACGGAATTCCAGCCGTGCTGGGCGTCCGCGACGCCCTTGACGTGGTCCCTGATGGAAGCCCGCTGACCGTAGACGGCACGCAGGGAACCGTCACCGTGACGGACAGCAAATGACACTTCTCACCCTTCACGCCGTGCGCCTCCTCGGATTCGCCGAGACGGAGGCTGTAGCGGCGCGCTTCGCGCAGGATCGCGCTGCGGTGGAGTCCCAGCTCATCGACGCCGGCGTGAACGGCCTCGTCACGTACAGCACGTTTGCGGGGAGCAGCGGTTGGTCGTTATCGAGCGTTGGTCGGACTGAGAACGAGCGGCTGCTTGCCGATGAACTGGACAACGCGGGGGCACGCGGCGCGGTTTTGGCCGTACATGACGATTTCGCGGACTTCAACGCCGGCGTCGTGGAAGCTTGCAGCGCCATCCAGCTGCAAACTCCGGCCGTTGAGGGGGCTCTGGATGTCCTGATCGGTGCCTTGGCAGCGTGGCGTCCACTCGAAGCCCGGCTCGCTGGCGTGCTCCCTCGCTTTGAGGGTTACTCCGAACGCTTACTGAACGCACTCAAGCGCGCTCCGGAAGATACGGCCTGGTTGACGGCAACGGACCGCGATTCGTTCCACCGCACCTGGTTCGAGCTTCACGAGGATCTCATCGCCACCCTTGGCCTCCAGCGCATGTGACTCGTTCAACCCCTGAGACTGCCGACTTAGTCACGTAACAGAAACCTGCCGACAGTAAGATTCCAAGCATGAGCGATGACGCCGCCAATTCAGTGACCCTCCGCTTCCTGGCGGCTCCCATGGACATCGGACACAGCGGGTCAGTCGACGCCGGCACAGTCCTTGAGTGGGTGGATAAGGCAGCCTACGCAGCAGCAGTGGGCTGGTCGAAGTCGTATTGTGTCACCGCCTACGTGGGCAATATCCACTTCACGGATCCGGTCAACAGCGGCGACATGGTGGAGGTGACGTCCACCATCGTCTACACCGGCCGCTCCTCCATGCATATCCATACCGTTGTCAGCTCGCGCGATCCCAAGGGCGGTCCCGAGACGATGCACAGCCAGTGCATGGTGATCTTTGTGGCGGTGGGACCCGATGGCAAGCCGATTCCTGTCCCCCAGTTTGAGCCGTCGACGCCTGGGGAGATCGAGCAACGCGACCATGCCCTGGCGCGCATCGAAGTCCGCGAGCAGATCGTCAATGCGATGAACGCCCAGGAATATACCGACGCCGGAACGGCCGAGCGCGTCGTCCTGCGGTTCATGGCGTCCCCCACTGATGTGAATTGGGGCGGCAAGGTCCACGGTGGCATCGTCATGAAGTGGATCGACGAAGCTGCTTATGTTTGCGCCTCCCGGTACGCCGGGAAGGACACAGTGGCCGTGTTCTCCGGTGGCGTGCGTTTCTACCGGCCACTGCTGATCGGTCACGTCGTAGAGGTGGAAGCCCGTCTCGTCTACACCGGCGCCAAGGGCATGCATATTGCAGTACACGTCCGCTCCGGTGATCCCAAGAACCGGGAAATGAACTTGACCACGTATTGCCTCACGGTGATGGTGGCACGCGATGAAACCGGCACTGCCGTGCCGATTCCGTCCTGGGTGCCAGTCTCCGAGGAGGACAAGAAGCTGCACGCTCATGCCCGCGAACTGCTGGAAATCCGTGGGCGGGCACCGGGAAACAGGCTGCCGGATCACTTGCTGAAGGCGTCGGGCAACTAAGGGAGCCGGCTGACCTTGAGTGCCGGACTGCACGAGGTCCCCGTTATCGGTGAAGGCTCACCGTCGGCCGGGCTGGCCCCGGCTGCAGCCATGCCATCGCTGCCAGATGGTCGGTACCCGGCGTTTTGATGACGGACGCACCGGAAACGGTGAATCCGCGGAACAGAATGTGGTCCGGTCGGGTGGCCGGGAGGCTGGCCGGCCAGGTGAAACCGAAACCGGACCGGGCGTCGTCGAGCGTCCCCAGCAGTGGGCCAAAGGAGCGGTCTGTGTTCGCCGTATTGAAGTCGCCGACCACCAGGAGTCGCGACGACGGATCCGCCTCCACCAGTCTGCTGAGCTTGGCAAGCCCGGCGTTCCGGTTGCGTACTTCGCCGGGTCGGACCGAGGGCAGATGCACGGCATAGAGCTGAACGGGACCATCCGGAGACTCCAACTGCACGCTCATGGCGCGGGACCAGCCAAGTCCCAAGGTCAAGGGCCTTCCTTGGCTCAGGGGAAACCGGCTCCATACTCCCACCGTTCCAGCTACCTGCCGATACCCAAAAGCCCGGTCCATCACCGGAGCAATCCGCTCCAAGGTGGGCCCGGTGAGCTCCTGGAGGACCACGACGGCGGCACCTGACTGGATCACTTTTTCTACTGCCTCATCGGCCTCCGGATTTCCCGCCCGGAGGTTCTGCGTGACGACGCTCCATCCGCTGTCAGCCTCCTCCGAGGTGCCTGCAGCGGAAGCCGGCGCGATGCACGTCGCCATGACTGGCAGGAAGACCACGCACCAGGAAACCAGAGCGGCCGCCGCTGGGATGGAGCCAGCCCACGCTCTTGCAAACAGCGCCAAGATCAACAGGGCAGCTATGACCACCCCCAGCCATGGCAGGAAGCTCTCGACGGCGAGTGCCAGCCCGTGAGCCTCCGGCACCAGTCCGTGGCCGAGAATCAGTGCCATCATTGCCCCGGCAGAGATGCCCACAACCCAGTCCCTGGCCCGTGGACGACGACGCCGCGACGTGAGCAGACCTCGCTGCGCGGCGGTGGCGTAGGTGGTTCCGATGTCCTTATCCATGGCCCCATGATTCATCGGGGAACTTAAAGGATTATGAAGCCAGGCCAATTATGCTGGTGGCCATGACGGAGCCCATAACAGTACTGGTCGTCGACGACGATCAGGACATCAGGAGCTCCCTGCAGTCCCTGCTTGAAGCGACCGGCTACCGGGTTGAATCTGCCGCTGACGGCCGTGAAGCTCTCGAAAGGGTCGCCGCAACGTCCCCGGATCTGCTGGTGGCGGACGTTGTGATGCCGTTGATGGATGGCCTCGGCCTCTGCCGAATGCTCCGAGCTGCCGGCAATGCGATTCCGATCCTCTTGCTCACGGCCCGCAGCGACGTGGCCGACTGCGTTGCGGGGCTGGACGCCGGAGCGGATGACTACCTCTCCAAGCCGTTTGAACCCGATGAGCTGTTGGCACGGTTGAGGGCCATGGCACGCCGGACAACCAACCTTCCGGCCAGCCCCACTGGGTACAACGACTTGGAACTGGTATCCGAGGCCCACGCCGTGAGGCAAAACGGGCGATGGATCGACCTCAGCAGCACTGAGTTCGCCATCCTTTGCGTGCTCGCGGAGAACCCGGAGCAAGCACTCAGTCGAGGCCAGATCAGCGACGCCGTGTGGGGATACGCAATGACTCCAGCCTCCAATTCCCTTGAGGTCTACATCAGCTATCTGCGTCGAAAACTCGAAGCCGAGGGTGAGCCACGGATCATCCAGACCGTTCGGGGCGTTGGATACAGGCTGGCCGCATCGTGACGCTACGGCTGCGGATGACGCTGGTAATCGCAGCGGCCATCACCCTCACTGTTTCAGCGTTCGCAGTACTGGTATACGTCTTTGTGGGTCATGAATTGCGCAAGAACGAGGATCTTTCCCTGAGGCGCGAATCGGATCGCATCATCCAACTGATCCAGACCGATCCCCATTGGCAAGGGTTTTCGCAATGCACCTGGGTCCGCTCGCCGGCCTGTGCCCAGCTGGTGGCCCCAACTCCCCTGGAAGACCCGGACTCTGGCGCGGGCCCAGCATTGCCCATCACCGATCAGATGCGCGAGGTGGCATCCGGCACGAGTACGGCGTTCTTCACGGAAGCAGCCATCGGCGACGACCCCATCCGCGTGTACGTCAGGCCCCTGCCGAATCAGCGCGCATTGGTAGTGGGTGTCCGGGACGACAGGGTGCTGGCGTCCTTCGAGCGACTCATTTGGCTGCTCGCGGCAACGGTGCTGGGGGCTCTGGTAGTAGCCGCGGGCACTGCCTACGTAGCCGCACGACGCGGACTACGTCCGGTTGATCGCCTCACTGCCGTAGCCGAGAGTATCGCCCAAACCGGCAACACTGACATCAGGATCCCTCAAAGCAGCACCACTGAGACCAACAGGCTCAGCAACGCCTTCAACACGATGCTGGGCGAATTGGAGCATTCCCGCCACCAGCAGGAACAGTTGATCGCCGATGCCTCCCATGAACTGCGGACTCCGCTGACGTCACTGAGGACCAACGCAGCCATGCTCAGGAATCCCGAACTGTCGCAGGGCAGCAAGGAACGTATTTCCGGGGCACTGGAGCATGAGTTGATAGCCATGCAGTCCCTCATCGAGGACCTGATCGATCTGGCCAGAAACGAAGAGTCACCCGCCTTCATTGAGGAAATGGATCTCAACGAACTTGTTCTCTTCTGCATGGACAACGCAAAACGGCGTTACCCCGGGGTAGTTTGGTCCCTGGCAGGACCCGGTGGACCTCTCCTGGTGGCGGGCGAACGCGTCAGGCTGGCCCGCGCCATCGCGAATCTACTGGACAACGCCGGCAAATTCACTCCCGAGCCGGGCCAGGTCCGGGTGGCCTTAACCGCCTCAGAGGGTGGTGTCACTCTTGATGTGCGGGATACGGGACCGGGCATTCCTTCGGAGGATCTGGATCGTGTCTTCGACAGGTTCTACCGTTCCACCAGCACCCGCAGCGTGGCCGGATCCGGTGTGGGCCTCGCCGTGGTCCACAACGTGGCCATCGCCCACCATGGCATGGCTAAAGCGCATCCGAGCCCAAACGGGGCACACTTCAGCCTTACGCTGCCGGTGGCCGAAGGCAGCTAGACACCTCGCCGGTTCGTCATCCTGGCCGCAGCACGCAGAACTCGTTGCCCTCAGGGTCGGTGAGGCACCGCCACGACACATCTCCTTGGCCGATGTCGGCGTCAACGGCACCCAGCGTGTGCAGCCGGTCCACTTCTGCCGCTTGGTCGTCACCGGAGTAAGGCATCAGGTCGAGGTGTATTCGGTTCTGCAGTGAGTCGGGGTCCGACGTGCGGAGCAACTCCAGATATGGCCCGACCCCCGCGGACGAACGCAGCCTCGCGTGTTCATCCGTCACCTCGTGGAGGGTCCAGTCCATCGCACGGCTCCAGAAGGTGGCCATGGCCCGCGGATCTGCGCAATTGACCACCACAGTGGCAATGGGTCCCGTGTCCTGGTAAATCGGTCGGGGTTCCAAGACGCAGAACAGGTTGCCCTCGGGATCTGCCAACACAGTCCATGGCACCTCTCCCTGCCCTATATCGGCCGGAGTCGCCCCCAGCTCCTTGAGCCGCGCAACAAGCTCCACCTGATGGGCGGCAGAGCTGGTAGCGAGATCGAGATGCACCCGGTACTTCACCGTCTCCGGGTCCGGAACTGTCACAACGTCGACGCAGACAGCTGAAGGGTCCGGCCACGTGAAACCCACGGGTTCAACGTTGGTCACACCGGGTCCCTCACTGGAAATACCCCAACCCAGAGCTTCAGCCCAAAACTTCCCGAGAGCAGAGTCATCCCGGGCCTTGAAGTTCACTTGAACCAGTCGCAGTGCCATGCCGCACAACCCTATACCGAGCCAAGGAAATTTCGCGGCCGGTAACGTCCCTGACCAAGGCGTGGCCCGACGTTCATGGCAGCCGACACACGGTGATCACGCCGCAGTATCCCGACTCGATAGAAGTACGCAAAAGGCCGCGCAGGCGGCAAGAAACCTACCTGCGCGGCCTTGAGGCCGTAAGAACTACTTGATCAGCGCGGCCGCCTGGTCCATGAGGGCGCCGGCTGCTTCCGGCCCGCCGGATGCGGCATCATTGCTGGACGCCGTGGCGAAAATCAGGACGCCGTCCTTGATTGCGTGGGCGCTGTATATGGCTCCAGCCTTCCCATCCGGCATGACCATCAGGGTTTTCAGCGCCACCGTCCCGGGCACGTTGCCGACGCCACTGATCTTTTCGGTAGTAAGCGTCATGGTGTCCCCCTCCGCGGAAAGCGTCACCTTCTTGCACGCCTCGATCTGCGACTGACTCTTGTCCAAGCTCGCCTGGAGCAGCCCTGCGTCAACGCCGGAGGTCAGCGCCAGGCTGGTGATGAAGTCGCCGGTTTTGGACCTGGTGGTGCCTGCAGACGTAGAGCCGTCGATGGACTGGTACGTACCGAGGGTGCCCAGGTTCGCGCAATCGGCAGGTTCGATGGTTGCCTTCGTCAGCACCCGGACCGCTTCATACTGGGCTACCAGTTCCTGTCCGGAAACTACCGCCCGGCTGGTGCCATCGGCTTCCTTGACCTGCCCGACCAAGCCGACGAGCTCTTCGTTGGTGTACTGCTTCGCGGGCGTCGGCGTCGGCGTGGCAGTCTCGCTGGCAGGGGCCGACGCTGATGCCTGTGATGCCGTGGTGGAACCACCGCATGCCGTGAGCGCCAGAAGGACCAGTGCCGATGCCCCGAATCCGAGCAACGAATTTTTCTTCATGTGTTTCCCCAATAAGTCAGTGATTCGCCCGCGGACACGGACGTCACCAACACTACTGTCCCGGCTTGACCGCATGGACCAAGCCGTGGGGGCTAGAAGCCGCCGCCGCCAGCGCCTGCGTCGCCTGCCATATTGGCGAAACGTGAGTAGTGGCCTTGGAACGCAACCACGATGTCCTTGGTGGGACCGTTACGGTGCTTGGCAATGAGGATGTCCGCTTCACCGGCGCGGGGCGACTCTTTGTCATACACATCCTCGCGGTGCAACAGGATAACCATGTCGGCGTCCTGCTCGATGGAGCCGGATTCACGGAGGTCGGACACCATGGGGCGCTTATCCTGGCGCTGCTCGGAACCACGGTTCAGCTGCGACAGGGCGATGACCGGAACCTGGAGCTCCTTGGCGAGCAGCTTGAGCGCACGCGAGAACTCGGAAACTTCCTGCTGGCGGGATTCCACCTTTTTGCCGGAGCTCATGAGCTGGAGGTAATCGAGGATCACCAGTTTGAGGTCGTGCTGCTGCTTCAGGCGGCGGCACTTGGCCCGGATCTCCATGAGGGACATGTTGGGGCTGTCATCGATGAACAGCGGAGCATCGTTCATGCGACCCATGGTGGTGGCAATCTTGGACCATTGCTCGTCCTTGATGGTGCCCTTGCGGAGGTCTTGCAGACCAATAGTGGCCTCTGCGGAGAGAAGACGCATGGCGATCTCGTTCCGGCCCATTTCCAAGGAGAACATGACCGTAGCCAGGTTGTTCTTGATGGCGGCCGAACGGGCGAAGTCCAGCGCGAACGTGGACTTACCCACGGCAGGACGCGCCGCGATGACGATCATCTGGCCGGGGTGGAGTCCATGCGTCAGCTCGTCCAGCTCGTAGAAGCCGGTGGGAACACCGGTCATGCCTTCGCCGCGGTGGCCGGAAGCTTCGATCTCGTCCACGGTGGATTCCATGACGTCTTTCAACGCCACGTAGTCCTCCGCTGTTCGCTTTTCCGCTACCGCGTAGACCTCGGCCTGGGCCTGATTGACCAGGTCCTCCACTTCGCCGTCCTGGCCGTAGCCCATCTGGACGATCTTGGTGCCCGCATTAACGAGGCGGCGAAGGACCGCTCGCTCGGCAACAATTTCGGCGTAGTAGCCGGCGTTTGCAGCCGTCGGCACGGTCTGGATGAGCTCGTGGAGGTAGGCGGGGCCACCGATCCTGTTGATCTCACCACGCTTGGTCAGTTCATCCGAGACGGTGACAGCGTCGGCCGGTTCACCACGACCATAGAGGTCAATGATGGACTCATAAATGGTTTCGTGGGCCGGACGGTAGAAGTCATGCCCACGGACGATCTCGACGACATCCGCGATCGCGTCCTTGGACAACATCATGCCGCCAAGCACCGACTGTTCAGCAGGGATGTCCTGGGGAGGTTTCCGGCTCGAGTCCGAAGCGCGTGTGCCCTCGATTGAGTCCAAGTGCGTAACTGACAAAGCCGTCCTCCATTTGTGTACCGCTGCAGAGATTTACTCCCAGGCGGCCCGTAAAGCGCAGTGTGTGGTGACGAAGTCCGCCCGGTGTCTCTGACGATGTCAGGCAGGGCCGACAAAATAGCATTCCGTATCCACAAGTTATCCACAGTCGATCCGCCAAGGCCCGCTGCCGATGGTCATTCAAGCAGCGTCCGGGAATCTCAACAGGGGATATTCGCGTCCAAAATGGACACTCCAGACACGTTACAGCAGACGCCTGGCACCCCCTGTGGATAACCTGTGGAATACAAGCCCCACGTTGTGCACAGACTGTGCGTTACCCTGTGGATAGAGAAATTCTTTTCGGGGAAACTAGCCTCTGACCTGCGGAAACGTCGCTCACAAGCTGTGGACTAAAGAAAGATTTGCGGCATTTTCATCCACAGACGCCCCGCCGCGTCGAGGCCTATGAGGGTTGAAAAGCACCCCAAACATGCCGCAAATGTGATGCATCTTACAAGTGGGGCCTTAATTTGACACCACCATCTCAGAAGCCTATGCCGGAAGTGGAATGTGCTGTGGATAACCAAGTTCTGGCATAAGCTCTAAGTATGGGGATGAACTTTGGTGACGTGTTGACGATTGCCCTTCCGCTTCTTGTCCTCGTGGGCTTGTTGTGGGCACTCACGGCGGCCTTCAAACCGCGGGATACCGGGGTCTCCGACGCGGAGAGGTATCAACGTGAACTGGCGGCCCGTTCGGCTGCGCACCAAGCGTCCCAAGTACAGGAGGCGCTGGCGCTGCGCGCCCGGATCGAAGCCACTACCAAGCCGAGCCAGAATGAGGCCAGCCACCGGGAACAGGCGGAGAACACGAGGTCCGCTATTCAGGCCCAGGCAGCCAGGTCACACGCTGCCGGCCAGACCGGTCAACAGCCCGCCGTCCTTCCCAATGGCCAACTGAACCCGCAGCTTGCGCTCGAGCTGCAAAACCTGGTCCGCAGCGGGAAGAAGATCGAGGCCATCAAGGTTCTGCGCCAAGCCACCCACTCGGACCTGCTTACCGCCAAGAACTACGTAGATCGGCTCTGACAACGCCATGGATTCCATCCTCATCCCGCTCCTGATCCTCGTTGCGGTCATTGCGGGCGTGCTGCTGCTGATGCGCTCCTTCTCCAAGCGCTCTGCTGAGACCAAAGCGGGCGTCGCAGCCGCGAATGCCCCGAAGGATCCCGTGGAGCTGGCCAGGAAATCTGCCGCCAAGCTCAACCAGGAGCAGCACCGACAGCTCTACTCCCTGATCGCCCGGGGGCAGGGCATGGCAGCGATCAAGCTCTACCTGCAGGCCACTGGCGAGGGCCTGCGCGCCTCGCGTGATGCGGTGGGCGCCTTGGCGGCCCACCCTCAGCCTTTCACGCCGGAGACGCCTGCCAAGGACCTGCTGGCGGAGGATGATGACGAGCCCGAACGTTTTCCGTACCGTTACCGTGCAATAGTCAGTAAAGGCGAGGTGACGCGTGAAGTGAGCAGCAACATGCTCAACGATGAGATCTACGGTCGAATCCGGACGCTCGCCAAAAGCGGCGATGTTGAGGGCGCCGCCATCGCCTTGACGCGCCACTCAGACATCACCATCAAACAGGCCCGCGAGTTTATTGAGCTGTTGGACGACTAGGAAGACTTAGAAGTCGAACAGGTCCCCGAGGAAGCCTTCCTTTTTCTTGCGCTTGCGTCCGTACCCGTCGCGATCGTAGCCTTCACGCCGATCACCATCCCGCCGGTCATAGTCGCGCCTGTCCCTGTCGTCATAGCGCGGCTGTTGCGGACGGGATTCGAACGGGTTGTAGAGGGGTGGCGGCGCGATGGGCGGCTGGGACGGCGCAGCCGCCGGCCGGGCGGGGGCAGGGACGGTTTCTGCTGCAACGCGATCAATGATCTTGTCCAGCTCCCCACGGTCCAGCCACACTCCCCTGCATTGCGGGCAGTAGTCAATCTCCACGCCGCTTCGTTCGCTCATCACCAGGTCAATGGAATCCACAGGACACTTCATGGTTGCCCCAACGATCAGGCAGGTGAAAAAGTTCGGGCCACCCAAGGGCTGGGATTCACCAAGCGCCCGGCACCACGTGCATACTGATCGGATGGTTCATCCCGATGTCCTTCAATCGCACCGGCTATTGAACCAACTGGGGAGGAAGTGCACCCTCCCCGTTGCCGAGCCGGACAACACGGAGTACGGATCCGCAACCGCGACAAGCGACACTGCGCTGATCCGTTTCCGGGTGGCCAAGGTGACGCCCAACAAGGTGGGTCTCTTCGTTGCGGTGTGGCGTCGGTCAGCCGCCGGAGGTACGGAACCGTTCCCGGCGGACCACCCGGAAGCCAACGACGCCGACACTTTGGTGATCTCCGTCCGGGAAGCAGAAAACTCCGGTCACTTCGTCTTTCCCCGGTCCGCCTTGGTCACTCATGGCATCAGTTCCATCAATGGCCGGGGCGGGAAGCGCGGGTTCCGGGTCTATCCTCCGTGGTCCGCAACCGCCAACGCCCAGGCACGGAAGACCCAGGCATGGCAGAGCGAGTATTTCCACTCTCCTGAAAGCGGGCTACCGCCCCGCTGAAATACCTGCCAACAGTTGTTCGAACGGCAGTGATTCAAGGGCATCGGGCTTGCGGTTCGGCTGGAGGCCGCTGAGCAACTGCACCAGTTCACCCGCAGCGCGGTCCACGCGAACCGAAAGGGGCGAGCCGCCGTCGTCGGTGTTTCCCCAGTCCTGCGGCCCCGCGAAAACGCCTGTGGCGGCAATCCTGGTGCGCAGGTAGGTGAACAGGGGGCGCATGGCGTAATCGAGGACCATCTGGTGGCGGTCGGTGCCGCCTGTGGCGCCGAGGAGAACAGCTTTGCCGTCCAGCGACTTCGGGTCCAGCACGTCGATGAACGACTTGAACAAGCCGCTGTAGGAGGCGCTGAAGACGGGGCTGACGGCGATGATGGCGTCAGAATCATCGACGCCGGCAATCACCTCAGCGAGGCGAGGGGCGGCATAACCAGTGACGAAATTGTTGGCGATATCCACGGCAAGGTCGCGCAGTTCAACAATGTCGATCTTCACGTCGTACCCTGCCGCCCGCAACTGTCGCTCGGCGGAAACGGCCAGCTGATCGGCCAGCAGGCGGCTCGACGACGGGACACCGAGTCCGGCAGAAAGGACGGTGATGCGGCGGGTTTCCATGGCATTCTCCTGTTGCTTGTTCATCCAGCTTACATGCGTTTGCATCTAAATCAATGAACAGGCGCGTGGCCGGAACTATTCCCGGCGGGCCTTAGCTCCCGACGATCCCCGTCAGGAAGGCAACCGTGGCGGATGCGATCTGCTTCTGGACAACGTCGCGACCAACGGTAGGTTCGCCGTCGCCGGGCTGCGGCCCGTAGTCTCCGAAGAACGCATGATTGCCGCCCTGGGCCTCCACAAATGCGGCGTCAGGAGGCAGCAGTTCGCGGGAGGCGTCGATCTTCTCCGGCGTGCTGAGCCCGTCCTCCGGGCCTGAGATGGACAGGACCTTCAGCCCCGCGCGGTCGCGCATGGAATCCAGCGGGTAGGAGGCGTACAGCAGCAGGCCGTCGACGTCCTGGTTGTCTAAGGCGAACGAGCTCGCGCTGACGCCGCCAAGTGAATGCCCGCCAACCGCCCACGTGGAGATCTCCGGATGGGCCGCCATGGCGCCCCGGGCCTGGTTTCCGTCCAACAAGCTGAGATTGAGGGGTGCCTTGAGGATCACCACCAACACCCCGGCGTCCACTGCCGGCCTGAGGATATCCGCATACGCACGCGCCTCCACGCGGGCGCCGGGGTAGAAAACGAGCCCTTTGCTGGCGGGCGCACCGTCGGGCGTCATGACAATGGCCGTCGGCTCTTCAACCACCGACACCTTGGAGGATGACCCGGCCGCTACGGCGCCCTGCTGGTAGGCGAACGGATTCAGCCACACCAGCATGGCCACCAGTGCCAGCACAGCGACGCGCCCGGCCCACGCGCCAGCAGCCCTTAGCGCCGAACGCTTGCGGGACGCGCGGCGGCCGCGCCACAGCAGAACAGCCCAAAGAAGTCCGACGACGACGGCAGTCACCAACAGCGCGGGCAGCAACGGGTGCCCGCGCAGGACAGCGGGATTCCCGAGCAGCATCCACAGGGGCACCAGGACCAAGGTGGCAGCACACGGGACAGAGGCCCAGAAGAGCGCTGGCCTGCGCGTGACGGGTGGGGCTTCAGGGGAGGAGGTCATACTCCAATAATAGTTCCATCATGGAGATACTTTGAACTTTCCCGGAAAAGCGGATGATCAGCGCCGCGGGGCGTGCGTGGACAGGAAGGTGAACGTCTTGTCCCGCGCCTCCCGCGCCTCATCGAAGTTCAGGTGGAACTGGTACTCGTGCGGCAGTTCCGGCTCATGGGTGGCGGGCCAGAACAGCTCGGTCACCGGAACGCCGGCATCCTTGAGGCGGTTGCTGTAGGGCACGGACTGGAGCCACGTGAGCCCATCACCGTTGCCACCGCTGATGAACGTCGGCGGGAAGTCGTCGGTGACAAAGTCGATGGTGGACATGGTGGCCCCGGCGTAGGTGGCGGACCAGTCCTTGGTGCCCGTATAAGCCCAAAGGGAGGTCTTGAATCCCCAGGCGACGATGCCGCTAAGGTCAGCCATGGCCCGAAGATCGTACACACCGCAATGCAGAATGGTGGCGGCCAACTCCGACTTCTGAAGGGCGGGTTGAATCCCCATCAGATTGGCGTACTCAGGGTTTACGGTGAGCGTGGTCATCTGGCTCGCAAGCTGGGCCCCGGCAGAGTCACCGGCCAGCACAATGCGGCTGGTGTCGACGTTCAGCTCGGCTGCATGGGCCTTGATGTAGGCGAGGGCCTCGTTGATGTCACGCACGGCGGTGGGATAGGTGGCCTCGGGGGCGATCGGATAGCTCATGCCGATGGTGGTGTAACCCTCGGCGGCGATGATCTGGAGATACGGATTCACGTCGCGCTGCGCTCCGGAAATCCAGGCACCCCCATGAATCCACACCACTGTTGGCAGCGGCGCGGTGGTCCCCTCAGGGCTGAAAACATCGAAGGTGGACCCGGGTTTGTACACCACGCCGGCCTGGGTTTGCAGAGGCGTATCCGGCACGTAGGGGGTCATCTCGTCGATGGTCGCCTGCGCCCCACGCTCAAAAACACTGCGGATCAACATCGCGGACGGCCACGGGGTAGCGGACAGTGCAAGAAGGACGATCAGGACCAGGAGAATCGCAACATCCAGCTTCTTCAGCCTTGAGGAACGTGGTCTCGGGGGCCGCGAACCGGGGCCCGCGCCTGCTGATTGGCTCTTATCCGCGCTTCTTTGGATCGATTCCAACGGTCCCATCACACACTCCCCCGGTCGGTGCACCTGTGGACCATGCTAAGGCCGCCACGGCGTTTACCGCCGTCAGCCCTGGGGCCGTGCCGCTGACAGCAACACTCCTTCGCCGCCGTCGAACGAAACGGTGTGAAAGCAGGCGCCCCGCGCGACCTCCCTGAAGCCCCATCTTCGGTGCAACGCCAGCGATGCCTCGTTGCGCGCGTTGACCACATACCAAGCGAACTCTGCCCGATCCCATATCCAGTAGAGACGGGCCTCAGTCAGCTGGGCCGCAAGGCCCCTGCGCCGGAATTCAGGCCGCACGGTGACGCCACCCAGGTAGTGCCCAGCCAGCGCCGGGCCGTCCGCATAGTCCCAGTGATGCGTTTTGGCCCAACCCACGACGCCGGACCCTCCTTCCGCGTTCGCGTCATCATGCGCTTCGGCCACCAGGACGAGACGGGCGGGGTCCGCGACCGCGGCGCTGATGTTCGCCGCGAATCGCTCAGCGTCAGCGTTTGAAGTCCGCCCAGCTGACATGTCCGCAGCGACAATGCCCGCCACATCGACGGGATGGGCTGACCGGATGGTGAAGGACATCCGTTCAGTCTAATTTGCAGAAAAGGCTTGCATTATGAGTTGAAACTCATAATATGGGATGAGTGATGTGGTCCGGCTCACGCTGCGCCCATCAGATTCAGCCTTCAAAGTGGAAGGCCCAACGATCGGATTTCCCATGTCAGACATTGCTGTTCTGATCAACACAGCTGTCGCGGTTCTGGCCGCTGTCCTGTTGATCGTCCGCTTCCGGGTCAACCCGGTGATTTCCCTGATCCTCGCCTCCGTATACCTTGGCTTGGCGGTGGGCCTCGGCGTCGAAGAGACCGTCAAAACCATCACGGGTGGCTTCGGCGAGATTATGGTGGACGTCGGCTTACTCATCGCGTTCGGCGTCCTGATGGGCTCCATCCTGAATCAGAGCGGCGCGATCCGGCGCCTCGTAGAGAACCTGCTCAAGACTTTCGGTCCCAAGCGCCTCCCCTACACCATGGGCCTGGCCATCGGCACGGTCCTTCAGTCGATCTTCCTGGACGTGCAGCTGGTCATCTCCGCTCCACTGGCCCGGAAGCTCGCCCCGAAGATCGGAAAGCTCGGCACGTCTCGGATGGCTACCGCCATGGCCATCGCCCTTGAATGCGGCATTGTCTTCACCGTTCCCGGCGTCGCTTCCCTTGCCCTTGCCGGCCTCCTTAACGTGCCGCTCGGGAAGATGCTGCTCTTCGGCCTGCTTCTGGTCATCCCCACCATCATCATCTCGATTGCCATCATGACCTTCCTGTTCCGCCGAGGATTCTGGAATGAAGCCAAGGATGAGGACCACACGTTCGTGGCCGAGGAAGACAGCGAGGGCGAAGAGCCCGCTGCCGGCGACCAGGCACCCGTGCCGTCAGCTGCGAACAAAGCGCCCGGCTCTCCAGCATCCAGCGCCCAACCGTCCGGCGGAAGTGTCGCCGTCGTCGAACGTGAACGCAAAGAAGCCCCGCTGATCCTGCTGTTCGCACCCCTGCTGACCTCCCTGCTCCTCATCGGAGCCGGTGCCATCCTGGAGATTTTCGAGATCGAGCTCCCCTGGCTCCAACTCCTCGGCGAGCCCGTGATTGCGCTGCTGATCGGCCTGATCGGTACCTGCTTGGTGACGCGGGTGGCCATCGGACAGAAGAAGGTTGAAGAGGCCATCGCGGTGGGATTCAAGGAAAGTGGCCAGATCCTCATCCTTACCGGCGTGGGCGGATCGCTGGCCGCAACCGTCGCCGCAGCCGGTTTGGGCGACATCCTGGGCGGCTTCTTCTCCGCGAGCACCGTGGCCCCGCTGCTGGTGGTCTGGGCCATCGCCGCTGTGCTGCACATCGCCGTCGGGTCCGTAACGTTGTCCGCCATCACTGCGGCCGGGTTGCTGGCACCCATCGCACCGGCCATCGGCCTGGATCCTGTGCTGCTGGCCCTTGCTGCCGGCGCGGGATCGCTCTTCATGGTTCACGTCACCAGCAACACGTTCTGGCTCCTGCAGTCACTTTTGGGCCAGAGTGTGAGGGGTGCACTCAAATCGGTCACGGTGGGAGTGTCCGTAGCCTCCGTGGTGGCGATCCTGCTGATCCTGCCCATGAGCCTGCTGTTCTGACCGGCCCCGCCAACTGCCTACCCACCACGCACGAAAGAAGACCATGACACACCAAACAATCGCCCCTCTGGACGGCGTCCGGGTCCTGGAACTCGGCAACTACATCGCCGCACCCACAGCAGGCAGGCTCCTGGCCGACTTCGGCGCTGAGGTCATCAAGGTTGAACGGCCCGGAACCGGCGACGAACTGCGCAACTGGCGCCTGCACAAGGGCAACACGTCCATGCTGTACCGCACGCTGAACCGCAACAAGAAGTCCGTGGTCCTGGATCTCCGCACGGAGGCCGGCAAGCAAGCAGTACTGGAGCTGGTGGCCAAGTGCGACATCCTCCTGGAGAACTTCCGGCCCGGCACCCTGGAAAAGTGGGGCCTTGGCCCCGAGGTCCTCAACGAGGCCAACCCCGACCTCATCGTTACGCGGATCTCCGCGTTCGGGCAGACGGGGCCGCTGTCAGAGCGGCCCGGCTTCGCCGCCGTCGCCGAAGCCTACGGCGGGTTCCGCAACCTGGTGGGCGACCCGGACCGCGCGCCCGTCCGGGTTGGCGTCTCTATCGGAGACTCGATCGCGGGACTGTACGCCGCCTTCGGCTCCATGATGAGCCTGTACCAGCGTGAAGCACGACGCCGGGACTCGGCCGGCGCTGTTCCGCTCACCGAGCGCATCATCGACGTTGCGCTGAACGAAGCCATGTTCTCCATGATGGAATCGCTGATTCCGGATTACCAGGCGTACGGCGTGGACCGGCAGCGCGTGGGCGGCCGGATGGAGGGCATCGCTCCCTCCAACGCATACGTGTGCATGGACGGAGCGAGCATCGTGGTGGCAGGCAACGGCGATTCCATTTACCAGCGGTACATGCAGACCATCGGGCGCCCCGACCTCGCTGAGGACCCTTCGCTGCAAACGAATGCCGGGCGCTGGGCCCAACGTGAGGAGCTGGATCAGGCGATCGGCGAGTGGGCAGCCACGCTTTCAGGTGCTGAGGCGCTGGCCGCACTCGAGGCCGCAGGGGTTCCGGCCGGACCCATCTATACCGCCGCCGACATCAGCACGGACAGCCAGTATGCCGCCCGCAACATGATCCAGAAGTTCGACGTTTCCACCGGCGAGGAAATCCTCCCAGGCGTGGGCTTCCCGGGCATTGTTCCGGTGATCGGGGACCAGTCCCTGCCCATCCGAAACCTCGGACCGGACTTGGGCGAAAATACGCAAGAAATCCTTGGCGGGCTCCTGAACATGGACGCCGCACAGATCAATGCGGCTTCCGGCCGCGAGGAGGCCCTCCGACCATGAACCGCTTCGAAAGCCCCTTGGCCACTACGCTGGGCAACGTCATACTGCGGGACGTCACGCTGCGCGACGGGCTCCAGCTCACCGGCAAGCTGCTGCCCACAGAGCAGAAGATCGAGACCGTGCGCGAACTGCTCCGACTCGGAGTTCCGGCGATCGAGCTGGGCTCCATGGCCCGCGCGGACCTTGTCCCCACCATGGCCAACACCTTGGAAGTAGTCCAAGCCCTCACCCCCGAGGAACTGGAAAAATGCTGGATCTGGGTTGCCACTCCCGGTCACGTCGCCAAAGCATCGGCCGCCGGAGCACGGAACTTCCAGTACTGCTTGTCCGCCTCCGATTCGCACAACAAGGCCAACATCGGTCGGACCACTGATGAGAGCCTGGCCGCTTTGCCCGAAGCTGTCGAGTACACCCGCGCAGTGAATGGCCGCATCCAGCTGTGCATCGCCACGTCCTTCACCTGCCCCTTTGAGGGCTACGTTCCCGAGGAGCGGATCCTTTCCATCGCCAACGACCCCCGGGCTGAGGGCACCACGGACATCGTCATCTGCGACACCCTGGGGCAGGCCGTTCCAGCGCAGGTCGCCCGGCTCATCACCCGGGTTCGGGACGAGTCCCCTGCACGCAGGATCGTCTATCACGGCCACGATACCTGGGGCTTGGGTGTAGCAAACACACTCGCCGCTATCCAGGCCGGAGCCGCCATGGTGGACGGCGCCCTGGGTGGACTGGGCGGCTGCCCGTTCGCACCCGGCGCCAGCGGCAACACCTCCAGCGAGGACATACTCTTTGCGACACGTCCCGAGTGGCTGACTCCGGACGTTTTCGGCGAGCTTGTGGCCCTTTCAGAGAAGTTGTTGGAGGAACTGGGTGAGCCGAACCGTTCCAAGGCAGCTCAGGGAGCGCGTTCCAAGGCAGCGGCCTTTGACTGGGTGATACCTTCCGTTGTTCAGCCGGCCTCCGCTGGAGGCAACTAAGCATGGGTCATCATTTCCTGGTCACCACGGCCATCCCGGAACCTGGCCTTCGACTGCTGTCCGACGCCGGTCAGGTCACCGTCCTGCCCGAACCGCCTGACTACGATGCGCTCTCCGCTCTGTGCGCTTCAGGCGACTACGACGTTGTCCTCACCCAGCTGCGCGACGTCATCGATGAACCGCTGCTGGCGGCAGCCCGCCTGAAAGGCGTCTCCAACTACGCGGTGGGCTACAACAACATCGACATCGACGCCGCTACCCGGCACGGCATCCTGGTGGGCAATACGCCCGGCGTCCTGACAGATGCCACCGCGGACATTGCCATGCTGCTCGTGCTCGGTACCGCCCGTCGCGTGGTGGAAGCAGACCGGGTAGTCCGCGAAGGAAAGTTCCTTGGGTGGGAGCCGGAGTTCATGCTGGGCCGCGATGTTTCCGGCGCCGTCCTGGGATTGGCCGGTTTCGGCAGGATCGCCCGGGCTGTGGCTCGGCGCGCGCTGGGCTTCGGCATGGAGGTGCTCTTTGCTCCGCGTCCGCCAGGTGACCGCCCTGTCAGTGATGAAGAGCTGGGAGAGTTCGCCGGCAAGGTCCGGCAGGTACCGTGGGATTCACTCGTGGAGGGCAGCGATTTCCTATCACTGCACGTCCCTCTCAACGATCAGACCCGGCACCTGGTGGATGCGTCCGTCTTGCAACGGATGAAGCCCGAAGCCATCCTCATCAACACGGCCCGCGGTCCGGTGGTGGACGAGGCCGCGCTGGTTCATGCGCTGCGCAACGGCGTGATCAGCGGTGCTGGCTTGGACGTTTTCGAGGATGAACCGCGACTCGCGTCCGGCCTCGCCGAGTTGCCCAGCACGGTCCTCCTCCCCCACGTTGGCAGCGCTACAGTCCCAGTCCGCGCGGAGATGGCCAGGCTCAGCGCCCTTAACGCGATTGCCATGGCTGACGGCCGCCTGCCGCTCCACCCCGTCAACCCGCTCATCCGGGCATGACCATCCTCGTCGCCCCGGACAGTTTCAAGGGCACCTACACGGCTGCCGAGGTGGCGGCCGCCATCGCAGCAGGAATTCACGACGGCGGCGGCTCGGCTACGCAGCTTCCCGTCGCCGACGGTGGGGAGGGAACTTTTGATGCGCTCTGCCGCAGCCTTCGCGCCTCTCCGGTGAGTGTCGACGTCGTCGATTCCTGGGGTGAGCCGCTGCGGGCGGTCCTGGGCCTGGCACCGGACGGGACCGCCGTCGTAGAGGTTGCGCAGGCTAGTGGGCTGTCCGCTGTCCGTTCAAGTCCCCAGGACGCGATGTCGGCCAGTACCTATGGCACCGGGCTCCTGATTGCGGCGGCGGTAAACCTCGGAGCGAAGACCATCCTGGTGGCCGCGGGTGGTTCAGCGACCACTGATGGGGGTGCCGGTGCTGTCCGGGCCATCGCCGAAAATGGGGGTCTTGGCGATGCCCGGATCACGGTGCTGTCCGACGTCACCACATCGTTCCTGGATGCCCCGCGGGTGTTCGGGCCCCAGAAAGGTGCTGATCCAGCAACGGTTGCCCTGCTGGAGGAACGCTTGGGGCGCCTGGCGTCTTCGCTTCCACGCGATCCTTCCGGAGTGCCCCGCACCGGTGCGGCAGGCGGATTGTCCGGTGGGCTGTGGGCACATTTTGGCGCCGAACTGGTATCCGGGGCCGAAGCCGTGCTGGATGCGGCCGGCTTCGATTCCCTGCTGGCTACCGCTGAAGCCGTTGTGGTGGGCGAGGGGCGTTTGGATTCCCAGACTGGCGAGGGAAAGATCATCTCGGCCATCCTGAAGCGGGTGCAACGCTCAGGCCGGGCCATCCCCGTGGTGGCTGTGGTGGGCTCGGTTCACGAGGACCTGGGCAGCTACGCCGACAACTTTGCACGCATTTTGGTAGCTACCGATGTCGGAGCCATGCGGGCTGCCGGCAGGGCAATCGCGGCGCTCTAGCTCAGCCTGCCCGCTCCGCCCTTGGCCATAAGTTCCAAACGCTTCAGGGTCTCTCGGTTTCGGACAGCAATCACTGGGTCCCGCAGGGCCTTGGGAATCACTTTCCCCGGGCCGCGGACGGCATCTTCGGCGATGGAAACCCGGCTCTCGGAACCGCCCAGGTCTTCCAGTGTGATCCGGATCTTGGCTTCGCCCAGTGGCCAGCCTTTAGCCAAAAGCTCCAACTCCCGGCCGGGTTCCACGCTGGTCACGCGGGTGCTGTCGTCGATGAGGAAGGGCCAGGATCCTACAGAATGGTGCAACGTGGAGCCCACCTGCGGCCACTGATCGTCTACGGCGCGGATCCTCGAGGCACCCACAACCCAGCCAGAGTAGAGCCACCCGTCAGCGATCACTTTCCACACGTGAGCCGCGGGAGCGTCGAATACCTGGGTCACTGTGGACATGCGGATCCCTTTCTGAAACGGACGGCCGTGGCGATGACCTTAAGCTAAGCATGCTTAGTGAATGCCCGCCATAGGCCGCCGCCCGTCACGGCTGTGGCTTGCTGGCCTTGCCGTCCAGCCAAAGCGTGTCCGACTCGTCGCGGTGCGTGCCGTCCGAACCCACATGCTTGCTGTCGATCTGTGGGCCCTTCTTGATGACGTGCACCAGCGCCATTCCATGGCCGCGGCCAAGTTCATAGTCCGCTTTGAGCCATTCAAGAATGGTTCCTGCCTTGACCGAGGGGTCGTTGAAGCCCTTGGTTTCAGCAATTTCAACCAATTGCCTCGGAGTGAGGCCGGTCTTGTCTTCTATGGCATCGAGGTAAGCCTGGAACGACATCAGTGTCGCCTTTCGTCGTTGCGTCAACGGACGGAATTCTTTAGTACGTGCGGACATCCTATCGGCCTGAACGCACCAGCTAATGCCCAATACAGGCTGAGATCTTGCCTGGCGCTTTCCAAACACCAGGGGCTCACGCAGTAGCTGATACCGCAGACTGTTATTGACGTGCGCCCTACACTGATCGCATGGCGGACCGGACGTGGCGTTCTCTTGTGGTGGGGATGGCCATTGGAGTGGCCCTGCCGCTTGCAGCCGCGTGTGACTCCGGGGATTCCAGCCAGCAGCCCTCCACCACTGGCTCAGGCCCCATCACCGTTGAGGTCAACCAGTCCCGGGACCAATACGGCAAGCAGGCCATCCTGCTGCAGCTCACCAACACCACGGACGCTCCCCTGACGGTGACGGGAGCACGGCTGCGATCCACGCTTTTTGACGATGACATTTCCTGGGAACCGTCAGAAGGCGGCCTGGAGCTGCCGCCCCGTCAACCTAAAAGCCTTCCTGCTGCTTTGCCCGCGGCAGCCTGCGAAGCACGGGAAGGAGACGCGTCACCGGAACTCAACGCCAGGATCACCTACGCTGCTCCGGGCAAAGACCCCGAGGCGGAAAACGCCGCCGCTTCCGATCCCTTCGGCGTCCTGACCCGAAACGCAGGCGAGCTGTGCCTCGCAGCCGAAGCCGCCGCCGTCGCCACCATGGACCTGGACCCCGCACTTGAGGTAGCAGCGGACGGCCGCACCGCCGTCGTGCGCCTTGTCGTCACGCCGGCCACCCCGGGTGGAACGGCGAAGCGCCTCACCATTGAGTCGATCGACGGAACTACTCTCCTGGCGGAGACGCCCACTGATCCTTGGCCTCGGAACGTGACCATCACGCCCGGTGACGCCACACGAGATCTGGCCTTGCACATCAGACCCGCGCGCTGTGACCCACATGCGGTGGCCGAGGACAAAGTAGGGACGCTCCTTCCGCTAAGGATCACCGTGGGAGAACGGCAGGGGTTGGTGAAGATCGCGGCGTCGAATGAACTGCGCGGCCGGATCTACGACTTCGTCACCGCCGCCTGCGCCCCTACAGGCTAGGCGCGGACTAACCGAGCGTAGCCAAGGCGCCGGGGGCGCATTCCACAGTGACTTTGACGTTGGCTTCGACGCTCTTCACCTCACCGTCCATTTGGTACGGCAATGGCTTGAGCGTGGTGAATTCGTAGCTGCTCACGCTCGGCTGGTCGCCCAGGCCCTGTGTGGTGGCCTTCAGCGCAGTCAGCAGGACCCGCCATTTAGGCATGTGGGGGAAGATAATGACTTCGAATTTGCCGTCCGACGGGTGGCTTGCTGCTTCACTGAGCGTGGCGTACTTGGCCATTTCATTGATATTGGCGAAGACGAGGCTGTCGAACCTGTGGCGTTTCCCGTCCTCCAATCGGACGGCGAAGGGCTCAAACTTGGAAAAGGTCTGGATCACGGTGACCATTTCCGTCAGCGCCCCCTTGCTGCCTTTTTCCAATTCAGTGGCCACCACAGGGGTCAAGCCGAATCCGATGTAGGAATGCGCATATTCGAGGGGCTCATTCTCTTTTTGGCCCGTGTGGATGCGGAGGAGATCGATGTTGTGCACGTGGCCCTCCGCGATGGCCTCCTCCAAAGGCTTGGTGGCCATGATCCTGCTGTGGTCGTTGGCATTGCCGGCAGCCCTGACTGCACAGACGGCGTTGGGGTTCCCGGCCTGCATTACGCCGTTAACCACCTCGTTGTAGCCGCCATCGCCGCTGACGGACACTACCAGGACGTCGCCGCCCTTGCCGGCCGCTTCCCGCGCCAGATCGACGGCGTGGCCGGCGTGCTCGGTGGGCTGGAGGGTGATCTCGGGCTGGTAGGTGAGGAGTTCCTTCAGCCGGTCATGCAACTGCTGCGCCAACTCAGGCGCATCCCCGGTGCTGTTGGGATTGAAAATAATGACGATCGACTCAAAGGTCCGTGCAGAATCCACAGTGTGCTCCTGATTCATTGCGAGGTCCCTTTTCAGGCGGTAGTTTTCCTCGGAAGTTCCCATAGTATTCGTAAAGCTACTGGGGTTTCGGATGAGCCCCGAACGTGAAAGCATGAAAATGCACCTTAAGAAGCAGGATCCACGTCAATCAGCCTGATGCGGTCTGGTGCTGCGTCAGCAGTGGGGAAATCATGGAAGACTCACGCCAAACTGCCCGAGCGCTGGTCATGGAGCATGAGGTCACCCTGGACGATCTTTGGGCCTGGTATTGGGCCAATGGTGGGAACGCCAGGCCTTGGGATTTCGACGCCTACCTCTTCGGCATCCAGGATCGCGATCCTTTCGACCTTAAGATCCTCACCTGGGCCATGGAAGACCTTGAGGCCCGGGCGCTGCTGTAAGTGCAGCCGGCCGGGCTGCACCGGCCTGCTAGCTAGGCTCTTTACGGGCCTCGATCAGGTGCCGCGTTGAATGGGCAACAAACGGGTGGCCCGCCCTCATCCGGTGGTCCAGCTCCCTGAGCTTGCCCATGTAGGTCTCTGCCGAAAAGCCGGGGACCCACCACACGCATTTCCGCAAAATCCACACCACCGCGCCCACGTCAAAGAATTCCATGCGGCACCTGGCCGTTCGGAGGTCGGTGACGGTGAGGCCTACGGCTTCCGCGGCCGCTGACTCAGAGTGGGGGTCACGGCCCTTCCGCTGTTCCGGTAAAGGCCCCAGGAAATGCTCAATCAGTTCAAAGGCCGACGCCGGTCCCACATGTTGGGCGAAATAGTGGCCGCCGGGGACCAGGACGCGGTGAATCTCTTCCCAATCGGGGCTGACCGGGTGGCGTGCGGTCACGAGCTCGAAGGAGCCGTCAGGGAATGGCAGGCCGGAGCCGGCTGTTGTTTCCACGATGTCCACCCCACGCGGCCCCAGTAACCCACGGGCCTGTTGGGCGTTGGGCGGCCACCCCTCGGTGGCAGCCATCAATTCGGGAAACTGGGCGGCTTCGGAGAGCACCTCGCCGCCGCCTGTGTCCACATCAAGAGCGCTCCGGACGGTGGCAAGGCGATCCGCCAGCAGCCCGGCGAATCCCCACGGCGGGCGTTCTTCGCTGGCCCGCCCGTCCAGCCATCCGAATCCCCAGCCGTTCACGTCGGCTTCCTCGGCCTCCGCCACCAGGGTCTCAAAATCACGCATCAGTGTTCCCGTCTTCTCTCCGCCGCGAGCTGGGCGGCAACCCTGGCAATCAGCTCGTAAGGGACCGGCTTGGCCAGCGGAAACTTCAAGGTTCCCTTCCCGGACAGATAGGGCTGAAACTCGTTGTTCAAGGGTTCATCGGCCCGCGGGACCGGATACACCGAAATGTGGTGTGCCCAAGCCGCGAAATACACCACGTAGTGTCCATCGATGGTGATGGTGGGAATGTCATAACTGATCATCTCACCGGTATCGGGGACTGCTGCGTGAATGCTTCTACGGATCTCCTGGAGGATCAGCCCGGTGGCCTCAGGCTGCGCTGCGATGTAGGCGTCCACCGTGGGGTGTTTCTCAGCCATCGTCATTCTCCCTCACGTTGATTGCTCAGCTCTCGCCGGGAAAACGTCCACCGATCAGCCTGGTCATGTGCTCAGCGGTAGCCAGCAGGGGCTCCACCCAAGCCTCGCATGTCTCCAGCGGCATCCGAAGGGTTGGCCCGCTGATGGTTACGGCACCCACCAGACCGGCGGCCGAATCGAAAACCGGCGCGGATAGCCCTGATGCGCCGTCTTCCCGCTCGCCCACGGTGATGGCAAACCCGTCCGCGTGGGTCTTCTTGACGGCCGCTTCGAGCTCCTCTGAACTGGTGATGGTGTAGTCCGTGATGGATTCCAACGGATCCCGCAGGACAGCTTCCATCAATTCCGGTGACCAGGCCAGGAGCACCCTGCCTGCCGACCCTGCGTGGAGCGGGACAATTTTGCCCAGGTGCATCTCCCGGCGGAGCGCGTGGTGCGTATCCGCCATGGCCACGCAGACCCTGTAGTGCTGCTCTGCTTTGAAGAAGCACGCAGCCTCGCCGGTGGTGTCCCGCAGGGTCTTGAGCAGCGGACTCAGGATATCCACCACCTCCATGCCGCGGGTTGCCGGCGCCGCCCAGTAGGCCATCCGCATGCCGATGCGGTACGCGTCGCCCTCACGATCCAGGAAGCCCTGCGACGTGAGGTTAGTGACCAGCCGCTGCACCGTTGACGTGGGCATGCCGGTGAACTCGCGGATGTCGGCCAACTGCAGTACAGGGTTGGACAACGAGAAAGCATCCAGGATGGACGTGATCTTGCCCAGGACAAGCAAAGGGTTGCCGTTGGCCTTCGCGGAAGCATCGGATGCTGACATAGGACTCACGCTAAACGGTCCGGCAAGGTCGCGCCAATCCCGCCGGTAGGGTTGCAGCATGGGGATGGTTTTGGAAGCCGAAGGCGTGCTGGTCGGGTACGCCGGTGCTCCGGTGTGCGGGGAAGTTTCTACATCCGTGGACGCGGGTGAAGTCTTGGGAATCGTGGGTGTCAACGGCGCGGGAAAATCCACAGTGGCCCGCACTCTTGCGGGACGGCAGGCTTCTTTGGCCGGCGACGTAAAAGTCCACGGCCTCCTCATCGACCCGGACGCCGTTCCCTTCCGCCGCCAGGTTTCAGCAGTGTTCGACGACGACCTCTTCTTCCCGTCCCTCACAGTCCGGGAACACCTTCTCCTCATTGCCCGGGGCCATTCATTGGACCATCCCGAAGCGCGCGTTGAGGAAGAGCTGGACTTCTTCGGGCTCGTGGGGAGATCGCAAGCCATCCCTGATGCCCTCTCATCCGGCCAGCGGCGCAGGCTGCTGCTGGCAGCAGGACTGATCCGCCCGTCGTCGCTCCTGATCCTTGATGAGCCGGAGCAACGGCTCGATCCCCGGATGCGCGTGGCCCTCGGTGAGCGCATCGCCGCCCATGCCAAAAGCGGTGGAGCAGTGGTTCTGGTAACCCACGATCCCCAGCTGCTGCTCGCTACGGCCTCCACGTGTTTGGTGATTGACGAGGAAGTCCAGGAATTCGATCCGGAACAGGGGGCCTCGATCATTGCCGGCTCCTGACATGCTCACCCTTGAACCGATTGGGCAGAACAGGGAGCTGGCCGCTGAGATCGTCCGGTTCACCCGCCGCTCCGCCCGACGCTATGAACGCAGTCGTATCTCGTGGGGCGACAGGTTCGTCGATGCCTACAGCTGGGCCCTCGGCATCGGCGTGTCCCTGACCATCGCGGCCTCGTTCGTTCTTGCGCTGCGCAACGAAATCGCGGACCGTGCTTCCACCACCGGCAGCATTATCGGCGAGCAATGGATCGTCCTGCCGGAACCCGTCCTGTGGACGTCCGTGACCTTCGCGGTCCTTCTGGTCATCAGCAACCTGGCACGCAAACTCGGACCCATGACCGTTAATGGCGCGGAAAGTACCTGGTGGCTGACACTTCCGGTGGATCGCCGCCCCATGGTCCTGCCGCCGTTCCTCCGTAAAGTCGCGCTCACCGCCGCTGGTTCGGCCATCATCCATCTTCCCTTCAGCATGGTGACCGCCGTTGACCGCGCTCCGGTTGAACACCTTCTCGCTTCACTCACCTTCGGCTGCGCCGGCGCCATTGCGCTGGTTCTGGCAGCTGTCCAACAGCTCGGTCTGCCAAGTCCCCGTGTGGGTAAAGCGATCACGGCAGCGGCGCTTCTGGGGTGCTCGCTCCTTCCCGCGCTGTCCTGGTCTCCGTGGCCAACAGCGCTGGCGGGCCTTGCCGTCGTCGGACTTTTGGCGCTTGTTGTGCCGCGGTCCGGACGCGTGCGGGGTGACGAGCTGGTTCGGGGCGGAGCCGTGGCCGGTCATGCGGGGGCGTCTCTCTTCATAATGGACTCCAATGAGGTGCTGCGCGCCTTGAGCGGCGGCCGTCAAAAGGTCGACGGCGGCAGGGCAGCCCGCTTTTACGCCCGACCAACGCGCGGCCCCCTGGGGGCGCTGATCCGAGCTGATGCAGTTGCCTTCCTCAGACTCAATCCTCCGCTGCTGCCACCGGTCCTGTGGCTTGCTGCCTGCATCGCCATGCTCCTGGTGGAAGGCGGGCTGCCGGAGTTCGTACAGTTGGCGGTGATCGTGATCGCGGGGTGCGCCACGGCGTCCGGGTTGGGGACCGTGGCCCGGAAGACCGCCCTGGTTCCTGAACTCGACGCCGTGCTGCCACTGCATCCGGCACTGGTCAGGACCAGCCGCACACTCATGCCGTGCCTTGCCATGTCCGTATGGATGGCCGTGCTCAGTGGGCTTTTGGCTCTCCTCGGCGCTGCGGATCCTTGGTTGGTGCTGGTCGGCGCCCTCGCAGGTGTGGGCATGGGCGCGGGAACTCTCCGCTCGGCCACCAGGACGCCTCCTGACTGGACCGCTCCGCCGGTTGAAACTCCGTTCGGACCTGTTCCCCGTGCGCAGTTGGGCTCCCTGCTGCGCGGGCTGGACGTGACCATCCTGGCGACCATCCCGCTGCTCGTGGCGCTCTATCTGGGGTACGTCCCGGGGGTCGTCCTGATGGTGCAGGCCGTGTTCAGTGCAGGGATTTTCCTGGTGGTGGTGCTGTCGAGGCCCAAGCGCACGTGACAGCGCTGAGGGAAGTACCCAGGCGAAACTCTTAGAGCAGCACCGTTCCTTCGATGCACGTGGCCGATGCTCCGCCCACCCAGATCTCGCCGTCCTGAGCTTTGATGTGGATCCTGCCCGCCCTGCCCAGCACCGTGCCTTGGGCTGCCACGTACTCCTCAGGCGCCCGGCCACTGCCGATCAACCACTGCGCCGCGCCGGCATTGAAACTACCCGTGACCGGGTCTTCCACCATGGCGTCGCCCGGGATGAACGTACGGACTTCAAAGTCGATGCCGGTACCCGGTTGATGCGGTCCAATCACACCGACCTTGAGGTCACCCATGGCAACAAGGTCCGGCTCGATGGCCAGCACCTGTTCCGCGGAGCCGAGCAGCACGCCGATCCATGTGGGTCCGTTGACCAGCCACGAAATGTCCAGCAACTCATCCTGCGGAAGACGCAGGGCTGCCGCGAGCTGGGTCTTGATATCCTCACCGACCGGGCCGAAGCGCGTCAGTGGGGGCGCGGCGAAAGCCAACCGACCGGCGTCGTGCTTCAGCCTCACCAAACCGGCGCCGCACTCCTGGACAAGGACCCCCTCAGTTTTAGGCACTCCCCCAGCCTGAAGCCACGTGTGCGCTGAACCCAAGGTGGGATGTCCTGCGAACGGAAACTCCTCGCTGCCCGTGAAGATCCGCACCTTGTAGTCCGCCAAGGGGTCAGTGGGAGGGAGGAGAAACGTGGTCTCGGAAAGATTGGTCCAGTTGGCGAAGTGCTGCATGGTCTCTCCGCTGAGGCCTTCGGCATCGACCACCACGGCAAGCGGATTGCCCCGGTACGGTTGATCGGAGAAGACGTCCACTTGGTGGAACGGGCGGCTGCGGAGGGCTTCTGAAGTCACCGCTGCAGGCTATCACCGGTTGCTGGCCGGTTTTGCTGACGCACGCGCCCTGCGTCTGCGAAACTACCAGCATGGCAGAGAACAAGACCCAGCCCAGTGACGTGTCCGTGGAAGAATTCCTGGCCTCCGTGGAGCACCCGACGCGGCGTGCGGACGGCTTCGAACTGCTGGAGATGATGCGTGACATCACCGGCCAGGAAGCCGTCATGTGGGGACCCACCATTGTGGGCTTCGGCAGCTATCACTACAAATACGAGACCGGCCGCGAAGGCGACTCGGCGGCCATCGGATTTTCACCACGCAAGGGCAATTTGGCGCTGTACGGACTGACGTACGGTCCCGATGCGGACCGGCTGCTCCCCGAACTCGGCAAGCACAAGACAGGCGCCGCCTGCCTCTACGTCAACAAGCTCGACGACGTGGACCGCGACGTCCTTGCGCAAATGATCCGTACGGGGTACCAGCACGTCATGGAGGAGCTCCACACGCCATAAATCCCCTGTCGAGTTGGCAGTTCACCCCCATGTTGAGCGCCAACATGGGGGTGAAGTGTCAACTCGGCGGAGTCGGTGAGCACACAAAAGACCCCCACCACCGGAATCCGGCAGCGGGGGTCTTTAGATGCAGTCAGAGACTACTTTGCTGCAACGACCTCAAGGTCGATGACAGCGGAAACGTCCTCGTGCAGGCGAACGTTGGCCGTGTACGAACCGACAGACTTGATGTGGTTCGGCAGTTCAACGTTGCGCTTGTCGATGGCGCCGAGGCCAGCAGCCTCAACAGCAGCAGCGACGTCAGCAGGCTTGACGGTGCCGAAGAGACGACCGGACTCGCCGGCCTTCACCTCGAGCTTGACCTTCTTGGAGGACAGAGCCTGGGCCTGTGCCTGTGCAGCTTCAACAGAAGCGTGCGCACGAGCGGCGCGGGCAGCCTTGATGGACTCAACCTGCTTCTCGCCACCCTTGGACCAGGTCAGAGCGAAGCCGCGGGGCAGCAGGAAGTTACGTGCGTAACCGTCCTTGACCTCCACAACGTCGCCAGCAGCACCGAGACCGGTTACTTCGTGGGTCAGAATGAGCTTTGCCATGTTAGTTAATCCCTTCCCTTAGCCGCGGCCAGCGCCGGAGTAAGGCAGCAGAGCAACTTCGCGGGCGTTCTTGATTGCCTGGGCGATCTTGCGCTGTTCCTGAACGGTAACGCCAGTAACGCGACGAGCGCGGATCTTTCCGCGGTCGGAGATGAACTTGCGCAGCAGTGCTACGTCCTTGTAGTCGATGACGGTGATGTCAGCGGCCTTCAAGGGGTTGGACTTTGGTTTGGGCTTACGGAGTTCAGCCTTAGCCATCGTGGAGCTCCTTTTCTATGGAGCCCGTGGATATTGATCCACGGGATGGTGGTGTTCGACGGCGGTTGTCACCAAGGTGCCTTTCGGCAGTCCGGGTGGGCGTCCGGCGTCGGACGTTTATTTTTTGTTTAGAAGGGAGGTTCGGAGTCCGGGCCGTTGCCCCAGCCGCCACCGCCAGCATTGCTGACACCGGGCGTAGCCCAAGGGTCATCCTGCTGCTGTGCGGGCTGGTTGCCGCCCCAGGTTCCACCGGAGTTGCCGCCGCCCTGGTTTCCACCAGGAGCGCCACCTCCAAAGCCACCGGAATTACCGGCGTTGCCGCCACCGAAGCCGCCCTGCCCGCCGCCGGAGCGCTGGGTACGGTTGACCTTGGCGTTTGCGTAACGCAGGCTGGGGCCGATTTCGTCGACCTCAAGCTCGATTACGGTGCGCTTTTCGCCTTCTTTTGTTTCGTAGGAACGGCTCTTCAAACGGCCGGAAACGATGACGCGCATGCCCTTTGTGAGGGACTCGGCCACGTTCTCGGCTGCTTCGCGCCATACAGATGCGCGGAGGAACAGGGTTTCCCCGTCCTTCCACTCATTGGACTGGCGGTCAAAGGTCCGGGGAGTAGAAGCGATGGTGAAGTTCGCTACTGCTGAGCCAGACGGGGTGAACCGCAGCTCGGGGTCATTGGTGAGATTACCGATGACCGTAATAGTGGTTTCGCCTGCCATCTACTGCCTCCTTGTTCGTTCCTGCGGGATAAAGATCTGGAAGGGGCTGATTACTCAGCAACGACCTTCTGGTCTTCAGGACGGATGATCTTGGTGCGCATGATCGTCTCGTTAAGAGACAGCTGGCGATCAAGTTCCTTGGCGGTAGCCGGTGCAGCGGTGAAGTTCACCACGGCGTAGATACCTTCGGACTTCTTCTTGATGTCGTACGCCAGACGGCGACGGCCCCAGATGTCAACCTTTTCGATGGTTCCACCATCGGTGGTGATGACATTGAGGAACTTCTGAAGCGACGACTCTACGGTACGCTCTTCGACCTCGGGGTCGATGATTACCATCAATTCGTAAGGACGCATATGTGAACCCACCTCCTTTGGGCTAAGCGGTTACGGTATTTCCGTAACAGGAGGTTCATTTGCGATGCCGTGTACCCGCTCCCCCGCCGAAGACTCGGAAGGAGGGCGCAACACAGACTTCAATATCTTAGTGCATCTCCTGCACCCAAAGCTATTCGAGGGGATCCGCAGCCGGAACCGGGCACTTGGCGGATGTGGATAACCCGGGCATCCAGCAGGGAATACTGGAGCAATGACCGCCCTGAAGTCCATCATTCTCTTCGTCCTGGCCGCCGTTGCAGAGATCGGCGGTGCGTGGCTGATCTGGCAAGCCGTCCGTGAGGGTAAAGCCTGGTGGTGGGCCGGTCTCGGCATCGTGGCACTGGGCATCTACGGCTTTTTCGCAGCGTTTCAGCCCGACGCGCACTTCGGCAGGGTCCTGGCCGCCTACGGGGGTGTGTTCATCGCCGGCTCGTTGGCCTGGGGAATGCTGGTGGACGGCTTCCGTCCTGACCGCTGGGACGTGATCGGGGCGGCTATATGCATAGTCGGCGTTGGCGTCATCATGTTCGCACCCCGTCCGGGAGCGTAGGTCCGAAGGCGACAAAACCCCCGGAAGGTGACCTTCCGGGGGTTTTTTTGTGCGCGGAGGGGGACTTGAACCCCCACCCCCTTTCGAGGACTAGCACCTCAAGCTAGCGCGTCTGCCATTCCGCCACCCGCGCAAGGTGATCAGGAGAATCAGTGTTTCATTTTTCTCCTCGACAGCGACAAAGACAGTAACACGAACAGGGCCGATCCGTGGATTCCTGGGGTCTTGAGGGAGCCTCGCTAGGGTCGTGGCCATGGATGCCACACCCCTTAGCGCTCTGCTCCTGACCGTCGTATTCGCTGCGATCGGACTCTACGTCCTGTACTTCGTGATCCGCTCAGGCGTCCGGGACGGAATCCTCCAGGCCGACAAGAAGCGCAGCGAGCAGGCGGAGCCGTCACGCCCAACCAACTTTTGAGCGCCCCCACTAGGGTGGGCACATGGACAACGTCAGGGTGAGGCGGAGCCGGCTGCGCTTTGTGGTCATGGTCCTGGCCGGCACAGCAGCTTTCGTCGCTACCGGCGTCTCAGGCAGTTGGGTGGATGCGCCGGCGGTCGGCTGGGCCGTGGCCGCCCTGGTCTACGTTGCCTGGGTGTGGCTGGTGATCGCGCGGCTCGATCCTGCCGAAACGCAGCACCATGCAACGTCCGAGGACCCGTCGCGGGGAGTCACCGACCTGCTGATCCTTGTGGCCAATTTGGCCAGCCTTGCTGCCGTGGCCGCCGTGATCGTCAATTCGCACACGGAAGGAAGCGGTTCCCGCTTGTCCTCTGCGGCACTCGCCCTGGCCTGTGTGGGACTGTCCTGGATGCTGGTCCAGACGCTCTTCACACTGCGGTACGCAGAGCTGTACTACGGCCAGGACGCCCCCGCCGGCGGTGAAGTGGGCGGCATCAACTTCAACCAGGACCGGCCGCCGCAGTACACGGACTTCGCCTATGTGGCCACGAGCCTGGGCATGACGTACCAGGTATCGGACACCAACCTCGGCAACCACTCGATCCGGCTGGAAGCGCTGAAGCACAGCCTGCTGTCCTACTTGTTTGGAACCGTCATCCTGGCCGTCACCATCAACCTCGTCATCGGCCTGGCGCAGTAGCCAAGAGGCCCAGGGCGGTGACCTTAAAAGCCAAACGGGGCAGCCGTCGTCGAACGTTGACGCTGGCTGCCCCGCTGCTGAAAGACGCTTACGACGCCGGTCCCCCACCGACCGTCGCCTGCTCGGCTTCCGCGGTGGTCTCCTCAGGTGAGGTGGAACCTCGCTTGCGGTAGCGCCAAATACCTATGCCCACCACGATCGCGGCCAACGCCAGCGACAGGAAGAGCGATTCACGCGTGGATTCGATGACCACCATCCCGATGATGAGGGCCACGATGGCGCCAATGGCGATCCACGTGAGGTACGGGAACAGCCACATCTTGAGATCGAGGTCCTTGGCCGCAGCGCCCATGCGCTTGCGCAGGATGAGTTGCGAGGACGCAATGACCAGCCACACGAAGAGCGCGATGGCACCGGAGGTGTTCACGAGGAACAGGAATACTGTGTCCGGGGCTATGTAGTTCAGGCCAACCGTAACGAACCCCACCACCGTGGAGGCCAGTACTGCTGCTGCCGGGACGCCGCGCTTGGAGATCTTCATCCAGGACCGGGGAGCGTCGCCGCGCTGTGAAAGGGAGAACAGCATGCGGCTGGCGGTGTAGAGGCCGGAGTTCAAGCAGGACAGCACCGAGGTGAGGACAACGATGTCCATGATGGTGCCTGCGCCCGGGATTCCGTAGAGCTCGATCACGGCAACGTACGGGCTCTTGGCAACGGAAGCGTCGTTCCACGGCAGAAGTGTGACAACAATGGCGATGGAGCCGATGTAGAAGATCAGGATGCGCCACACAGTGGACTTCACGGCCTTCTTGACGGCGTCCACGGGGTTCTCCGATTCGCCGGCAGCGATGGTGGCGATTTCGGCGCCGAAGAACGAGAAGACCACTACGAGGATGCCCGCCAGGACTGCGCCCGGACCGTTCGGCATGAAGCCGCCCTGGTCCAGGAGGTTGGCGACGCCCGGAGCGGAGACGCCCGGCATGAGGCCCAGGATGGCAGCGATGCCTGCGAGCAGGAAGATGACGATGGCGGCGACCTTGATGGACGCGAACCAGAACTCGAACTCGCCATAGGACTTCACGGAACCAAGGTTGGTCAGCGTCAGGAGCACCATCAGGATCAGCGCCCAGATCCACTGGTCCACACCGGGGACCCAGCGGTGCATGATGGCGGCGCCCGCCGTGGCCTCGATGCCGAGGACAATGATCCAGAACCAGGCATAGAGCCAGCCAATACTGAAGCCCGCCCAGCGGCCAAGGGCCTTGTCGGCGTAGGTGGAAAAGGAGCCCGTCTCCGGGTTGGCAGCAGCCATCTCGCCCAGCATGCGCATGACCAGGATGACCACCAGGCCGGCAGCCAGGTAGGCCACAAGGATGCCGGGACCGGCCTGCTGGATGGCAGCGCCGGAGCCTACGAACAGGCCTGCGCCAATCACGCCGGCGATGGCGATCATGGAGAGGTGCCGGGGCTTCAGGGATTTTGAAAGTTGTTGGTCAGCGTGCATGGATCTGCGCCGTCCTTTAGGTTTTCGCGGGGTGGCCGCCGTGGTGTGCCACGGGCCACATGACTCATTCACGCTAGCCTGCTGCATCACCTGCATGGCTGTGCAGCTGAACATTTTGAATCCGCTAAAAAGGGGGGAGTGCACAAAATGTAAACCCTGAGGCATCCAACGTTTCGTATTGGAAACTTTTGTAATACCCCTGAAATGAGTGTTTGAGGCTTCCCTCAGACGGAGGTGCGGAAGAACAACTCAACAACAGTTGCCAGATACCGCGGATCCTCAACGCCGCAGAGCTCGCGCGCTGAGTGCATGGACAACAAGGGGATGCCCACATCCACGGTCCGGATACCAAGGCGCGTGGCAGTCAGGGGGCCGATGGTGGATCCACACGGGAGATCGTTGTTGGATACGTATTCCTGGTACGGAACACCGGACTCATCGCACAACCGGGCCCAGAACGCAGCACCTGTGGCATCCGTGGCGTAGCGCTGGTTGGCATTGATCTTCAGCAGCGGCCCACCGTTCAACATTGGCTTGTTGGCGGGATCATGCTTTTCCGCATAGTTCGGGTGCACGGCATGGCCGGCATCGGCGGAAACGCAGAACGACGCCGCCAGCGCCTGCCGCCGCTGGCTCACCGAGGCGCCGAGACCGTCAGAGATGCGGACCAGGATGTCCTCAAGGATGGGGCCGCACGCTCCGGAGCGCGAGTTGGAGCCGATCTCCTCGTGATCGAAGGCGGCCAGGACAGCGATCGGTCCCTCCACCGGAGTTGACGCCGCGTGGCTGATCAGTGCCACCAGACCCGCGTGGGTGGAGGAGAGGTTATCCATGCGGCCTGACGCGAAGAACTCGCTGTTGGCCCCGAAAACCGCAGGGGCTTGAGTGTCTGCCACCACGACGTCGTACCCGCCAATGGCGGCTGCATCCACAGCGGCACCCTCAACACGATCGGCGAGCAACCCCAGGAGGTCCTCCCCGGCGGGGTCGCCCTGGCCGAAGATCGGGTTCATATGCTGCTGCTTGGACAGATGCAGTCCATTGTCGTTCACCCCGCGGTCCAGGTGGATCGCCAACTGGGGGAAGCGAAGAAGAGGGCCCGTGGCTGTCAGATGCTGCGTGCCGTCGCGCATGACCAAACGGCCCGCCAGCTGCAGTTCCCGGTCCAGCCAGGAATTCAGCAGGGGTCCGCCGTAGACCTCGACGCCGGCCTGCAGCCAGCCGAATTTTCCGGTGGTGGGCTTGGGCTTCAGTTTGAAGGACGGGGAGTCAGTGTGGGCTCCGAGGATGTTGAAAGCAGTGGTGGGGCCCGAATTC
Source organism: Arthrobacter sp. WCS2018Hpa-7 (assembly GCF_031843805.1). Classification (NCBI taxonomy): domain Bacteria; kingdom Bacillati; phylum Actinomycetota; class Actinomycetes; order Micrococcales; family Micrococcaceae; genus Arthrobacter; species Arthrobacter sp. WCS2018Hpa-7. Next base: position 135,026 of record NZ_JAVTJB010000004.1, read on the forward strand.
TCCGGCGTCACCCACGCGATCAGGGCGCCGTCGCGGATCACGTAGAACTTGCCCGCTCCGCCATCCCACGGCTTCAGTTCATCCAGTGCCGCGAAGCCTGCGGCATCCAGGCGGCGGGCGGCCTCGTGGACTGCATGGAAGCTCGATGGTGACGCAGAAACGTAGGCGCCGAGATCCTGGATGTGGTCAACTGCTGCGGAGGCATTCGAAGGCATGACCCCGAGTCTAGCCGCGCTTTAGGCGCCGCCCGGGCTAAACGGTGACGTTCAGCGCGGCCGTATAACCGCCCGCAACGGAGCCGGATATAGTCGCGAGTTGGTATATACCTCCATCGTCGCCAAAGACGTTGTCCGAGGTCAGTGTCGTGTTGGGGAAGTTTCGGGCGCTCGACTCGTAGCCCGCGGTTGCGTAGACCGCCTTGCACGCCGTCTCCGTGAGGGCAATCTGGGAGACGGCCAACACCTGCCCGGCAGCGGTGGTGTTGCTCATCGATTCGAATACCTCAAAGTGAATATGTGGCCATCGGCCGTTGTACGCGCCCGGGTAGATGGTGCTGAAGGTCAGCTGCCCGTTGGCGTCAGCCTCCTGCACGCCCCTCAGATAGTTCTCGTTCTCCAGGCCCGAATCGTAAAGCGAATACTTGCCGTTTTGGTCGCAATGCCAGACGTAGACTGCAGCACCAGCCAGCGGCGAGCAGCCATTGGCGTTGTCCAGGAGTGTCAGGGTTACCGTGAGCGGTACGCCCTCAGCTGTAGTGGTGGACGTTCCGAAACTGGACCTGATGTCACGGCGGACCACCCCTGAGGCCTCCAGCACGTTGGGACCATTGGAGCCATCCCCCGGGTAGGGCCCGAGCGTCTCCTCAGGGATCTCGACGCCGCATTCAGCAAATGCCCGGGTCACCGTGCTGGTGGCCGGCGCTGAAGGCGACGCGGCCGCCGTCGCACCTTCCGTCGCCGTCGCTGCGGCCGTTGCGCTGGAGGTGCTCGACGGCGATGCGCCGTTGCCTGCCGTACCCGGCGTGCAGGCCGCGAGGGCCGCAGCAGTCCCGGCGCCGAAGAGAACACCCAAAGTGCGTCGCCGGCTCAGGAGCGTCGAGAGGTCGAATGCGAGTCCGCGATCGTGGTCGGGGTGGGGAGTAGTCATGTCTCCATGTAACGCGTGCGGCCTGTGCCTTGTACATGGGAAGGCTGTGGCCGGACTGTGAGGATCTCCTTTGATGTGCAGTATAAACATTTCTATATGCTTGTAATGCTCGTCACGTCGTGGCACGATGTCTCCACGGACATAATGACGGAAGGTCACTCGCCATGAACATTGAACTGAAACCAGTGCGAAAGCTTCGAATTCACTGGCCCATTCCCGTGGAAACCATGAAGCAAATGGCCGCCGGCGACCTCGGCGCCCTTGATTCTGATGAAGGCATTGCCTCCCTGCTGAACGAACTGCAGTCGGCACCCGAACTGGGCGGCTTCGGCAACTACCACCACGTTTTCGAGTCCTCCGCGGGTTTTGAGGGATTCACGGTAGCTGAGGGTGCCAAGCCCACTCTCGGCGCTGTAGGCCAGCGGACCATCTCGCCCACTTTTGTGTTCACCACCTACTTCGACGATTCCCTGGACCACCGGACTGTCCAGGAGTTGGTGCAACGGATTGTGGACATCCATCCGTGGGAAGTCCCTGTCATCGAGGTCTCGGGTCCGCTCAGTGTCTCCAGCAGCTCCGCCGTCCATGCCGAAACGCGGGTGGCATCATGAGCTCTCCCCTTTGGCAGGAATTGGCACCCCTTCTCCGAAACAGGACCTTCACGGACCTGACACACGCCTTTCATCCCGGCCAGCCGCATTTTCCGGCCTTCCCTGACGAAACCAGGGAAACCCTCTTCGACCTGGAAAAGGGAGACGGGTTCACTGCCCACAGATACTCGATCGTTGGCCAGTGGGGCACCCACGTGGATCCGCCGTCGCATTTTGTCCTGGGCGGCCGCACACTCGATCAACTCCCCGTGGAGGACATGGTCCTGCCGCTGGTTGTCCTGGACATCAGCGAACGCGTCGCGGGCAATCCGGATGCTACCCCTACCGTGGATGACGTCCTGGGCTGGGAGACGCGGAATGGGGACATCCCTGCCGGGTCGTTCGTGGCCCTTCGCACCGGCTGGAGCCACCGCTGGCCGGACAGCGCTGCCATGGCCAACGTCGACCAAGCCGGGATCAGCCACACCCCCGGATGGTCGCGGGAAGTTTTGGAGTACCTGATCGAAAAGCGATCAGTCAGCGCGATCGGCCATGAACAGACGGACACCGACCCCGGCATGGCCACATCGCAGCAGGATTTCAGCTTGGAAACCTACGTACTTGCCCAGGACAAGTGGCAGATAGAGCTTCTTGCCGCCCTGGACCATCTCCCGGAGGCCGGTGCCGCCTTGGTCGCCACGTGGGCAAAGCCGCTCGAGGGCAGTGGTTTCCCGGCCAGGGTCTTCTCCATCCACTGACTCCGGCCGTCCTGTGACGCCGGCAGTACCGCCGGCTGTGACGCCTGAGCAGGCCTAGGTAGCTAGAATCGATCCATGTCAAAGACCTCCAGTATGGGCCGCGGCATGATGGCCCTTCTTGCGGTGGGGGCGCGTCATGCGGAAGGTTTCGACGGCGGCACGGTGGCCGACGTCGCAGCCCGCCTCGGCAAAGACCGCAGCCAGGTGTCGCGAAGCCTCAAGGGTGCGCAGCAGGAAGGCTTCCTGCTGCGTTCGGACCAACGCGAATACAGCTTGGACTGGTCCATCCTGACGGACGCCCAACTGGTCACAGAGCAACGGCTGAAGACCGACGGCCTCACGGCCTTGGAGGGGTTGGCCACCGAAACCAACGAGGCCTGCTTCCTGGGCGTACTCAGCGGAAACAGCACGGTCACTATCGGCGAGCAAGTTCCCGAGAGCGCAAACCTTGTGGGCTCCTGGTTGGGCCGCCCCTACCCCGCCTACTGCAGTGATGCCGGCCAGGCGCTCCTGTGGGATGCCCCGGAGGCGGAAATCCGGAAGATCTTCAGCACAGTGGAGTTCGTGAGGCATGGGCCCAACACGCCGGTTTCCGTGGATGATTTCCTGGAACGGCTCAACAAAGCCCGCGTCCGCGGATACTCGATTGTTGATGAAGAAGCCGAACCCGGGCTCTACTCATTGTCCGCGCCCATCCGGGACTTCAAGGGAGATGTTGCCGCGGCCCTGCAAATCGTTGGGCCAAAATTGCGCGTGGAGCCCCAGCGGGAAGCCTTCGCCGTGGCTCTCGGTTCCTGGCGGACGTGGCTCGAGTCCAGGGTTGGCGGAGGCTCACGCCAGTTCGACGCCTAAGCTTCGAGGCCCGGCCTGACGCTGAGCCGTTGGGCGCTTGAGTGAAGAACAGCGGCGATCTCGGGGGCAGCAGACTCCACGCCGGACCGGCTGCCCAGCACGCTCAGAGCAGCAATGATCCGGCCATCCTCAGCCCGAACGGGAACGGCCAGCTCCCAGACTCCGTGTTCAAATTCTTCGGCAGCCAGGACGTAGCCTCCCGGCCTGTCCCGCTCCATCAAATCGGCGACTTCGGGGGCGGTGTGCGCCGCGGCCGGTCCGCCTACGCCGATGAAGTTAACATCCCTGAGCAGGACTCCGATGTCCTTTGGCGAGTGGTCCCACAGCAAGGCCCGCCCAGAACCCGTGCACCACACGGGGGTGACCATGCCAGGTTTGGCGAACCCACCCAGGACTGAGTTATTGGTTGACGAACGCAGCAGGAGAACGCGGACACCCTCCCGCACGGACAGCCGCGACCGCAGTCCGAACGCGGACACCAGTTCTTCAAGTTCCGCAGGTGACTGCTGAACCCACGTGCTGTTCAAGGAGGCCGCGAGGCTGAAGAACCGCGGTCCTGTGCGGAATGGGCCACGGTCCACCCGTTCCAGCAGTCCAAGATCACACAATTCCTGGGCCAATCGGGAGACCCGGCTTTGCTCCATGTCCAGTCCGGCAGCCAGCTGCGAGACTCCCAAAAGTTGGCGTCCCTGCTTTTCGCGGTCTGTGACCATGCGGACAAGGCGAAGACCCTGGCCCAGGGATGACGCCTCCGGTGACACCTCCACGAATCCGCTCCTTCCACCAAGCGTTCACGCCATTCTCACACGGTGGCGTCCGCTGCAAGGACACGGGTCCTGCTGGCCCACACGGTGTAGAGGTCAGCGAGTATCGCGGCATTCGCCGCTTCCAGTTCTCCTACCGTGATTTTTCCGCCGTCCTGCCCACCGAAGAGGACCACCTCGTCCCCCGGCCGGACCTCCCTCACCGAAGTGACGTCCACGACCATGGAGTTCATGGAGATGATGTCCACCACCGGCACCCGTTGTCCACGGACCAGCACATTTCCCCTCCGGCCTAGTGAGCGTCGATACCCATCGCCGTAGCCCACGGTGACCGTTGCGAGGCGTGAATCCGTCGCAAGAGTATGGGTGAGCCCGTATCCCACGCCGCTTCCCGCCGGGTAGCCATTGACAGACCCGATCCTGGCTTTGAACGTCATGCACCTTTGGAACATGGCGTGCCCCGGATCCGAATCACCGTAGAGCGCAGCGCCCGTGCGCACCATGTCCAACCAGGCCGAGGGGACGTTCAGGGCCGCAAAGGAGTTCGCGGCATGCAGCAGGACATCGCGCCGGGGTATTCCCGCCTCGTGAAGGATTGCGTTCGCTTCGGCTTTGAAGCGGCTCAGGGCGTGCTTCACGTGGTCAACGTCATCCTGTGGAAAGTGCGTCATGATGCCAGCAAGCTCCAACTGCGGATGACTGACGATTCCCACTGCGGAGGCCCGTCCCAATGGCGAGGACACATCGAGGCTGTGACGGCTGATTCCCGAGGAATTGATGTCCAGGTGCACACGCAGAACCCGCCCCTCCCCTGCGGCGATCCTGCTCATTTCCCACGCACTCTGTGGATCGGCAACAAGTTCCTCGATACCGTGGGCCAGGCCCGCCCTGATCTCCTGCGGTGCCGCGGCCCGGACCCGCAACAGCCTCCCGTTGAACCCATGCGCCCGGGCAAGCCCTGCTTCCGCGTTGGTGCCAACCCCTATGTACGGAACCCCGGACGCCACCAGGAACGGCAGCAGCAGGTCCGCACCGTGCCCGTAGGCGTCGGACTTGATCACGGCGCACAACAGAGCCCTGCCTTGGAGCATCGCCAGCATGGACCGGACATTTGCGTCGAAGGCGGCGCCGTCAATCTCAAGCCAACTGGAAAGATTGTCCGTCGCCGCAGAGAGGTTTTCATTCGCATTCATTTTGATGTCCCCCGGAAATGGCGAACACGGCCGGGCATGCAGCCCGGCCGTGACGCATGGCCAATCTCGAATCAGGCCGAACGCTTTGCCTTGGCCTTCGGGCCGTAGCGGAAGTGGAAGAACAGGTAGCAGGCTGCAACGAACGGAACACCAAAGTACAGCGCAGCGATCTGGGTGGGGTCGAAGGCTATACCGATCAGGGATACAAGGCAGAGGGTAAAGGCCAGAATGGGCAGCACCGGGAAGAAGGGGGCCTTGTAGGCCAGATCAGCCACCTTTCCGCCGTTCCGGATGAATGCCCTCCGGTGGAAGAAATGTGAGGCAGTGATGGACATCCAGACTCCCACCACCGCGAATCCGGCAATGGACACCAAGGCCAGGTAGACGGTCTCCGGTGCAGCCACACTGCTGACCAGGGATGCCAGCCCACCCACCATGCTGACGGAAAGGGCAATCAGGGGTATTCCTCGCCGGGTCAGCTTCTTGAGTGCCCTGGGGCCGTGTCCTTCATCGGCCAGCGAATAGAGCATTCGTGCACAGGAGAACAAGCCGCTGTTCCCCGCTGACAACAGCGCGGTGATGATGACAAAGTTCATGATGTCCGCCGCGAACGGGATGCCCACAGAGGAGAAAACCGTGACGAACGGGCTTTCATCCAATCCAACTTGGTCGTAAGGGACCGTTGCGGCGATGACGGCAATGGCGCCCACAAAGAAGATCAGGAGCCGGATAACGGTGCTGCGCATGGCCTTGGGGATGTTCTTGGCAGGGTCCTTGGTCTCCCCAGCGGCAACGCCGATCAGTTCAGAGCCGGAGAAGGCGTAGAAGACGGCCAGGGCGGTGACCAGGACGCCGGTGAAACCGTTGGGGAAGAGGCCGCCTGAGGTGTTGAAGTTCTCGAAGAGGAATGGGTGGTTGCCGGACTCTGCGAGGGGATGGAATCCAAACAGTGCAGCCCCGCCGAAGACGATCAACGCGATGATCGCGCCCACTTTGACGATGGAGAACCAGAACTCGGATTCCCCGAAGAACTTGGAGGAGAAAGCGTTGAAGCCGAAGAGGATGGCAGCGAAGACGAGGCACCACACCCAGACCTCAACATCGGGGAACCAGCGCTGCATGAGCAAACCTGAGGCTGTGAACTCAGATCCGATGGCCACTGCCCAGCAGAGCCAGTAGAGCCAGGCGGTAGCGAAGCCGGTGGCCGGGCCGATCGAGCGGGACGCGTAGATGTGGAAGGCACCGGAGACGGGGTAGGCAATGGCGAGCTCGCCAAGGCATGCCATCACCAGGTAGACCACGAAGGCGCCAACCAAGTAGGCGATCACGGCCCCCAGCGGACCCGCTTGCGAGATGGTGTAGCCCGAGCTCAGGAAAAGCCCTGAACCGATCACACCTCCCATGGCGATCATGATCAGGTGCCGTGGCCCCATGGAGCGGCGCAACCCGGGTTCCGGCGGAGCCAAGGGGGTATCGGCTGGGTGATCCAGTTTCAGGGGTGTAGAAGATTCCATGTCTTGTCTCCGTTAAGTGACAGGTGCGAACGGTACGCCGAGGACTTCCGGGCGGGGAGCCGTGGGGGCGCTTGTAGTGACGAAGGTAACATAGATCGGGTGACTTTAGTCATTAAAAACATTTATGAATGCGAATAACGCACACTTTGCGCCGCGGGCATGGCGATGTGAACTTTCAATGGTCAGAATGCCCCTGCATTGGGGCCCGATCACTCATGGTTGCGCGGAGGCGTGACGGACTCCGAGCCTTCACCTGGCAAAACTCCTACAGGGAAGCCCGTCGGATGACGTTGGACAAGGTCATTGCCGTCACGGTGTCGCTCACTCCGGGAAGGGCAGCGATCTGCTCCCAGATCTCCTGGACGCGGCCAAGGGATCGCGCTTCGACGCGGACAATGAGGTCAAAGTCGCCGCTGAGAACATCGCACAGGACCACTTCGGGTATGGATCGGAGTTCGTTCAGGACGTCGGCCCCCCGCATCCGGTCCTTGCGGTAAACCATCAGGAAGGCGGAAACCAGGGATTCGGCGTCTACTCCAGCCACCACTGTGTAGCCCTGGATATACCCCTGCCGCTCCATGCGGTCGATCCGCTGCCGCACCGCATTCCTGGACAGAAGGACCTTGCCGGCAAGTTCAGCGTGAGGGACGCGGGCATTTTTGGTGAGTTCCGCGAGGATCCTTTGATCGATGCCGTCCAGACCAGCCCGCTCCATGTGTCCCTTTCCACCTACCCCTGCAGGAACAACAGCCCCTGCCTCGGCCGAAAGGCCCACGAAGAAATGATACTTCCACAAGTCCGCGGGGCGTTTTCCCTACTCAGTAGTCCGGGTTGCTCGGCACCACAAGCCCGGTCTCGTAGGCGTAAACCACCACCTGCACCCGGTCCCGCAACTGGAGTTTGCTCAGGATCCGGCGGACGTGGGTCTTCACGGTCGCCTCGGAGAGGAAGAATTTGTGGGCGATCTCCGCGTTGGACAGGCCCTCGGCGATGGTGGTGAGGATCTCGGTTTCGCGTGGCGTGAGATCGTCCAGCAACGGGTCCCGGTGGGGAGTTGGTGACTGCCCGGGTACTGCTCCGCCACGAACGTACGTCTCCAGGAGCCGCTGCGTCACCCGGGGAGCCACCACAGCATCGCCGCTGGCCACGAGGCGGACAGCGTGGACCAGTTCCGAGGGGGCAACGTCTTTGAGCAGGAAAGCGGAGGCGCCGGCCTGCAAACCGGTGAAGGCGTACTCATCGAGGTCAAAGGTGGTGAGGATGATGACCCGTGCCTCGGACCCGGAGTCCGAGATCCGGCGCGTCGCCTCAATCCCGTCCATGGTGGGCATCCGCACGTCCATGAGGACCACATCCGGCGCGAGTGCTTCCACCTGGCGTACGGCTTCGACGCCATCGGACGCCTCACCCACCACGTGGAAGTCGTCCTCGCCTTCCAGGATGAGCCGGAAGCCCATCCGAAGCAGCGGCTGATCATCCACGAGCAGCACTTTGATGATGTCTTCTGTCATGATTCCCCCTTGTCGCCGGCCCAGCGGAGCTCGGCGTGAACTGCCCAGCCTCCCCTTTTACTGGGACCGGCAGTAACGATTCCAGCATAGATTCCGGCGCGTTCATTCATTCCCGCGATGCCCTGCCCGGTGCCCAGGCTGCCCACGGGTTCGCTGCCACCCTCCAAGGTTCCGCGGCCGTCGTCGTGCACGTCAATGGTGACCAGGTCGGCGTCGCGGGCCACCTGGACGTCAACGCGGCTCAGTGAGCGGCCGTACCGCAGGACATTGGTCAGCGACTCCTGCACAATCCGGTAGACGGTGAGTTCAAAGGCGGGATCGGCCGGTAATCCGGGACCTGAGTGCGCATAATGCAGAGGCAGGCCCGCGGTCCGGAAGCCATCCAGGAGTTTGGAGAGGTTGTGACCGGATTCCAGGGGCGTGAGCGGTGCAGGCCGCCCGGAGTCGTCGCGAAGGACGCCCAGCACGCGGCGCATGTCGGCCAAGGCGGCCCTGCCGGTCCGGGACAATTCGCCCAGGACCTCGCCGGCGCGCTCTGGATTCTTCTTGACCACCACGGCAGCACCGTCCGACAGGCTGATCATCACCGTCAGGGAATGTGCCACGACGTCGTGCATCTCGCGAGCGATCCTGTTCCGCTCGGTCACTTTGCCGAGGTGGGTGGTGCGGGCCGCCCATGCGGCGATCTCGGCCTCATGCTCCCGCCGCTGGCGGACGGAAATACCGATGCCGGTGGCCAGGAGGTTGGACAACATAATGGTCACCGCCGTGGCGATGTTGTTGATCAGGTGAAAATTCTCCGGGACCTCCTGCAACGTGTCCATGCCCGCGGGACTCGTCCACATGAACAGGTAAAGCAGGCTCAGGGGCAGGCTGGCGGCAACAAACACCACCAAAGCAAGGCTGCGCTTCCTGATGGATGCCACGGCGTACAGCGCAAACCACAGGCCCGCTGAGACGTTGGAACCCCACGGGTTCAGGATGGTGGCCGCAACCTCGAGAAGGACGACGGCGGCGACCACCTGAAGCGGGTACCGGCGCCTGAACGTCAGCACGGCCGCGATCATCAGCAGCAGTGCCACCACCAGCCACTTGCCTTCAGTGATGGAGGTGATGATGGTGGGCAGGGCCAGGAGCACGTAGCAGAGGACCACCACAGCGTCCATGGCGCGCGGGCGCTTGTAGAAGTAGCGCCGGATACGGCCCCTGCGGCGCTGGGTGATTTCAGCGAAGGACGCGTCCACCGTAGCGGCGGACGCGTCCTTCACCTGTGGAGCTTCAGTCATGGATTGAGCCTAGACGGCAACCCGTCCTAGACGTCCCGCTTCTTCAGCAGGATCATCGCCAGTGCAACCGGTACAACAACCCAGGCACCCAGGACCAGCGCGGCCTGCCAGGCTTCCAGCGTTTCCGGGACGTGCTCGACGGCGGTCAGCGGGCTGAGCGTGCTGGTGGGCAGGTACTTGCTGGCTTCCTTGAAGAAGTCGCCGGGGATGAGCTGGAAAGCGATCGGCAGGACGAAGAAGATGCCGACCAGGCTCATGATGCCGCCTGCAGAGTTGCGGACGATGGTTCCGAGTGCCATGCCAATAGCGGCCACGGCAGCAACGTAGATGCTGTTGACCAGCAGCAGCTTGATGGACTGGGAGCTGCCAAGATCCAGCTCAAGACCGTAGTTATCCACGATCGGCAGCGAAACGAGGCCCGCAATGTAAGTGGAGACGGCCGTGAGGAGGAAGGCGCTCACGACTACAACGATGAGCTTGGCCACGAAAGGCGTAAGCCGCTTGGGTACGGCGGCAAAAGTGGAGCGTGCCATGCCCGTGGTGAACTCGGAGCTCATGAGCAGGACGCCCAGGGAACCAAGAATGAGCTGCGCGAACGAGATTCCCGAGGTAGGAATGCTGACGGCGAGGTCCCCACCCTGCGCGGCGATTGCTGCTGCGGCTTCGGGATCCTGCGCTGCCTGCTCTGCGAAACTTCCCGTCCCCCATGCTGCGAGGGCCGCGAAGCCAACCATGACAATCGCGGTGGAAGCCAGCAGGATCAGCGTGGACATCAGGGTGCGGAACTTGATGAATTCCGAGTTCAGCACGCGGTGGAATGCCGGTCCCGGACCGACGGAGTTACGGATGGACTTGCGGTCCATAGTGGTGGTGCTCATGTCTATTTCCCTCCGGCCTGGGCGGGAACCGTGGCCCCGGTGGTGATGTGCGAGTGGTATTCCACCTCGTCCTTGGTCAGTTCCATGTACGCCTCTTCCAGGCTCGCCTGGAGCGGGGTGAGCTCGTACACCATGACTTGGTTTTCCAGGGCGGTCCTGGCGATGCCCCGGGGGTCCAGTCCGGACACCTCGAGGAGCTCGCGTTCGTGGACCTCCACGGAAACCCCGGTACCGGCCAGGAGTTGCATGAGGCGTTCCGGCTGGTCAGTGCGGACACGGGTCCGTGCCTGGCCTTTGCCGGTAATGATTTCGGCGATGGGCGCATCGGCAATGATCTTGCCGCGGCCGATCACGATCAGGTGGTCTGCCGTCAGTGCCATCTCGCTCATGAGGTGGCTGGAAAGGAAGACCGTGCGACCCTCGGAGGCCAGGTACTTCACGAGGTTGCGGACCCACACCACGCCTTCAGGATCCAGGCCGTTGACGGGCTCATCAAGAATGATGGTCTGCGGATCGCCCAGCAGCGCAGCGGCAATGCCGAGGCGCTGACCCATTCCGAGCGAGAATCCCTTGACCTTCTTCTTTGCGACATCGCCCAGGCCGGTCATTTCGATGACTTCGCGGACCCTGCTCTTGGGGATGCTGTGCGTCGCTGCCATGGCGAGCAGGTGGTTGTAGGCGGTGCGGCTCGTATGGACTGCCTTGGCGTCCAGGAGGGCGCCGATTTCGCGGAGCGGTGCTTTGTGCTGGGCGAAAGGTTCACCGTTCACCGTCACAGAGCCCGACGACGGAGAGTCCAGCCCCATGATCATGCGCATGGTGGTGGACTTGCCGGCACCGTTCGGGCCCAGGAAGCCGGTCACGCGTCCGGCCTGGACAGTGAAACTGACACCGCCGACGGCGGTCTTCTCGCCGTAGACCTTGGTCAGGCCTTTTGCTTCGATCATGGAAGCGTTCCCTCCTCGGAGCACATGACTGTGCGGATGAGTTTTGAATGTACTCACCACGCTACTCATGGCGGGGACGTTAATCGCCGGTCTCAGGGATGATTCAGGGTTCAGTCAGGGTAGTCCTCGCGGATGACCCTCGCCGGTTCAGCCGGCCGGGAGCGGCGAGTACACGCGAAGTTTGCGTGGTTTCACGGTGAAGGTGGCGCTGCGCACCCCGGGCTTCGGTTCGCCGTCCACCGCCAGGACCAGGGGCTGTCCGATCGCCTCGACGGTGATGGTGGTGGCCTCGGTCAGGTGGGTAACCTTGGACGCTGCCACAGTGCCGGTGATGACGGCCCACAACAGCCGCGCCCGGGCGAACGGCTCGTCCGCCGTGATCATGCGGAGGTCAAACACACCGTCATCAAGCACGGGCCTGCGGAGGGGTGCATGGTCGCTGGGATAGAACCTGCCCCTGCCCATGTAAAGGATCCAGAGCTTGTGTTTCACCCCATCCACGGTGAGCGTGGTGGGCGAGTTCACCCCGAAGGTGCGCAGCGATGCCACCACGCTGGCCAGCGGCTTACCCATAGCCGGCTGCAGTCGTTCGCGGCGACGAACCAGGTTGGGATACACGCCTACGCTGGCGGTGTTCAACATGGCCAACTCCGTGGTTTCCGGCGTCTCGGGCAAGCCGCGCTGCACAACTACATGGCCCATGTCAACGGAGGCCGCCTGCCCCTTGGTCACCGCCTCGATGGCGTCATCGATCGAGCTGGTGCCCACGTCACGGGCAAAGTGGTTGAGGGTTCCGCCGGGCAGTACCAGCAGCGGCAGTGAATGTTCGACGGCGGCCGCGGCGGCGGTGCCAACCGTTCCGTCACCGCCCCACACGCCCAGGGCAACGGTCCCGGGCCGGGCGGCAGCCGCATCAATTTCCGCGGCGACGTCGTCCCCCTCTGCAATCTCGTGTATATGTGCTTTAGGGAATATGACCGTGAGAAGCTCCGCGGTTTCTGGAGAGTAGGACCCACCCAGGACGTTGACCGCAATACTCAGCCCCTCGCCGTCGGCGATTGCGGGCGCCTCCGCAGGCGTTCGGCGGGGCGTTGGCTCGGCGGGCCGGGCGGGCCACCACCTGCGCGTCAGTAGCGCCGCGCCTGCCCCCAAGGCAGAACCGAAGACCACATCAGAGGGCCAATGAGCTCCCGTATGAACGCGGGAATAGGCCACACCGGCGGCAATGGGTGCCAGCACTGCGCCGAGCGCCGGCGAAACCATCCCGGCGCCCACAGCGAAAGCTACCGCGGACGCAGAATGCCCTGATGGCATGGAAGAACTGGTGGGTTGCGGATTGACGAAGCGAAACAGCGGCAGGTGTTCAGGAAGCGGGCGCCGCCGGGGGAGTGCCCGCTTAAAGATGACGTTGGTGACGCCTGAAGCAACGCCCAAGGCCAACACGCCATGAAGGGCCGCCCTGCGCGGCTTTCCGGGGAACGCGGACATGATTCCCGCAATCCCGAACCAGAGCTTTCCCTTGGTGGCCGCGGACGAAAGCCTCCTGAAGAAGACATCATGGTCACCTTGGGGCTGCCTGGAGACAGCCCGGACCAGGAAGTGGTCGAATCCTGCAACTCGTCTGGGGGCCTTGCCCACGAAGCCTCGCATTACTTCACAGTAACGCCTGCACAACCCCGCCGAGGGGCAGCCCATGCCATCCGCCTGCCGTGGCTACGATGAATGGATGATTCGTGTCCTGCTTCCCCGTCAACAGCCCGGGTGGCAACTGGTTGTCCCGTCCGTGCTGCTGCTCTGTGCCTTCGTGGTGCCGGGCATCATGATCCTGGCTGGACAGGGCGAGCCTGCGTTCAACGGCGTTGACACCTCATGGCAGGCCTTCACCTTTACTTTGCAGTCACCCTTTTGGGACGGCGTGAATGCAGTACTCAATTGGGCGGGTTACGCGGGGATCCTGGTTTTCCACGTCATCCTCGCCCTAGCGCTCCTGATCTGGCAACGGCCCTTGGGAGCAGTCTTTGCTGCCACCTCCGGAATCACCGCCCTGGCGCTCACGCAGCTGGCCAAAGCCGTGGTGGGTCGGGACAGGCCCCAGGGTGCCCAGGTCCTGACCGATACCTGCTCATACCCCTCAGGGCATGTATCGGCAACCACTGCGTTCCTCATGGTCCTGGCCATCCTGCTGGGACGCTGGTGGATGACTTTAGTGGCCGCCATGGGTGTCCTGGCCATGATGCTGAGCCGCACCTACCTCTCGGCTCATTGGCTGAGCGATGTCCTTGGCGGTGCCTGCCTTGCTGCCGGAATCGTCCTGATCATGTGGTGGCGATTCCGGGATATATGCGTCAAGGAGAATGAATTGGCTGACGGCCGGACTATTTGGGCGGCAAAGGCTTCGCGACGCCTGCAAGCAGGAGAGCGAGCAGAATAGGCGCTCCGATGGCCAGCAAAGCCAGGTGGATTCCTGTGTGGTCGCCCAAATAGCCCAAGAGCGGCGGACCCGCCAGGAAGGCGACGTAGCCGATGGTGGAAACCACCGAAACCCGTGCCGCGGCATGCTTGGGGTCGTCCGCGGCGGCTGACATGCCCATGGGGAAGGCCAGCGCCGCGCCGATGCCCCACAATGCCGCACCAATGCCGGCCAGAATGACGTTTCCCGCGAAGACAAACAACGCCAGGCCCACGGCGGCTGCCGCCATGCTGGCCCGCAGCACGCTCACGCGGCCAAACCTGTCGATCGCTTTGCCACCGAAGAACCGCATGATGGTCATCGCCAGGACGAAGAGCGCGAACAGCAGCGCACCCGTGGATTCCGAGGCGCCAAGCCCATCCACAGCAGCCTTCGCGATCCAGTCGTTGCCAGCGCCTTCGGTCAGTGTGGCTCCCAGGACTACGACGCCGATCAACAGCGTCCTGCCATCCCGCCAAGCCGAAGGTCCCTTCGCAACCGGAGCGCCGTCGTCGTGGACTTCTGCGGCCTCGTGCGGCAGGAAGTATCGGGGAACCGTCAGCGCCAGGACCACCGCAATGGCTGCGATAACCAGCAAGTGTTGAGGCAGGCCGACGCCAAGCTGCGAAAGGCCGGCACCGATCAGGGCGCCAAGGAAAGCTCCGCCGGAGAAGGCGGCGTGGAACTGCGGCATGATGGTGCGCTTGAGCCGGTGCTCAACGTCGGCGCCTTCAATATTCTGGGCGACATCCCATAATCCGATGCCGATGCCGAAGAAGAACAGAGCTACCGCTGTGCCCGGAACGGAAGCTGCCATCAGCGAGAAGGCAATTCCTGCGCCCGCAGCTCCCGCCACGATGCCCGCCACACGCACCGTATTGGCCGTGCCGATCCTGCCCACCACCCAACCGGCCGACGGCAGCGCCAGCAAGGACCCGACGGCGGTGCACAGCAGCAAGGTGCCCATCTGGCCGGAGGTCAGGCTGAGCGCCTCCGTCACCGCCGGGATGCGTGCAGCCCAGCTGGCGAACACCAGCCCGTTCATGCCGAAGATCAGGAACGTCGCCACCGCCGCGGCATTGACGTTGGTGGTGCTTCTGGTGTTGGTGGTCATGCAATCACAACTTCCACGGAGAGTTTATTGAGCCGGGCAAGATCTTCGGGGGATGGTTTTTGGTCGGTCACGATCACGTCCACGGCGTCCATGGCTGCGACCAAAGCTACTGCGCTGGCATTCCATTTGCTGCCTGCGGAGGCCACAATCACCCGCGCTGCGGATTCCAGGCCGGCGCGTTTCACGGCCGCATCATCAAGGTCGTGGGCCAAAAGGCCGTCTTTGAGGTTAAGTGCGCACGGGGTCACGACGGCGGTGTCGAACCTGAGCGAGCGGATGTTGGCTTCGGCCATGGGTCCCCGGAACGACTGCTCGCCCGGGATGAGGCTGCCGCCGGGGAGGATGAGCTGGGGAGTCCTGCCGGATTGTGGCCCTGTCAGGGCCTCAACGCCGTGAAGGGACATGGGCATCACCGTGAGATCCCGGGCGCCCAACCGGCGCGCGATCTCCGTGGCGGTGGATCCGCTGTCCAGCCACACATGCTCGCGGTCGTTGATGAGTCCGGCAACAGCCTCCGCTATGCGGGTCTTGGCCTGGTGGTCTTCCAGCTCGCGCTGCCCGTACCCGGGGTTGTCTCCGCGCGCCAGCAAGCTGCGGGCCCCGCCGTGGACACGCTTCAGCACGCCGTTGGCAGCAAGGATCTCAAGGTCACGACGAATCGTGGCACCCGATGCTCCCGTGGCGTCCACGAGTTCATCCACGGTGGCTTGTTCGCGGGTGCGCAGCAGCTCGCCAATGAGCCGGTGGCGGTCAGCAGTTCCCATGTTTCAAAGGTAGCAAGGACTGCGCATTTAATCACCATTGATGATCATTTGCGCACCAACCCTCTCTCACATCCCATGGCTTAAAGCGAAACGCTCCTGCAGCAAGTGCAAGAGCGTTCGCGGAAAACCGACGGTAGGTGAGTGAGCGTTATCGGGCGCGCTCGACGCGCTTCTCATCCCAGACGGGTTCCTCGGATTCGTAGACCTTGCCGTCGGAGCCGAAGATCATGAACCGGTCAAAGGACTTGGCGAACCAGCGGTCGTGCGTGACCGCAAGGACGGTGCCTTCGAAGGAGTCGATGGCACGCTCCAAGGCCTCACCGGAGTGCAGGTCAAGGTTGTCGGTTGGCTCGTCCAGCAACAACAGGGTGGCCCCGGACAGCTGCAGCAGCAGGATCTGGAAGCGGGCCTGTTGGCCACCGGACAAGGACTCGTACTTCTGCTCGGACTGACCGGCCAAGCCGTACGAATCCAGGGCGCCGGCCGCAGCCTCGCGGGCGAGTCCGGAACGGTGCTCGTCACCGCGATGCAGGATCTCCAGCAGTGTCCTTCCCAACAGATCAGGCCGGACATGGGTCTGCGCAAAGAATCCGGGCCGGATGCGGGCCCCAAGCTTCACGGTTCCTTCGTGCGGCACTTCAGCAATAACGACGTCGGACACGGGCAGGTGCTCGCGCTCCGGATCGGTGCCGCCGGTGGCAAGGAGCCGCAGGAAGTGGCTCTTGCCGGAACCGTTGGAGCCGAGCACGCCTACGCGGTCACCGAACCAGATCTCCGTGGAGAAAGGCTTCATGAGTCCGGTCAGTTCGAGCTTCTCCGCTACTACGGCACGCTTGGCCGTTCGCCCACCCTTGAGGCGCATCTTGACGTTCTGCTCGATCGGCAAGGCCTCGGGCGGCCCGGCTTCCAGGAACTTTGCGAGGCGGGTTTGCGCAGCTTGGTACCGGTTGGCCATGTCGGAGCGGAAAGCGGCCTTGTTCTTATACATGTTCACGAGTTCTTTGAGCTTCACGTGCTCCTCGTCCCAGCGCTTGCGGAGTTCCTCGAACCGGGCGTTACGGTCCGCGCGTGCCTCCACGTAGGATCCGAAACCGCCGCCGTGGATCCACGCTGAGGCGCCGTTGATCCCCGGCTCGAGTGTCACGATGCGACCCGCAGCATTGTTCAGCAGTTCACGGTCGTGGCTGATGAACAGCACGGTCTTCTTGGACTCGTTGAGCTTCCCCTCCAGCCAACGCTTGCCGGGCACATCCAAGTAGTTGTCCGGTTCGTCCAGGAGCAGCAGCTCATCCGGGCCGGCAAACAGGGCTTCCAGCACCAAACGCTTCTGCTCGCCGCCGGACAGCGTCGAAGCGCGGCGGAACTGCGCCTTGTCGAAGGAAATCCCCAAGGCGGCCATGCAGACTTCGTCCCAGACGGTCTCGACGTCGTACCCGCCGGCATCGCCCCAGTCCACGATCGCCTGGGCATATTTCATCTGGGTGGGCTCGTCGTCGTGCTCCATCATGGCCAGCTCCGCGTCCTCCACCGCCTTGGCAGCAGCCGCGAGGCCGGCCTGGGCCGTGGAAACGAGGAGGTCGCGGACGGTTGATTCGTCACGAACCTGGCCCACGAACTGCCGCATGATGCCCATGTTCCCTGAACGGCCCACAACACCTTCGTCCGGCGTGAGGTCGCCGGAGATGATCTTGAACAGTGTCGTCTTGCCTGTTCCGTTCGGTCCGATCAGCGCCGTCTTGGTGCCATCGGGGACCTTGAAGGTCACCCCGTTGAGCAGCTGGGTGCCGTCGGAGAGGAAGTAGTCGATGCCGGAAACGTCAATATGGGCCACGTTTCAATCCTCCCACGGCACGGTATTAACGCTCGACGGCATTAACGCTCGACGGCGGAACTTCCCCTACGCCGGTACCCTGCGGTATCAGCCCGCCGCAGTCAGGAACGACTTCAACAACGGCCCGCTGGTGGTGGCTCCCAGCCCGCCGTCTTCAACAAAGACTGCGACTGCCAGGTCCCCGTGGGTCGCCACGATCCAGGCGTGGGTCTTGGGTGGGTTGTCGTTGCCGAATTCCGCGGTTCCGGTCTTCGCTCCCACGGGCGCGCCGGGCACCTCGGCCAGGAACCCTGCGTGCCCGGACGTGACCACGGCGCGCATCATGTCGGCCAGCGAAGCGGCCTCTTCCTTGGTGATCGGCGTCGTGGACGCCGGTGCAGCGCTTGCCGTTGCGGAAGCGGACGACGGCGGGGCCGAGCCGCTTTCCGGGGCCGCAGCACCGCTGGGGTCCTGCGCGGCGTCGGCATTCAGGACGAGCTGCGGTGAAACCGGGGCTCCGTTGGCGACGGAAGCGGCCATGACAGCGGCCGAGAGCGGCGAGAAGAGGACCTTGCCCTGGCCGATCATGGACGCGGCGTGCTCGGTTCCTTCTGCAGCCCCGGGAACCGATCCAAGGAAAGCATCCGCGCCCAGCTTGGGGGCTTCAACGGCCACGCCCAAAGCCTGGGCAGCGGATTCAAGTTGGTCCTGGCTGACGGTTTCGCGGGCGTTGATGAAGGCAGTGTTGCAGGAGTGCGCAAACGCGTCCCTCAGGGCGACGGAGCCCAGTGATGTTTCGGGGTAGCCTTCGGCGTTCTTGAAGGTGCGGCCGTCCACTACGAGCGTTGACGGGCACTCCACCTTGGAATCCGGAGTGGCACCGTTGCGGAACATCGCCAGCGAATCAACCATCTTGAAGGTGGATCCGGGTGCGTACTGTCCCAGGAGTGCAGTGTTGTAGCCGTTACTTCCGGGTCCGGACGCTGCAGCCAGAACGGCACCTGTGGAGGGCCTGAGGGCCACGATGGCGGAAGCCGGTTCGATTCCAGCCAACGTTTCCTCGGCCAACTGCTGAAGCTTCAGGTCCAGGGTGGTCTTGAGCGTGGTGCCGGGCGAGGGAAGGGACGAGAAGAACACCTTGGTGCCGGGGGTTTCGCCGTCGGTCTTTTCAGCGGGGGTGGCCACTACCTCAACGCCGTCTTTGCCACGCAGCAGGGTGTCGTACTTTTGCTGCAGTCCGCCGGTTCCCGTGGTGTCGCCGGCGCGCAGGGCGCCATTGGATTTCTCGATCTGCTCCGCGTTGGCTTGGCCGACGCTCCCCAGCAAGGCGCGGGCAAACGTGCGTGTGGGTGCCAATGCCATGGAGTCCAGGATGCTGACGCCACCGGGAATGGCCTTGATCTTGGCCTCAGTGATGTCAGCGGTGTAAGCGCGGAGGACCAATCCCTCCACAAAGGCCTGTGGTCCGGAGGCAGCCACCTGCTTGGCATACTCTTCGGCATCCAAGCCGAGCAAAGCCGCCATGGCACGGGCAGAAGCGTCCGCTTGTTCAGCGGGAACCTTGGTTTTGTCGACGCCTACCCGGAATACTGGGCGGTCCTCAACAATGGGGGCGTCCCCAGCGCCGAGGATCTGGCCGCGCTGGGCGGCAACGGTCTTGACGGACAACGTCTCGCCGTCGGAGAGTTGCGGCGCAAGCAGGGCAGGGCTCCACTGAACGGCCCATTTGTCACCCGACTTCTTCAGCGTGGCGTCGGAGCTGTACTCCCACTTGGCCGAGCCAATGTTCCAGCTGTAGTTAAGGGGGAAAGTTGCGGTGTCGCCGTCCAGCTTCACGTCCCCGGAGGCAACCGACGGCTTCGCGCCCAAGCCCTCGAAGACGGCTTTGAGTTCATCGTTGGCCGCGGCAGCGTCCTTGCCCTCCACGGCGAGCGAACCGACGTCGAGCGCTGCCAGGGAGGAGGCGAACTGCTTGGCTGCTCCCTCCGCACCGGCGCGACCGTCGTCGCAGGCCGTCAGTGAACCAGCCATCACTAGCGCTACGAGACCAAGGACAAAACCCTGCTGCATTTTCAGTTTCCCCATTTGGCACATTATGCCCCGTTCCCCTGACAGTTTCTTGTCGTGCCCGGGAAGCGGACAGCCGCCGCCAGCCAGCCCCGGGAAGAGGCGGCAAGCGACGGCTGTCAGGAACATCAAATTACGGAGCGCAGGTGAACTTTGCATCACCCCAGACACCGTGCGCGCCGTTGACGGAACCGGAAGGGTCCACCACCAGTTCCACGTAGGCCGCGCCCGTCAGGTCAACAGACACCGACTCAGGAGCGAACCCGGGGGTGTAGGTGCGCGACTGGTACTTGTTCACGCCGTCGGCATTGACCTTGAAGATGATGTTGCCACCGAAGCCGCTCTCAAGGCCCACCTGCGAGGTAAACGAGGTGCACTTGCCGCCGAGGTAGTACGTGATCTTCGAGGCAGCGTGGACCCCCAGACCCTTGGCGAACACGGGCTGCTGCCCGGTTACGGGGTCCGTGTAATTGATGGCCAGCGGCTTGTCCGGGGACGACGCGGCGTCCTTGTTGGCCACGTTCTTGCCGATCACGCCGTAACCGTTCAAGGCCTGGACCCACGGGGTTTCGGAGGCGTACACGGAGCCCACCGGCACATTCGGCAAGGGCTGTGAGGTCACTTTCCAATCGAAGAACTTCACCCGGGTGTCTGTCGGCAACGTGACGGATGCCAGTTCCTTGGTGGGGTTCAACCGGACGGTGTTGGAGAACGCCTGATACTTGTACTGCGTGTATTCCGGTGACGGACCGTTGGCGTTGTTGCGACCCTGTTCGGACACGGCCAGGACAGCGCCGTTCAGCACGGAGGGCTGCAGCCAGTTGGGGAAGAAGATGGACTGCTTTTCCATGCTCCCATCGGCATATGTCAGGGTCAGGGTGGGGCTGGTGCCGTTGCCCACCGCGGCAGATCCGAGGACGGCCAGGTGCGTTCCCTTGCCCGTGACGGCGATGGTCTGGGCAGAGAGTGCCACGGAGTTGGGTACGTCCGGTCCAACGGAAGGCCAGGTGTAGTCCACCTGCGTAGGCTTTCCGGCGTCTACCGTTACCGGGCTCCCCGGGCGGACACCGCCTGCCGGAACCGTAGCGGCGGCCAGCTGCTCGGCAGCGAAGGTGGCCCCTCCGCCGTCGAAGTTTCCGAGGGCCTTGCCCGCAACGGTGGTCACCGAGACGGTGTTGTACGCCGCTGCCAGGGAACCGTAGGCGACGTAGATCTGGTTCCCGCCGGTCACCGACTGGGTTGAGCCGGAGGCAGCGTACGACGCCGAAACCCGCACGGTCTGTTGGCCCGCCTTCGCGCTGGAGCCGGGTTTGATGACGAACGTTGCCGTGGTTGTGGCACCGCCGTCGACCTTGGCGGCAGTGGCGCCTGAAGAAGAGACCACGGTCCAGCCTTCAGGGAGCACCGGCGTCAGGACCACGTTGGTCTTTGCCTTGGTTCCGGTGTTCACGAACGCCGCAGTGACAGTGGTTTCCTGGTCCTGGAAGACCTGCTCGCCGGTGGTCACCCGAACTTCAGCCGCGGTGTCCTCCTGGCTCTTGCCGCCCAGTGGACCGGCCTGCTGGAGTTGCACGGTGGCCGACTGGTTGGAGGCGAGGGAGCCCGTCTTCACCCAGATGGTGCCGTTGTTGGCTTCGTCGAAGTACCAGCCCGTGGTTGCTGCAGCATAGGCGGCCTGGGTGGAGTGTTGGGCGAGCTTGGTGCCGCCGATCTTCACATCCTTGGGTGCTGCGCCCGCGTGAACCTTGAGCTCGTAGGGACGGGCTGCTGCCTTGCCCGTGTAGTCGCCCTTCCGCTCTCCGATGGAGACCTTCACGCTGCTGTTGCCCGTACCGGGAGCATCCACGGTGAAGACCTGGCTGGATGCCTTGCCGTCCTTGAATTCGCGGGTGACCTTGTCGTCCTCGTAGAGAGTGAACGTGTCCTGGCCCTTGGCGTAGACATCCAAAGTGATCATGGAATCTTCGGGAACCAAGGAAGCATTGCGGGCCACGATGCCTTGTGGGATCACCGCGCCTGCACGAACGAAGACCGGAAGCTTGTCCAGCGGCGCGTTGTAGCCGTTGAGGATCTGACCGCCCTGGTAGAGCTTGCCCGTCCAGTAATCCACCCACTGCTGGCCTTCCGGAAGGAAGATGCCGTTGCGGACATCGGTCTGGGTAAAGACCGGAGCCACCAGGAAATCGGAGCCGAGCATGAACTGGTTGTTGGCCTCGGCCCCGTAGGACCACTGCTGGTCAGGGAACTCGAGGGCCATGGAGCGCATCATCGAAACGCCGGTGGTGGAGGATTCCTGAGCCAGCGTGTAAATAAAGGGCATCAATTGCTGGCGGAGCTGCAGGTACTGGCGGTTGATGGCCGTGGCCTCGTCGCCGTAGAGCCACGGACGCTTGTCCGTGGCGGCCCAGCCGGACATGGAGTAGAGCGCCGGGGCAAAAGCTTTCCACTGAAGGTCACGGACGTAGGACTCGGCGGATCCGCCGAAGATGCCGTCAACGTCGCCGGTGGTGAACGCCAGACCCGAGTTGCCGGCACCGGTGAGGGCAGAGACCTGCCAGCGGACGGCGTCGAGGTTTCCTGAATGATCACCCGTCCACTGCATGCCGCAACGCTGGGAGCCGGCCCAACCTTCCACCATCAGCGAGGTGCCGCGGGCGTTGGAGTATTGCTCGATCCCGCCGTGCGCAGCTTCGCACCCGGTGAGTGCTTGGCGGTAACCCTGGCCCACCCAGGCGACGTCGAGCTTCCGCAGCCGGACGCCGGCTTCGCCCACTTCATACTCCTGGTTGGTCAAGGAGCGCTGGGTCCAGAGGCCAACTTTGAGGTCGGTTTCTTCCTCGATGTTGCTGACGGTTTCCGGGAGTTGCTGGTACTCGCAGCCGTAACCGTCGTTGACCAGCATCCAGCCGGCCGGCATGTCGTTCTCGACGAACTTCCGCGCGGTCTTGATGGCGTCCGGCGTGCGCTGCTTGGCGCCGTCGGGATCGCCATAGCCGGAGGACGAATAGCCCGGATTGGAGCGGTTGTAGCAGTCGGCATCGCCGTATTCCAGAGCGTAGACCGGAGGCATCATCGGCTTCCCGGTCAGCGTGGTGTAAGCACCCAACGACTGCTTGTAGTCGCCCACGAAGTAGTAGGCGTCAAAGCGCTTTTCCTCATGCGTGGTGGTGGGCTGGCCGCCGAAGTTGTAGGAGCCGCGGGCAAATGTGTCGCGCAGGACGCCATAGCCGTTGGAGGACATGTAGTACGGCACGGCGTTGGGATAGCCGTCGTCGTCCCAGTCAAAGTTTTTCGCGATGTTGATCAGGGCGCCGGTGTGCACGGAGCGGCCATTCTGCATGCCGCCGCCGATGAACTGCTCCCCATCCTGCTGGGCGAGGTGCTGGGTGGCGGAGTTGGCTCCGAAGGTCATGGGCGCGGATTCCTCCAGGACCAGTGAACCGTCAGCCCTGACGACGCGGAGTTGGGTGGTGGCTTTGTTGATCGCGACGCTGATCTTTGCGGTCTTCAGGACCAGCCAGTCACCGTCAGTGACAGCAGGGGTGACGCCCGGGAACTTGTCCTTGCCCACCACGATATTGGCGGTCCTGGCCGGGTCGCCTTGATCCGTGTTGGCGGGATCCGTGAAGGTTCCGCTGGGGTCAGCTTCCAGGCGGAAGTTGCCGTCGTCCAGGAACGTGACGCGGATGGCGCCCTTTTCGGTGGAAAGGTTCACGATGTTGCCGGACTGGGTAAAGCCCGTCACCGCCCCGAGTGGTACTCCGGCGGCATCGACAGGTACTTCGGGGGTGACGGTTTTGATCGACGCGGGATCGCCGGGAGCGGCGTTCGCTGCAGCGAAGGACAGTGCGGGAATGGCTCCCGCGAGGAGTAATGAGGCGAGGCCGAGTGCAGCGGCCTTCCTGGCTAACGAACCTTTGGTGGTGCGTCCGGAGCTGTTGGGGACAACTCCGGACAGACCCAAGGAGGGTGCGGACATGTGGGGCCAACTTTCGACGAGTGACTCTTTGTGATCTAACTCATAGCGAAACGTGCACTAATCGTCACTGCAAAATGCCCAAAGGTCAACCGTTTCACCAAAATTGACCTACCCAACTAGGTCGCAGTTAAAGCCGTATTGAGCGCTCAGAACGACCTGAAATGCGACTCAGTTGGGTGAAGTCAGCGCCCGCGGATGATCCTGCGCTGCGTTGCCACTGCAATGGCGGCCGTGCGGTTATCCACCCCGAGCTTCGAGTAGATATGCACCAAATGTGTCTTCACGGTGGCCTCGGAAATGAAGAGTTGCTTGGCCATGGCCCTGTTGCTCATCCCCGTGGCGAGCAGCTCCAGCAGTTGGACTTCGCGGGCGCTCAACGTCGGGGCTGGATTCCGGATGCGGCCCATAAGACGTGCCGCAACCTCAGGTGCCAGCGCAGTTTGACCGGCGGCCGCAGACAACACAGCCTGACGGATCTGTTCGGGCGGAGCGTCCTTGAGCATGTAGCCGCTGGCACCCGCTTCCACTGCCGCAAGGATGTCGGCATCGGTGTCGTACGTGGTCAGAATCAGCACTGGCGGCGGGGGAGTTCCGGCCTCTCCTGCCTTGATTTTCCCGGTGGCCGTGACCCCGTCCATGCCACTGCCCATCTGCAGGTCCATGAGCACAAGATCCACCGGCTCCCCGAGTGCGTGGAGCTTGCCCAACTCAGCCAGCGCCGCGTCGCCGTCGGACGCCTCAGCAACTACCGTGACGCCCGGGAAGTCCGCCAGCATGGCGCGGAGCCCGGCCCTGACCACGGGATGGTCATCCACCAACAAGACCCGGATTTCGCTCATGACACACCATCATCCGCCGGCAGCGGCACACGGACGGCCACCACTGTTCCTTCGCCAGGCGCCGATTCAATCTCCAGGCTGCCTTCCAGCGCGGCCAGCCGCTCACGCAAACTTGCGAGTCCGACACCGGTGCCGTCACCACGCGCTGTACCGTCCGCCGTCGACGGCTCAAAACCCACGCCGTCGTCGAAAACGTCCAAGGTCACCTCAGTGCCCAGAAAGGACAAGGTCACGACGGCGGCACGTGCGTGGGCGTGTGCCCACACGTTCGCGAGGGAAGCCTGGGCGGCCCGGAGCAGGGTGGTCTGGTACGTGTTCGGAAGTTCAACGGGCGTCCCCACCAGCTGGAACCGGCATCGAAGGGATGTCCCCCTGGCAGCGGCTTCGGTCTCGGTCTTCCCGCAGAGCCTGCGCAGGGTCTCCACCAGGCCGGACTGCTCCAGATCGGGCGACCGCAGGCCCCGGACAAAACTCCGCGCCTCCGCAAGATTGGTGGACGCCGTGTCCTGGACAATCCTGAGCCGCTCCTTGGCCGCCTGTGGATCCCCGTCATCCAAGGCTTTCTCAGCGGACCTGCCCATCAAGATGATGCTGGAGAATCCCTGGGCCAGGGTGTCGTGTATTTCGCGGGCCAGCCGTTCACGCTCAGCCAGCGTGCCGGCGTCGTGCTGGGTTTGCGCAAGTTCGGCGCGCGTCCGCCGGAGATCGTCGGCAACGGTTCGCTGGTTCTCGGCTTCCAGGAACAGCGCCCGGTAGGCCAGCCCGGTGACCACTGCGAAGACGGCCCCAAACACCGGCCCCAGGACCATGGCCAGTTGCAATCCGCCGCCTGCCGATCCCCGGCTATGGAACCACAGAGCACCCACCAGCAGCGCCGTGCTCAGCGCGATGGCAGGGAGGGCAAGCCTCCGGGGGAGCAGGTGGAGCAGCAGGAAGAACAGGGGAAAGGCCACCCAGGCGAAGTCCCCGCTGACCAGCAGGAGCAGCAACCAGAGCAGCATGACCACGGCCAACCACCACCGCGCATACGGCGTGGGGTTGAAACGGGAGGCCTCGGCGGCGTGGCGCTTCTCAAGGATTGTGCCAGCGAGATACACCAGGGCCAGCAAGGCAGATAACCCCAGCCCCGCCGCCACGGCCACCGGCGATGGCGCCCCGGACGTTCCAACTCCGGTCAGCAAGCGAACAACCGCCACCAGCAGCAGCACCGCGAAGCCGACGTGCAGGGACACCCGCAGCACGCGAAGGATGGTGGCGGCGCCGGTGGACTGCATGCCTCCCAGCGTATCCCCGGCAAGTCCGCGCAGGCTCCGTATTCGACGTCCCTACGCGTGAATCAACCATTCGGATGATCGCCATCCCAACCTCTCGTCGCCGGCTGATCCATCCGGCTCCCGATGTGCCGGGGCACCATCACCGGAATGGTTGTAAGTACCGGGATCAAGCCCGCAATCAAGCAAAGGATTCTGATGTTTCTCGCCATCCGCGACATCCGTTTTGCCAAGGGCCGCTTCGCGCTCATGGGCAGCGTGGTCGCCCTGATCACCTTGCTCCTCGTCATGCTGTCCGGGCTGACGGCAGGCCTGGGCAACCAGTCGACGTCGGCCATTGCGACGCTGCCCGTGCAGCAAATCGTGTTTGGCGCCCCCGCAGGCGGTGAGCCGAAGGCGTCGTACACCGAGTCTGAGGTGTCCACGACACAACTCGAAGCCTGGCGGGAACAGCCGGGCGTCACGTCAACGCAAGCACTGGGGATCAGCCAAAGCCGGTTCCAGTCCCTGGACGATGCCGGTGCCCCTGGCGGCACCGCGAACGTTGCGGTCTTTGGCGGTGGGCCCGCCCCAGCCACTGTGAAGGACGGGAGCGTCATCATCGGCGAATCCCTGGCCAAGGATCTGTCCCTGACTCCCGGCAGTCGTGTCAGCGTTGGGGGCACGGAGCTGGCCGTGGCCGACGTTGTGGAGGACCAGTGGTACTCGCACACCGGCGTCATCTGGACCACCCTTGATTCCTGGCGGACCATCGCGCACGCGGCCCCGGGTACTGCTACCGTTCTCGCCGTCACGCACGACGCCGGGACCTCCTTGGACCTCGACGCCGCCAACGCGGCGGCCGGCACGGTGAGTACGGATCCCGTGGGTTCGTTCCAGGCACTTTCCTCGTATAAGAGCGAGAACGGCTCACTCATGCTGATGCAGGCATTTCTTTACGGCATCTCCGCACTGGTGATCATTGCCTTCCTGACGGTCTGGACCGTGCAGCGGACCCGCGATATCGCCGTACTCAAGGCTTTGGGCGCATCCTCGGGGTACGTTCTCAAGGACGCCTTGGCCCAAGCCGCCATGGTGCTGCTGGCGGGCGCAGCCGTGGGTGGTGCCATTGGCCTGGCCGGGGGAGTCTTCGCCGCCCAGGCCGCTCCCTTCCTGATTACTCCCCTGACAACCCTGGTCCCCGTGGTGGGAATCGTTGTGCTGGGGTTGGCAGGCGCGGTTCTCGCGGTCCGCAAAGTCACCTCCGTGGATCCACTGCTCGCCCTCGGCGGCAACTAATACATTCCCTGAAAGGCATACACCGTGACACACGCACTGAACCTCGTCAACGTCTCGCTTGAGTACCCGGATGGTGGCTCCGTCCTGAAGGCTCTGGACGCCGTCAACCTCACCGTCAGCAGGGGTGGGTTCCTGTCCCTGGTGGGTCCCTCCGGATCCGGAAAATCATCCTTGCTCGCCGTAGCGGCCACTCTGGTCAAACCCAGTAGCGGGCTGGTGGTGATCGATGGGCAAGACGTCTCCGCCCTCAAGGAGGCCGACCGCACGGCGCTTCGCCGGGACAAGGTGGGCATCATCTTCCAGCAGCCAAACCTGCTTCCCTCGCTGACCGCCGTCGAGCAGTTGCTGATCCGCGAGCACGTGCGGGGCAATCCGTTGAAGGAAGCCCGCCGCACGGCCGAAGGGCTGCTGGACGTTGTGGGCCTGTCCGCAGCGACGCACAAAAGGCCCCACCAGCTGTCAGGGGGACAGCGACAACGGGTGAACATTGCCCGGGCGCTCATGGGCAACCCCACTGTCCTGCTGGTGGACGAACCAACCGCGGCGCTTGACCATGAACGCAGTGAGTCGATCGTCCGGCTGCTGCGGCGGGTGACGGATGAGTTCTCCACGGCTACTGTCATGGTCACGCACGACACCGAGTTCCTGCCCCTCACGGATGCAGTCGCCACCATGCGCGACGGACGGATCAGCCCCGCGTTGGTCCCCGCTGCGCAGCCCAACTAGGTCGCAGCAGAGCGCGTCTTGAGCCGGCAAAACGCGCTTACCTGCGACTCAGTTGGGTGAGCCGAGGAGGGCATCGTCCTGGGCGTCGTCGTAGGCGTCGCGGGCCTCGAGAATGCTGGGGACGTGGCTCTCCGCCCACTGGCGCAGCATGGTCAGCGGCTGCAGCAGTGATTCGCCCAGGGCCGTCAGCTCATACTCAACACGTGGCGGCACCTGTGCGTAGACGGTCCGTGTAATCAGGCCGTCGCGTTCCAAGGTGCGCAAGGTTTGGGTCAGGACCTTCGGAGTTACGACGTTGACCATTTTTCGCAGTTCCGAAAAACGGACCGGCCCGTCCCCGAGTACCTGAATCACCAAAGACGCCCACTTATCGCCGATGCGCTGGAAAACCACCCGCGACGGGCAATTGGGGTCCAGGACGTTGCCGGGAAGGTTATTAGTATCCACGAGGTAACTCAGTTCCTTTGAAGCTATCAGTATCCAATGGATACCGTTGTCTTATTGCAAGGATACCAACCCCAAGGAGAGCTATGAAAATCGCAGTCTACGGCGCAACGGGCATGGTCGGCAGCCAGATCGTCAACGAGTCCATCACCCGCGGCCACCAGGTCACAGCCATCTCGCGCAAGGGCACAGAGGTTCCCGGCGCTGCCGCGCAGGCCGCGGATCTGGCTGACGGCCCGGCGTTCGCCTCCATCGCAAAAGAGCACGACGTCGTGGTGCTGGCTACGGGCCCCAGCCGCACCGGCGGCGACCATGGCGAATGGCTCGATGCCATGGCTACCGCCTACAGCAACGCCGAAGGCACGCGGCTCATGATCGTCGGCGGTGCCGGCACCTTGGAAATCGATGGCGTCCGCCTGCTCGATTCACCGGACTTCCCGGAGGCCTACAAAGCTGAGGCGACCACCGCCGCAACAGCCCTCGAGGCCGTCAAGCAGACCCCGGAATCCGTTGATTGGACCGTCCTTGCCCCTGCCCCGGTCATCCAGCCGGGCGAACGCACCGGTCAATACACCGTGGCCAAGGATTCCCCTGCCGGCAACAGCATCTCTTCGCAGGATTACGCAGTAGCAATGGTGGACGAGATCGAAAGCCCGGCCTACCGACGCGCCCGTTTCACGGCCGCCAACTAGCCCACGCTAAAGCCCCAGGCCCAGCCCGGGTACCCGCATTCCAAAGATGTCCTTGAGGGCATGTTTCGCTGCGTGGTACCCGGGCATTCCTGTTACACCCGGCCCAGGCGGAGTGGACGACGAACACAGATACACACCCGGCATCGGCGTCCTCCACGGCACGTTGGACACCACGGGCCGCTGCACCAGGCCACGCAGGTCCAGGAGGCCGGCGCTGAAGTCGCCCCCAACATAGTTCTCGTTGTACGCAGCCAATTCCGCCGCCGTCGTGGTTTGTGAAGCGACCACGACGTCCCGGAAGCCGGGGGCGTACTGCTCAATCCGGGCCGTGACGGCCTCAGCCATGTCCACTGTGGAATTGGCAGGCACATGGCAATAGGACCAGAGAATCTGGCGGCCTTCCGGTGCCCGGGTGGGGTCCACCACCGATGGCTGGGACACCAGGACGTAGGGCTGTTTGGGGTGCTTCCCCATGTCCACCAGGTTCTCGGACTCGGCCATGGCAAGCCGCGAGCCACCCACATGGACGGTTCCTGCCTTCGCCAGTCCGGAATCCAGCCACGGAACCGGTCCCGACAGGATGAAATCAACCTTGCATGCTGCATTCCCGAACCGGAATGTTTCAAGTGCACGCCTGTAGCGGTCGGGAACTTCCGTTCCGCCGAGCCTCGCCAAGGTGGGCGGAGCGACGTCCAGCAGGATGGTCTTCGCAGGCCGGACCTGATCCAGCGAGTCGACGCGTTCACCCACGTGGATTGTCCCGCCGTGGGCTGTCAGGTCGTCCGCCATGGCCGTCGCGATGGACATCGAACCGCCAACGGGTATTGCCCATCCTTCCACGTGGGCCAGCGTGCTGAGCAGCAGGCCTGCACCGGTGGAACTGAGGGACGGTTGCGAGCCCAGGGCGTGCGACATGACCCCCGTCAACAGCGCGGGAGCCGCATCTTCCCGGAAGCGGCGGCTCCAGAGCGGCGTCCCCTGATCAAGGGTGGCAAGCCCGAACAGGACGGCCGCGATGGGATCCTTCGGGATACGCAGGAGTTGGTTGGAGGTAAAGTCCACCACTCCGTTGACCCGCTCCACCAAGGGCCCTAAGAGCCGCCGGTACGCCTCCCCGTCCATGCCCAATTCCAGGACGGTCCGCTCCAGCGACTGGTACGCCAGCGCCGCACCGCCTGTGTCCAAGGGAGTGCCGTGCTGGACTTCGGGCACCCGGAGGTCTATCCGCCGGGAAAGCTCGAAGGCGCGGAAGAACGGTGACGCCAGGGCCATGGGATGGACGGCGGAGCAGACATCGTAGAGGTAGCCCGGTTCCATGAGTTCACTGGTACGCGAGCCACCGCCGATTGCGTCAGCGGCCTCGTAAAGGTGGACGTCCAGTCCGGCGCGCGCCATGACTACTGCGGCGGCCAGACCGTTCGGACCGGCTCCGACGACGGCGACATCACCCATTTCCGTTTACCTCCGCTCGCTGGACTGCTGGGGTTCGGTGGCGCGGTGGGCGGTGCTCCAAGGCAACAAAGACCGCGAGGGACGGAAGAGGTCTATCCGGAGCCAATCCGACGCCCCATTAAAGGGCCCTCCATGGGGATCGTCCTCGCCATGGATACGCAACGGGTCCTGTGCCGGATCCCAGATGTCCATAACCACTCGTGCCATCAGATAAGCGGTCACCGTCATGTGCAGGCCGACTGCCAGGACGTAGTAGGACATATCGATGTTGTGCTGGACTGAGCCGCCGCTGGTCGCCTGGCCCAAGTACATCCAAATGGCAGCCCAATGCAGCCCCTCGGCTGCCTGCCAGATGAGGAAGTCGCGCCAGCGCGGCCGGGCCAGCGCTAGGAGCGGGATGAGCCAGATGACAAATTGTGGTGAGTACACCTTGTTGGTGAGGATGAACGCAGCAACTATGAGAAACACGAGCTGGGCGATCCGGGGCCGCCGCGGCGCACACAACGCCAGGGCTCCGATGAGTGCACACGCCAGGATGAACAGGTACAGCGCCAGCGAGTTGATGGTGGCCGCGTTCATTTGCGTCCACTGGACCCGGTCGGCCACCAGGTTGTAAGCAAACCACGGGGAGCTGTACCCCGCCGGGCGTTCCTGGGTGAACTCAAAGAAGTAGCGCCAGCCGGAGGGATTCATCGCGGCGATCGGCAGGTTGACTGCCAGCCACGAAGCCAAGGCGGCACCTGCGGTGATGAAGAACGTCCGCAGTTTGCCGCTGCGCAGAGCCAGGACCAGTACAGCGCCGAGGATCAGGACGGGGTAGAGCTTGGTGGCCGTGCCCAGGCCGATGAACACGCCGGCCAGCATCAGTTTGTCCCGTGAGAAGAAGTACATTCCCAGGGCCAGCAGCCCCACGGCCCACATATCCCAGTTGATGAAGCCGGCAAGGATGATCCCGGGGGCGACGGCCACCATGGCGGCGTCCCAGGGGCGACGCTTGTTGATTCGTGCCGTCAGCAGCACGGTGATCATCCAGACGGCCACGATCAACGTCGCATTGATATCGAAGTAGCCCAGGATGCGTTCGCTGCCCACCCCTTGGCCAGGGACCATCAAGGCGGTGATACCGGCGATGATTCCCATGAGGACGGGATACTCGAACAGGCTGCCTTGCGTGAAGAAGGGAAAGACGCCGTCGCCGAGGCCGCGGTTCTTGAAGAGCTCGGGGAAGTCGGAGTAGCAGGTGGCGTAGAACTGCCCCGGCGTTTGCCACCCGTTGGCGCGGCAGTATTCTTTGGCCAGGAAAGCCAGCAGCGCGGCCACCACGGTCAGGACGATGAGGACCCGCTCAACGGTGAACGGCCCGGAGGAGACCTTTCCCGGAGACGAGTGCTTCCCCAAGGGGCCGCCTATGAGCTCCGTGAAGTTCCGAAGCAAGGAGTCGCTGCGGCTGGGAACCACAAAGCGGGCACGCTTTTGCTGCCGGTGCGGCTTCGTCTCCTGCATGGATCGAGCTTACCGTCACGCCTTGGCCTGCAGCATCACGCGCGGCAAGCATCCCTCCGTTGTAACGCCGTTAAGTTGTATCGCCGTTAAAAGGGGGGAGCCCACGCGTAGCCGCGTGGGCTCCTTGAGGTTCAGCATGAAGGTGTGGCACCTGAACTCCTTAGGGACTGTTGCAGGGCATCAGCGGATGAGTCCCATTTGGTGCAGGACAACGTAGACGTCTTCACGGCGCTGGTCGAGCAACTGGCCGTTGAACAGGGTGCGGTCCTTAGGAGCGTTGGTGCTCTTGAAGAAGCGCATGTCTTCTGGGCGTTTTCGCATGGTTCACCTCCTTTCCAGGGGGAATCATCGGAATTTAGGCGCAACAATTAGAGCCATATGAATTCGAAAGAAATCAAGGCCAAAAAGGGCATAAAGAGCCGAGGCTAATAAAGGGGATTTGCGGACCGAACCGAAAAGGGTATCGTCATGCAATTGCGCGTGCTTCCGGCAGTCGACCCAACAAGAAGCTGGTTCCGAACTTTGGGGAAACTGCGCGCCCGCGGCATGCTGCGTGGGTCCGCGCCTACAACTGACTACTCAGAAGGCCAACCACGGAGAGTGGCCGACCATGAAACTCCGCCGGCGTCAGGGCCGGTCCGGATGGTTCAGGAGTGGGTCAGAGAGCAAAAATGGCGTCGATCATCAGCAGAGGCCGGGGTAGCAGTGACGGTCAACTTCCGTCCGCTAGTCAAAGTAATCATTTTTCCCAACCTCCTATTCTGGCCGTTACAGCCTGCTGTAGCATTGTCCCGGCTGACTGACCGATGAATGCACGCCTAGTTCCCGGCGGGTCGCTCTGAGAACAAGATATAAGCTACCCCATCAACAGGGGATTTGACCAGCACAATTGGCTAATTCACCAAAAGTTTTTTCATATTCGTGTTTTAGAGACCCCAACGCACAATTGCCGGCGTTCGCTTATCCCAACCGAGAGTGCAAACCTTCGCCGTTCCCAGAATGAAATGACGGCCCTCGCGGGCGTCCATTTCCAGCCAGCGGGCAGTCAGAATCCGGGAGAAATGTCCGTGTGCCACCACCAGGACATTGTCCATGCCGGATTCCAGGATGCGTCCAATGATCTTGTCGGCCCGGGCAGCTACTTCGTCCAGGCTTTCACCGTTGGGCACACCGTCCGTCCAGATGAGGTAGTCCGGGTTGTCCTTGCGGATGAGGTCGGAGCTGATGCCTTCGTAGTCGCCGTAGTTCCATTCGACCGCCAAGGGCTCATGCACGGCTTCCGGGTAGCCGGCCAATTCTGCCGTACGGCGGGCGCGGCGGAGCGGCGAGGTCAGGACCAGGTCAAAGTCGATCCCTTCCAGCACCTTGCGGGCCTCTACCGCCTGCTGCTCACCCTCGACAGTGAGGGGAAGGTCCGTCAGGCCGGTGTACTGGCCGCTCTTGGACCACTCCGTCTCGCCGTGGCGAAGGATCCAGAGTTGCGGACGTGGGGAAGTCGCAGCGTTCATGAGGTCTCCTCGGTTTCGGTCAAAGGCTCGACGACGGCGGACTCGGGTTGCGCTTCCCACCAAGCCAAAAGCTTCTGCTCGGCTTCCTCGGGGGACAGCGGTCCGTGTTCCATGCGTTCTTCGAGAAGGAACTTGTAGGCCTTGCCCACCACCGGACCGGGCTTTAGCCCCAGGAGTGCCATGATCTGCGCTCCATCAAGGTCCGGGCGCACAGCCGCCAGCGATTCCTGCTCCAAGAGCGTTGTGATGCGTTGCTCAAGGTCATCGTAGGCGAAGGACAAGCGGTCGGCCTTGCGCTGGTTACGCGTGGTGACGTCGGACCGTGTGAGGCGGTGCAGGCGCTCCAGCACGGGACCGGCGTCGGTTACGTAGCGACGGACTGCGGAATCGCTCCAGCCCGCATCGCCGTAGCCGTAGAAGCGCATGTGGAGTTCCACCAGGCGTGACACTGCTTTGATCGACTCGTTGTCGAAACGCAGTGCCTTCATCCTCTTCGCCGTCAGCTTGGACCCCACAACATCGTGATGGCGGAAGCTGACTGCGCCGCCCGGTTCAAAACGACGCGTCGCCGGCTTGCCGACGTCGTGCATTAACGCTGCGAACCTCAGCACGAAGTCCGGGCCGGGCACCGGGCCGTCAGGTCCTGTTTCCAGGGCAGCGGCCTGCTCCAGTACCTGCAGGGAGTGCTGGTACACGTCCTTGTGGCGGTGGTGCTCATCGGCTTCGAGGCGCAACGCCGAAACCTCCGGAAGCACGAATTCAGCGAGCCCCGTGTCCACCAGGAGGTCGATGCCCACGCGGGGGTGCGCTCCGTTAATGAGCTTGACCAGCTCTTCACGGACGCGCTCGGCGGAGATGATCTTGATGCGGTCTGCCATTTGCGACATCGCGAGCCGGACGTCGTCGTGGACCGACACGCCCAGCTGGGACGCGAAACGGGCCGCCCGCATCATCCGCAGGGGATCGTCCGAGAAGGACGCTTCCGGCGCGCCTGGTGTGGCGAGCTCCGAGGCATGGAGATCGCGGACACCGCCGAAGGGATCCACCAGTTCAAGGCTGGGCAGCCGCAGTGCCATGGCGTTGATGGTGAAGTCCCGGCGCAGCAGGTCGTCGGTCAGGGAGTTGCCGAAGGCCACCACCGGCTTGCGGGAATCGGGGTCGTAGGCCTCCGCACGGTACGTGGTGATTTCGATCTGGAAGCCGCTCTTCTTCATCCCGATGGTGCCGAAGGCGCGCCCGATTTCCCAGAAGTTGTCCGCCCACTTCTTGATGACGGCGATTGTCTGGTCCGGCGTGGCGTCGGTGGTGAAGTCGAGGTCAGGGGATGTCCTCCCCAAGAAGAGGTCGCGCACGGGCCCACCAACCAAGGACAGCTCAAAGCCGGCGTCGACAAAGCGCTGCCCGAGGTCGAGCACCACCGGGTCGATGGTGAAGTTAACTGAAGAGCTGTCCAATACGTGCGCCATAGTTCCTTAAGCTTGGCAGATTTTTGCTCGGCATTGGGCCACTGTTCCATGCGAAATCAAGCATGTGTCCGCGGAGCATCTCCTGCAGTCCATCTTGTGGCCATGTCCCGGTCATCACTCGAGGGCAAGAGTCGTTAGAGTGGACCTCATGGCCAACCCGATCCCGAGCGCTCCTGGCAGGAGGACAAACGCACCGTTGCCGTCGGCAATCGGCGCGCACGTCGCGCCTGCCCAGCAGCACCCGGTCCAGGCCTCGCTTCCCACGGTGGAGGAAGTGTCAGCGGGCGGCGTTGTAGTAGACACGTCCGACGGCGAACTCCGGGTTGCGATTATTGCCCGCCTTAACAGGGGTGGCCGGCTGGAATGGTGCCTGCCGAAGGGCCACCCGGAAGGCCGCGAGAACAACGAGGAAGCTGCTGTCCGTGAGATCGCCGAGGAAACCGGCATCGAAGGCAGCATCCTGGCCCCCTTGGGCAGCATCGATTACTGGTTCACCGTGAGCGGCCACCGGGTGCACAAAACAGTGCACCATTTCCTGCTCCGGGCAACGGGTGGAGAGCTGACCATCGAGAATGATCCTGATCAGGAAGCCGTGGACGCGGCGTGGGTTCCCATCCACGAACTGGCCCGCAAACTGTCCTTTCCGAATGAACGCCGCATCGCCGACCTGGCACGGGAAGTGCTGCCGGAACACCTCTGACCCGGGTACATGGGACGATAAAGGCGATGTCTGAAGCCAAAACCACCCAGTCCGTTCAATCCGGAGAAGCCCGTTCCAGCGCCATCATGGCTGCAGGGACGCTGGTTTCCCGGTTCCTAGGCTTCGCCAAAACATGGATGCTGGGCGCAGCACTCGGCCTCGGTTCCACGGTCAATGACACATTCATCAACGCAAACAACCTGCCCAACCTGATCTTCCTGTTGGTTGCCGGCGGCGTCTTCAATGCCGTCCTGGTTCCCCAGATCATCAAAGCCAGCAAGGCCCCGGACCGCGGCGCGGACTACATCAGCCGCCTCCTGACCCTGGCCGTGCTGGTGCTGCTGGCGTTGACGGCGCTGGTGACGCTCGCGGCACCCTTGGTCATCGACCTCACCACGCAGGGCTACTCCGAACAACAAAAAGCCTTGGCCGTCACCTTCGCTTTCTGGTGCCTGCCCCAGATCTTTTTCTACGGGCTCTATGCCCTCCTGACGCAGGTGCTGAACGCCCACGGAGCATTCGGGCCTGCCATGTGGGCCCCCATCCTCAACAACCTGGTGGCCATTGCCGGCTTGGGCATGTTCATCTGGATCCTCGGTTCCAACCTCACCAACCCGCACACTTTGGACAACTGGGGCCCCACCCAGACGTTCCTGATCGCGGGGTTCTCAACCTTCGGCGTGATCGCCCAGACCGCCATTCTCCTCATTCCCGTCTTCCGGCTGCGCCTCGGTTTGCGTCCCCGCTTCGGTTGGCGCGGTGTCGGGCTGGGCCAGGCAGCCAAGCTGAGCGTCTGGACACTGGCGACCGCCGCCGTCGGGCAGTTGGCGTTCCTTTATGTCATGAGGATCGCTACCATTCCCGGCGCTGAGCGCCTCCGGCTGGATAACGCAGGGGACAAGGCCGCTGCTGCCGTCCTTCCCGGTAACGCCGTCCTGGAAGTCGCAAGCCAGCTGTATCTGCTGCCGCACTCGATCATCGCGTTGTCCTTGGCCACGGTCCTCTTTAACCGCATGACCCGCGCGTCGCAGGATGGCAACAAAGCCGAATTGCGTGACGCCCTGTCCCACGGACTGCGCACCATGGCCGTGGCCACCGTCTTCGGCGCCTTGGCCTTGTTCGCGTTGGCCGGCCCGCTGGGCATGTTCTTCTCCGGCGGCAAGCCGCAGGACGGCGTCATGCTGGCCCAAACGCTCACCATCCTGGCCCTCAGCACGCCGTTCCTGAGCGCAAACTTCATGATGTCCCGCGTGTTCTACGCCAACGAGGACGCCCGTACACCCCTTTACGTCCAGTTGTGGCTGGCCGTCATCTACGTGGTGGGCGCGTTCTTCATTCAGTTCCTCCCCGTGGGCCAGATCATTTACGCGATCGCCATCCTGTACACGCTGGGCAATATTCTCTCCGTGGTGATCAGCGTGATGTTCCTGCGCCGGATGCTGGGGCATCTCGACGGTCCGCGCATCGCCAATTCATACATCCGCATGGGCTACGCCGGCCTCGGTTCTGCGCTTGCCGGCGCCGGCGCCCTATGGTTGCTGGGCAGCTACCGCGCCGACGGTTTCGCGTGGAGCAGCCGCCCGGCCGCCTTGGTGACGGTGGCCGTCGTCGGGCCCGTCATGCTGCTCGCCTACCTGGTCCTGCTCCGCGTCTTCCATGTCACCGAACTCCGCGACCTCCTGCGGCCGCTCATGGGACGCTTCGGACGCGGCACCCCCGCACCGGTTAGCGGCGCGGTTGTAGAACCCACGACGGCGGCACGCGCCACGGTCTCGGACGATACCGGTTTGATTCCGCGCATCTCGGGCGAGTTCGACGCCGCGTCCTACCGTGCAGGCCCAGCTGTGGAACGCGTTCCTTCCCAGCCCGCCGAGGACGTCCCGGATGCACCGAAAACGTACCTGCCGGAGGAGGACGCTGCCAGCACGGCCCGGGGCAGCAGGTTCCGCCCTCAGGTCCCGTTGCCAGGCCGACGCACCTACCAAGGCGATGCCGGACGCAATCCCTACTTCCCAACGCGCGGAAACCACCGGAAGTGAGCCGGTGGCGCCAACGTGGGCGCAGGGCATCAATCGGCTAGGCTAGAAAATGAATACAGGTAGTTGCAAAAGCGGTTGAACCGGCTCGCCGGGCCGGCCTCGTGCACCACCCGCAGCTCCCGGACAGCCTAGGAGGAACACGTGTCCCACCCGATCGACGTCGGATCAGTACTTGGCGGCCGCTATAAGGTCACAGCCAATGTGTTGACCTCGCATGACCAAGATCAGGTGCTCGACGGCGTGGACCAGGTCCTCAACCGTCCCGTGAGCATCCTTGTCGCCGGCCCCGGAAACGCTGAGCAGGTTGCCCAGAGTGCCCGCGAGGTCGCTACGGGGGAACGCCCGGGCCATGTCCAGATCCTGGACCTTGGCGTCAGCGACAACACCACCTACCTCATCACCAACCACAGCAGCGCGCCTGATTTGCTGGACCTCGTGGTCGCGACCAACCCGCCCTACATCGAGCCGTTCTTCACTGAGACGCTCGGCAGCGAGATCTTTGGCCAGGCACGTACGCACGAGCCCGAAACATACGACGGCCTTTACGAAGACGACGAGCACGACGCCGAGTACATCCAGTACGACGAAAATGGCTACCCCATTCCGAACGAGGGCGATACCGATCCTGCTGCCGCCCATCAGGGCAGCAACGTACCTCCCATGCCTGCTTCCAGCCCGTCGTCGTCCAAGAGCGGCATAGCCGGCAAGCTGGCTGCTGCCGCCGCCGGCGCTGGTGCCGCCGGTTTGGCCGCCTGGAAGAACTCCGGGACCAAGAACCACGACGCCGGTGCTGCCGCCGGCAGTGGTGCCGCTGACTCTGGCTCCGGTGCCGCTACGTCGGGTTCTGGCGCGGCGGGTGCTGGTGCGGCGGGTGCATCGGCTCAGCCGCCAACTCAGGCCGTGACATCACAGCCAACACCTCCCCAGGCTCCGCCGGCAGCCCCGGTGCAGCCGCCAACACAGGCCGTCAATGCCCAGCCTGCACCGACTCGTGAACCGTCAGAACCCAAGGTTTCCCTGTGGTCCGAAGAGGACTATGGCTTTGCCGGGGGTGGTGCTGGCGGAGGCGCCACTGCTGGGGCTGTCGGTGGTGCAGCTTCTGCTGCTCGAGGTACCTCCGACTCCGGTTACGACCGTGCCCCCACCAGCTTCCCGGCGTCGGCCGCTGTGCAGGAAGACTACGACGACGAGGAAGTGTACGAGGACGACGCTCCGGAGAAGGAGCCGCGTTCCCTCCGTTGGCTCGTCGGCGGCCTGCTTGCTGCCGTCTTGATCGTAGGACTTGTCCTCGCCGTCACCAACCTGGGCAGCCTCCTTCCCAGCGGAGCCCCTGCAGCCACGCAGAGTACCTCCGCACCTGAAACCAGCAGCACGCAATCTGAGGAACCAACACCTTCGGAGACGGCGCCGCCGGCCGCACCGCCCGCCATCGAGGGCATCTCACGCCTCGGTGACTTCCCCTTCGCGGCCACGTACGACAAGGACCTCGCGAGGGCCTTCGACGGCAACGCGGCAAGCTACTGGTCTGACATGGAATTTGCCACAGCCGACTGGGGTGGACTCGTCACCAACATGCCGCTGGTGATCGAGCTCAAGGAAAAGACTGAGGTCAAGTCCATCGTGCTGAACCAGTTGGGTGGATCCGGCGGCAGCATCAGCGTTTACACCAACGACCGTCCTGCCATGGACGGAGCCAAGCTTGTGGGCACCAACAGCTTCACGTCCCCGGAGCTGACCATGCCCCTGGCTGCGCCGACGCAGACCCAGTACGTCATTGTGGACATCAAGGCCCTGCCCAAGCTGGCTGCACCGAAGACCCGTTTCGGATTCGGCCTGCGTCTGGCAGAGGTCACCGTTCAGTAGCCCCACCCAAGCAGGTAAGAAGTAGAGGCCGTTGTGACTCGTCATATCGGCCTCTACTTCTCTCTGCATTGGCGTCACCGCTTATTAGCGGCACGCGTGCAGACGGTACCCTTAACAATGGTGGCTTTGAGGGTCCCCATCTCCAACGGAATATTTGGGGTGTAACCGGGGTTGAGTCAGGTGGATGCCCCGAAAGCCGCAGCATCGACTAAGGAAGAGGTTCACGCCACGTGAGCATTGCAGAAAACAGCGCATCGCAGGTGCGTGACGTCATCATCGTAGGTTCAGGCCCCGCCGGTTACACCGCCGCCGTTTACACCGCCCGTGCCAACATGAAGCCTCTGCTCATTGCCGGTTCCGTCACCGCTGGTGGCGAACTCATGAACACCACGGACGTGGAAAACTACCCGGGCTTCCCCGACGGCATCATGGGCCCGGACCTCATGGAGAACTTCGAAAAGCAGGCCGCACGTTTCGGTACCGAAATCCAGTTCGAGGACGTCACCGAATTGGACCTCGACGGCGACATCAAGACCGTGACCATCGGTACGGGGGAGACCTTCCAGGCGAAGGCCATCATCCTGTCCACTGGTTCGGCCTACCGCGAGCTCGGCTTGGCGAACGAAAAGCGCCTCTCAGGCCACGGCGTAAGCTGGTGTGCAACCTGCGACGGTTTCTTCTTCAAGGATCAGGACATCGCCGTTATCGGTGGTGGCGACTCCGCCATGGAGGAAGCACTGTTCCTCACCAAGTTCGCAAAGTCCGTCACGGTGGTCCACCGACGCGATACGCTCAAGGCTTCAAAGATCATGGGCGATCGCGCGCAGGCTCACGAGAAGATCAACTTCGTGTGGAACACCGCCGTTGAGGACGTTCTGGGTGGAGACAAGGTCACTGGCCTGAAGCTGAAGAACCTCGTGGATGGCACCGAGTCCGAACTCGCTGTCACCGGCGTCTTCGTCGCTATCGGTAACGATCCCCGCACGGACCTCATCAAGGGCAAGGTTGATCTGACGCCCGAGGGAACCATCGCCGTGGAGGGCCGCAGCTCCCGGACCAACATCAAGGGTGTCTTCGCCGCGGGCGACGTCATCGACCCCACCTACCGCCAGGCCATCACGGCTTCGGGCTCCGGTTGTGTAGCGGCCCTCGATGTTGAGCACTACCTCGCAGACTTGCACTCCTAAGCTGCATCCAAGCAACCATACGAAGGGAAAAGTTATGAGCAACGCAAAAGACGTAACTGACGCAAGCTTCAGCACTGATGTCCTGGCTTCCGAGAAGCCGGTCATTGTGGACTTCTGGGCAGAGTGGTGCGGCCCCTGCCGCAAGCTCGGGCCCATCCTCGACGAGATCTCCGTTGAGTACGGCGACAAGGTTGACGTTGTGAAACTCAACGTCGACGACAACCCTGCCATCGCCGCCGAATATGGCATCACGTCCATCCCGGCCGTGTACCTGTTCAGCGGGGGAGAAGTGAAGAGCACTGTCATTGGCGCCAAGCCGAAGCAGTTCTTCGAGAAGGAATTCGCGGACGTCCTGTCCTAGGGTCGATTCCTCACCCTGATTCAAAAAAAGCCGGCGGTTGCTGCTCCTCACGGAGCGGGAGCCGCCGTTTTTTGTCGTCTTTAGGGTAATGAACCATTTGCGTTTACTTTTGGTGTTGTGGTTGCCGTGGAGGGCATGGGATCCGCTCAATGGGCGCGCTTCACGTCACCCTACCTGGGGTAGGCCAAACATTGTCCTCTCTCACCTCCCACACCCTCCCACCCCACCCTCTCTCACCTCCCGCGTCCTCCAACCCCACCCTCTCTCACCTCCCACACCCTCCACCCCCACCCTCTCTCACCTCCCACACCCTCCACCCCCACCCTCTCTCACCTGTCACTGCTAACCGGGGAGTCAGCAACTCCAGTCTTGACTGCCGTAGCTGACCTGAAGGGGTCCGGCGTCGTCCGTGCTTTGACCCCATGCGCTTGACGGATGACTGGTCGCTCTAGAAAAGGGCGGCTCTAAAGGGAATTAGCCATCAATCGATTTCGGCGCTACCTTCGGGCCGTCGAGCTGCCAGTGAGAATACTGGTCCGGAATGATACATCGGCACCGTGATTGCAACGCCTGGGATGACTGGAGTCCCTGCGTGAACCATCTTGAAGGGTGCGCAGCCTTGTCCAGGGCCTCATGGAACCTGGACTTGCGATGCCAGAACCAGGGACGCTGGAGGTTGAAGTCGTCAGACAGACTCGTTGGTGGGAAAACAACTCAATCACGCCTAGAAGGACTCGCGTCTGCGGATCCCCATCTCTCGGCATGAAGCGAGCCGCAGTACACGTGACCACCACGCGAAACGTTGCGACGCCGCCCTGTCGAAACATTCCATCAGCCCATATCCTTCATGGCGGGGCAGAACTCATAAGAATACTGTTTCCCCCGTCGGAATGCAGTTTGACCATATCCGGGTTGAATCGGAGCTGACTACCGGGCCGCTACCTGGCCACGGCGGAATGCAATGGGATCTGGCGAATGTTGGGGTCCACGATTCAGGGAATGGTTGCCGGCAATGGGCACGTCCCCTTACGCCTGTGGAGGCGGGTGCGATACTCGTTGTTTCACGTGAAACGTGGTGCGAATTAGCCCCTTAGGTTGCTAGAACTCCGGCCCTAAGGCGTGTTTCACGTGAAACATGCTTCATTTGAACGGGTCCGGACTCCTGTCGTGGAACCCGTACTGGTGGGACCAGATTGACCTTAGAGAGTCGGGACGGCTGATTTGTGATGAGTCCACGCCACTCAGAGAATCTTCAACATGAGCAGGGTACTAGGCCCTTCTGCCGACGTCTGGTCGACGCCTCCTGGGCCTCGACCATCACTAGAGGTACACTGCCTGAGCATAGGAGCCCTTCCCTCCTAGGGAAGACGCCGGCAGTACATTGGGGGAGATTCCCCGGTCAGACACGCACACGAAGCCTTCTAGGAGCGTCTTGCCGTCCATTCTGCATGTGGGACGGTGCTCTGCCAGAGCATCCTCCTGCTGACTGCTCCGCCCGTGCCCTATGCACCTCAAGAAGACCCAGCATCAGGAGTGGCTGAACCTTGGAATCAACTGGAAGCACCACCAGGACATGCTGGTGTACCCGCCATCAGGTATCTGGCCGCGGTGCGGACCTGCGACTACTATCGAAGGGTTTTGCGGCTCCGAACCTCGTAAGAGATGGATGAGTAGGCGTCCAAGCAGCTCAGTCGTTCAACGCGATATGTAGATACAACAGGCCTTGGGGGTTCGACTGGTGCAATCGAGTCTGACAAGCGTTGCTATTGCGCACGCCGCATGCGACAAGGCGCCCGCCCACTCAACAGATCAGATCCTTTCGGGAGTAGCACCTGCCGCTGATCCGCTCAGCAGCTTCATACTCTGGGGCGAACCCAATCAATGTGAAGCCAACTAACTCTTCGAAAACCGAACTCATTGAAGCGATGCCCGTCGAACCAGGACATGTTTCACGTGAAACACGTCAGTCCAGCCACGCAGAGACATATTGCCCCTTCATTAGACGACAACCTGCACGTCGCATATCAGTGGAATAGGGATGCGGAGATATGTTCGTGGTCAGCTCCGCACTCAGCTCGTCTCAGCATTGGAGAAGTGCGTCGCCTCGTCGATGAACCCACGCTCCGGGTGCCAGTTTGGTATTGGCATCTCTCAAACCTACGATCCAACAGAAACTCTGCGAGGTGTCCGGCGCATCTTCGCAGTGCACCTGCGCTGAGTCGCTGGCTAGGGCTTGTTTGTCAGTGCCAACAGCAAGGCCCCTCTGAGACTAAGTGATCTAATGCAGAGCGCGCGGTGGTCGGGCCAGGCTGCGGCTCATCATGACCAACCCCAATCATGACCAATCCCTTAGAGCAATCACCTACACGAATCAAAGAGAGTGCCTGAACAACAAGTCAGTCTAGATCGCTTACTGTCTAGAGCACCCTCTGGCTTTTCTGGAGTTCCGACTTAAACTGATTAATCAAACTGGGCATCGTCTTCGAGATATGTCGACCTCCGGATAGCTACTCGCTGACGGCACGCAAAACCCATCGACACCGACGAAGTGTTTCACGTGAAACCGTGCAAATGCAGGGGTCGGTTGCGGGAACCCATCCTTGAAGGATGAGAACAGGGTCCATGCTGCGCGAACGAAGGATCCGGCCAAGCTGTTCGATCAAGCAACTGCGTGGACCACAAGAATCCTTTCTAGTCCCTAATGCGACGCTGATGCCATGGTCGCCAGCAGGAACTGACCCCTACAGGCTCCACTGGCCCTGGAGACGGCTCTTTGCCCTTGGTCCTGCAAACGAGTCGTGTAGCGGCGTCCGTTGGATCTGTTGCCATCCTCCGTCATGACCCACCTATATTATGACGGGGGAGTCCAGAGAAGCCAGACGTCTCGTTCCTAGACACAGTCCGGAGTCCCGCATGAATTTATGGTGAGGGTCCACTGGCGACTAGGCGCACGGAGTCCGAAGCCTAAGGCCTGGTGCCTGGCGCCTGGCGCCTGGAGGGCATTCGATCTCCTAGGCCGCGGGAACGAGTCCCACATAGGCCGCACCCAAGACATCGGATGAATGTCAAGGCAGACAGTCTTTGGTGCTCAGGAGGACGGCCAGCTGCTCGCCCAATTCTCCTCGGAGGGCAGGTGCGCCATACCGAATCGCGGGGTACACAATCCGTGGATCGTCGATGCGCTGCGCCCAAGCTCCGGCGCAGCGTTGGTGCCTGACGAGATAAAGTCCCGAGATTCCACTCGACCCACGCGCTAATGCCTGGGAGTCACTTCGGCAGCGACAGTTGTCCACCGAGGGCGGTGGGTCGGAGTTCAAGTTGTACACAGCCTTATCCACAGGCTTATCCACCGCACATGAGATTATTCACAGGGCACCATTTCATCCCCTCTTTCTCGGCAGGAGCCGGCGAAGGAGCACCAAAAACTTGTGCTTTTGTCGACCACCCTCCAGCGAGCATTTATGAAGAGCAAACATGAGTGTAATCAATGGAATGAGGCGTTAAACACAGGTAAATCCGCCTAGGGCCGCCGTGGCGCGGACTCACTCTGGATGGGACCCCTTGATTGCGAAATGGACGAAGGAAGGATAAATAACTTCATTGCCGCTTCGTCGACTCAGGGTAGCCAAAGATAGTGATCAACGACTCAAGTTATCCCCAGAGTTATCCACAAT
Source organism: Arthrobacter sp. WCS2018Hpa-7 (assembly GCF_031843805.1). NCBI lineage: Bacteria > Bacillati > Actinomycetota > Actinomycetes > Micrococcales > Micrococcaceae > Arthrobacter > Arthrobacter sp. WCS2018Hpa-7. The sequence continues at coordinate 179,651 of NZ_JAVTJB010000004.1, forward strand.
GATATCCACCGCGATATGCACAAGTGCATATGCGCTCCCGGTCGTAGCTTGCCCGTACAGTTAGCGCTTTGTTTCACGTGAAACACGAGACCTTGAGGCACATTGGCAGAGCAGACGACACAATGCGGCAGGGCCTCAGGAGTAGGCCACAACGCTCTAGCTGGCGCCTTCGCTGTAGGCGGTCGGGACAGAAGAAATCGAACTACTCACCGGCACGGACGACATCTGACCATTCCCGGTCCACCGCGTTTCGTCATCTTATTGAGGGGGCCAGTTGTTTGATCGCCTACGGGTGCAGTACGGCTGACCCAACCACTGTCTAACGCCCCCGGAAGCCACTCTGACGAACGCTGCTTGACGAAGCCGTACTCCAAAATTTTTGAGTCGTGCTCTGTATAGGCTGTCCACAGGCACTAGTCGGGGGAGTCCCACCGCATTGATCTACAACTAGATTGCACGGTCCCTGTACAGTGATTCCCCCATACACGGAACCGTTGTTGGTAACCGCTATGACGATAGCGCCAGATTGGGCGCGCGTGACGCGCTACGCGGTAGCAAGAAACTGTGGCCCGTTACCCCAGGGTCACCACTCAAGGGCTCGAAGACATTGCTTGAACATAGCAACGCAAGGCCAGAGTCAGCGACCCAAATCGTCAACCTGAAAATCTGAGGTCCATAGCGTGATGAAGTCCGGGGGCCGTGCATCGAACTACCGCCGCTGTTAAAGACTGATCGGCACCGGACTGGTGTAAGGCCATGGAAGCACTGAAAGCTGCTCGCATCAGCACTATGCGCGTTTGACACGTCGGAGCCGGGCTCAGTACTACGCCTGATGCCCAGCCAGCACCCGGCTACGCTCCGTCGGCAGGACATAGCTCCATTCACTACTAGGGCATGAAGTCAGCTCCAGTACGATCGTCAGAAGCTGCGGTGGGCTTGAGGTGCAGGACGAGTACGGACGATCCCTACGAGGGGAGCGAAGCTTAGCTGCTGACCTGCAAGCCAATGGACCCTTGATTGTCGGCCTTCGATAGGAATTGCTCGAGCTCCCCAGTTGCCTTTGCCGAGTTAGGTGAATCTACTATTTCGGATAAGCCATTAGTGGGGCACTTACTAGTTCACTTCATCACTACCGAGTAATCCTGCACAGATTCCAGGGAATCGATCAGGGGAAGGACCGCGCTCCAGCTGAGTAGGGCTTCAGCGAAGTCAATTCGCCACTAAAATCTTGGCTTTGGGGTACGCATCACATCACCATCCACACGCGCCTGCTAGTGGGTAGCAGTCCGTCCATTACAGCTGTTCTGATCGTATAAAGGTTTCAAAACCTGTACCGAGAAGTCGCCCGTTTCACGTGAAACCACCATGTCGCCCGTTTCACGTGAACCACCATGGCGACCCCAGGTGCCAGCAGGCTATTCGCCTCATCTGCCCTTGCCAACGAGGTAGACCCATCCCCTCTACGAACAGAATGCCGGAGAATGCGATCTTCTCTAGAGCCCGAATCGCAAAGTCAATGCTTCGCCGACGCCGGGTGCGTCTGGCAGAAAACAAGCCGCATTCCGCCGAATTCCTGAGGCAGGGTCACGTGAAACACTGCCCCAGGAATCAAGCAGTTGGCGGGGGGTCGGTTTCGTCCAGCGCTCAAAATGGTGCCCAAGGCACTTCCATGACCTAAATGTCCGCGAGGTCCAGAGAACAGGAAATCCGCCGTTGGAGTTGGCTTCCAGGTTGCCGCAGTAGTCGTCCATTGGGTATGGAATGCCTTACAGCACTGAATTGCTGAACAGGCGCCCCTAACGACGCTGGGCGCATCGAACGGTCGGGGACAGTGCGAACGGCGGCTCGTAGGCCATCATGGATGTCGAGTGCACCACGCGCCCTAGGTCCGCACCACTCGGCTGGTCGCTGCTCAAAGCACGGTTGCCCGTCCAAAATACCCATTCTGCACAGGCTAACTTGCATGCTCTCTCTCAGCTCAAGCAGGTGCACATCTCTATGATCTATGCATGATGTTTCACGTGAAACATGGCTATAGCGCGTTCGGTGCACCGAAGAAGGAACGAAATCCTGGACCGAACAACGCCAAACAACTCGCGAAGAGAGGTATCGTCACCCATGCTTGTTGAGACCGCGGTATGTCGGCGATAGTTCCAAGAATCCGAACGAACGCGATCCTGTCGTCGACAGTCACTTCTCCGGCTAGAGAACTTCTCTTCGAGTAGATTCGGTGAAAATGGCCCACTACGCTCTTAAAGCAAAAGCCGGGGGGCGTGTTCCAGGAGACTCGAACCTCTATAGGGCGGTGATTCCGTCAGAACGCTCCCCGAGAATTCCTATAGACGGTAAGTGAGGAGCCTGGAATCATGGGCCGAGCTGGCGTTGCAGTAACTGACGGTTCGACTTGTGCGCAGCCCCTACGCCAGACTTGCATCGAGCCTATGCCTCCGCGCCCCACGGACTCTAAGTCGAGTTTCACGTGAAACATCGAGATTTTCGGCAGTCCAGATCGGCATGACAACCACTTTCAACAGACAAACCGCAACGCACCTCAGACAGGCCGCAAATGACAAGCTACAACTGAATGGCGAGTGTCCAGACACAAAAAATGGGACCTACTCGAAGAGTAAGCCCCATTCAGTTGTTCAATGAAAATCAATCTTCGGCGCCAGGACCCAGTACATCCATAATACGGTTGAGATCCTCAACGCTGGCGAACTCAATGCTCACTCGGCCTTTCCGTGCCCCCAACGTGATCTTCACATTGGTGTCCAGGCGGTCCGAGAGTGACGACGCCAAATAGTCCAAACGCTCGTGGCGCGCATTGGGCTTCGGGATGCTGCTCTTGGCCGGAGCGGTGGGATCTTGGTAAAGAGCCACGGCCTCTTCTGTGGCCCTCACGGACATACCCTCGGCAACAATCTTCTGCGCCAAGCGTTCCATTGCAGCCGCATCCGGCAGTGCCAAGAGAGCCCGCGCATGGCCGGCAGAGAGAACGCTGGCTGCTACGCGCCGCTGGACCAGGGGCGGAAGCTTCAGCAGACGGAGTGTGTTGGATACCTGCGGCCGAGAACGACCGATACGGTCTGCAAGCTGTTCGTGAGTGGTCCCAAAGTCTTCCAAGAGCTGCTGGTAGGCCGCAGCCTCTTCCAGGGGGTTCAGCTGGCTGCGATGGAGGTTTTCCAGCAAAGCATCGCGAAGGAGGTCGTCGTCAGTGGTGTCGCGGACGATAGCAGGGATGGTTTCGAGTCCGGCAGCCTGTACGGCACGCCAGCGACGTTCGCCCATGACCAATTCATACGGCTCTCCACCCTTTTCGGTTGAAGTTCGTACAACAATTGGCTGGAGGACGCCTATTTCACGGACAGAGTGCACCAGCTCGGCCATGTCGTCTTCATCGAAGACCGAACGAGGCTGTTTACGGTTCGGATGGATGTCACCGACCGGAATCTCCGCAAAGCGGGCACCGGGAACTTCGACCAGTTCCACGTCCGGCGTCGAGCGATTGGAGGACTTGGTTGCGGCCCCCGCGGACGCCGATTCATCCGCTGCGTGATCAGAGGGCACCGAGGCTCGCTTGGCGGCAGGCTTCGATGTAGATGTCTTGGAGGTGGAGGACTTGGTTGGCGCCTTGGCAGCTGCGGCCTTGGGCGCTGCAGTTTTACCAGCGGCCGGCGTCGCTGCCGACTCCTTTGACGCCGCCTCAACAGCTGAGTCCTGAACCGGAGCTTCCACTGCCGGTTCTCCGGTCTTCCGGGCTTCAGGGAAGAACAGATCCACAGGACGTGATGGCGCTGCGCCGTTTCCCTGGGCCGCGGCCGAGCTAGGAATGAGAGCCCCAAGACCCCTACCGAGGCCCCTTCGCTTTTCGCTCATTGATTCATCCCTCCGATGAAATGGCCGAGCACGGAACTGCTCAGGCTGTTGCAGTGTTTCAAGAATTCTAGCGTTCAGCGATTTCGGCGGCGGCTTCCATGTAGGAGAGCGCGCCGCTCGACGAAGGATCGTAGGTCATGACCGTCTGCTGGTAGCTCGGTGCTTCAGAGATGCGCACAGAACGCGGAACCACTGCTCCCAGAACTTGCTCGGGGAAGTGCTGGCGCACTTCGGACGCAACCTGCGCGGCCAGGTTTGTCCGGCCGTCGTACATGGTCAGGAGAATCGTGGAGACCTCCAGGTCAGCATTGAGGTGCTTCTGGATCATTTCGATGTTCTTGAGGAGCTGGCTCAACCCTTCCAGCGCGTAGTACTCGCACTGGATGGGGATAAGGACTTCACTTGCGGCGCAGAACGCGTTGACTGTCAGCAACCCCAGGCTGGGCGGGCAGTCGATAAAGATGAAGTCCAGGCGGCTCTCGCCGCTCTTCTCCCGTTCCTTGGCGTAGACGTCAATGGCACGTCGGAGCCTCTGTTCCCGGGCAACCAAGGAAACCAGCTCGATTTCAGCGCCGGCCAGATGGATGGTGGCGGGTGCGCAGATCAGGTTGGGAATGTCAGGGCAAGGGGCCACAACGTCCTTCAGGGGAAGGTCGTTGATCAGGACGTCGTAGATACTGTCAACGTCGGCATGGTGCTCAATACCCAAAGCCGTTGACGCGTTGCCTTGGGGATCAATATCGATCACCAGCACGTTAAGGCCGGCAGAGGCCAAAGCAGCAGCAATATTCACGGTGGTGGTCGTCTTGCCGACCCCACCTTTTTGATTGGAGACCGTGAAGATACGGGTTTTGTCCGGCTTGGGCAGTTCCCTGCCGATCAGCCGTTCACGCCGTCGGGTCTCGTTAGCCAACTGACGTGCGATGGGACTCGAGTCATCAATGGAATCCATCACGTTATGTACTCCATCAGATACGGTTTCACGTGAAACGGCAGCGTTATCAACCGAATTACTGCGCACTATTGCGGATTGGAGGGACGCGGAGGGTGTAGCCATTGCCCGAGCGGACCCCAACGACATAAACGGGGGGATTCGCTGCGTGGAGGTTTCACTACTGCCCACTGGTCACACTCTCACTCTCATTCGGCGCTTGCTGCCGTTCTCTAGCCTAACTGCTCAGCCGCCGACACGCGGGAAACCGAGCGGGTCTCAGGCCGTCTTTCCGGGCTTGTTGACGATAATCCTCACCACAGTAGTGGGTTCCTCCAAAAGCTCCTGTCCACAAACCACAACCGACGTTTCCACGCCGCCCAGTTTGCGAATGACCTTCTTGGCTTTCTCAATTTCCTCGGCGGCACTGCGACCCTTGATGGCCACAACTTCGCCTCGGCCGTTCAAGAGGGGAATCGTCAGGCCCGCTAGGTTGCTGAGCGCAGAAACAGCCCGCGCCGTCACAACATCGGCATCCACCATTCCAACGGCCAGCTCAGCACGCGTCCTCATGATGGTGACGTTATCCAGGCCCAGGTCATCTACGACTTCCTGGAGCCAGATGACACGACGCTCAAGCGGCTCAATCAACGTCAGTTCAAGGTCCGGACGAGCAATTGCCAAGCAAAGGCCCGGCAGGCCTGCACCGGATCCGACGTCGGCGACGTGGCTGTCCATAGCAATGGCAGATTCAATAACTGCACAGTTCAGTACGTGGCGACTCCACAAACGCGGAATCTCACGTGGGCCAATCAGCCCACGCTCAGTTCCGGATGTGGCGAGGTGTTCCACGTAGCGCTTGGCGAGATCCAAGCGCTCTCCAAAGATCTTCTCTGCCGCTTCAAGTTCAGCTGCGGTAATTTCAACCATGAGCTGCTAGTCAGCCGAAACGACGATGTGGCGGCCTGCGCCTTCGCCTTCGGACTCGGAAACGAATCCGAGGTCAGCAACGGCGTCGTGGACAATCTTTCGCTCGTAGGCGCTCATCGGCTCAAGGGCCACCGTACCGCCGTCGGCCTTAACCTTGGCCACGGCGTCTTCAGCGATTTGCTGAAGCACGCCGGCGCGTTCCTTGCGGTAGCCGTTGATGTCCAGCACAAGGCGCGAACGGCTTTCAGTAGCGGAAAGGACTGACAGGCGGGCCAGCTCCTGCAGAGCTTCCAGAACCTCGCCGTCACGTCCTACGAGGCTGTCCAACGCTGCCGACTCTTCGTCAGCGCCAATGGAGATGTACGTGCGTCCATTGCGGACCTCGATGTCGATATCACCGTCGATATCGGCAATATCGAGGAGTTCTTCGAGGTAGTCGGCGGCGATGTCGCCTTCCTCTTCCAAACGGCTGGCCGTCTTGGACTGCGTCTCTTCCTGGGTCTCGTCCTGCTCTTCAGTCACAGTGGCGATAACTTCTTCAGTGCTCTCGGCAGACATTACTTCTTCTTCCTGTTCTTACGTTGTGGCTGGACGCGCTGTGCCCGGATTTCGGCTGCTGCCGCGGCAGCAGCTTCGGCTTCAGCGGCGGCGTCCGCAGCAGCGGTCTTCTTACCACCCAGCAGCGGCGGCAGGCCCTTGGCGGCACGGCGCTCCTCCAATGCCTTGGCGGCAGGGGAACCCGGGGTGGGCATACGGCGGATGACGAAGAACTGCTGGCCCATGGTCCACAGGTTGGTGGTGGTCCAGTAGATGAGGACACCGATGGGGAAGTTGATGCCACCGATACCGAACACGAGCGGCAGGATGTAAAGCATCATTTTCTGCTGACGCATGAACGGGCTGGCCATGGCCTCTTCGGACATGTTCTTGGCCATGATCTGCTTCTGCGTGATGAACTGCGAGGCCGTCATGGCAATGATCATGATGATACTCAGAACCCAAACGGCCACAGCGCTGTTACCGCCGCTGGGGTCACCGTGGAGCAGCGACGCCGACAATGGTGCACCAAAGATGCTGGATGAGTCGAACTGGACTACCTGTTCATGGCTCATCGCGCCAACGCCCTGGCCCTGCTTGGCGTTCGTCGAGATACCCGACAACACCTGGAACAGCGCGAAGAAGAACGGCATCTGGATCAGCATCGGCAAACAGGCCGAGAATGGGTTGGTGCCGTGCTTTTTGTACAGCGCCATCTGTTCCTGCGCCATTGCCTGGCGGGACAGCTGATCGGTCTTGCCCTTGTACTTGGTCTGCAGTTTCTTCAGATCCGGCTGCAGCAGCTGCATGCCGCGCTGCGCTTTGATCTGCTTGACGAAGACAGGGATCAGGGCGGCACGGATCACCAACACGAGGCCGATGATGGACAGAGTCCACGTCCAGCCGTTAGCGGCGGGCAGGCCAATGAAGCTCAGTCCCTCGTGGAAGCCAACCATGATGATTGACACCAGCCACTTGAACGGAAACATGATTGTTTCAAAGAAGTCCATACGATATCCCTATTCGTTAGGCCGCCGAGCGGCCTTCTTCATCAGCCTGAGCAGCCAGGAACTGGTCCGGATTGTTCAGTACAACAATTGTGGGCGTCCGGCCTTCAGGCCAATGACGATGGCCGGTGGGGACATGGTCCACTCCACCGGCGTTCCAAGGGTGACATTTGGCGAGCCTTTTGGCTGCGAGCCAGCTGCCCTTCACGGCGCCATGCACCGTTACTGCTTCCAGCGCGTAGGCGGAGCAGGAGGGAAAGAAACGGCAAACCTGGCCGTACAGGGGCGAGATGACCTTGCGGTACGTCTTCAGCAAAAGGATGAGGATGTTGCGGGGCAGTTCCCAGAGGAACGTGCCAACCGCCGCCGGCAGATTCCTTGAGGGAACCTTGCCGGAGGGGTCGCTTGAGGAAGGAACGACGGCGGTGCTTATGTCATGCACGCGGTGTCCCTTCCGTTGTGGTGCCGTTGTGTTCAGTCGAAGCGTTGCGTGGAGCTGAACCACTCAATCGCTTCGTCGTCACTGCCAGTGCGGCGTTGTAGTCCGAGAGCAGTTGCTCCCAGCTGGCAGATGCAGCTGCGGGCAACGCCCGGACCACGACCGCCAGACCCGTTCCATGCGTGTGCAAGGACAGTGCGCCTATTTCTCTCAGTCTCCTCTTAACGAGGTTCCTGGTCACGGCGTTCCCGACGGCTTTGGAGACAATGAAGCCGATTCGACTCGGCTCCCCGGCCCCGATAGAGGCCGTATATAACACTAAGTTCCGGCGTCCATTGCGGACGCCGGAACGTACAGTTGTTGAAAAGTCGGTAGACGTCCGCAGACGGTTAGGGGTGGCTAGCACCGTCGAACCCGCAAAAAGACCCTGACCGACAAGTCAGTTATTTACGCCGACAGTTCGACGCGGCCCTTGCCGCGACGGGCAGCCAGGATGGCGCGGCCGGCACGGGTGCGCATACGAAGGCGGAAGCCGTGCTTCTTGGCCCGACGGCGGTTATTCGGCTGAAAAGTCCGCTTGCTCACGTTAGTTACTCCAGTGGATCAAAGGTGCGCCCACCCGATCAAAAAAGGGGAAGAACTGGCCGACGCTAAGTTTTGTATGTGCCTGCCGCCGTTGCCTTCCGCACGATGAACGTACGGAGTTACAACTGATCTCAAAAGCGGACACAAAGGACTTCACAACGTTAGGGCAAAAAGGCACCCACAGTCAAACCGGGAGCCTGCCGCGGAGCTATCCACAGCTGTTCCCAACCACCGTCCCCAGCCTGTGGATGAAGTGGCTCACAGACCGCATTCCAGAACAACACCGGTGTAATTATCCACAGGCAACTTCCCAGCTATCTTCTAGCGTTTCCATCCCCTAGAGTGGCTCAGTAGCCCAATGTCCACCCGCTGTGTATAACTCTGTGGATTATCGCCCAGAACAGCGCGGCCGGAGAGACTTCGGCTGCCAGCAACGCCGGCAAGCAAGTATTTAGGAACTGATTGATGACAGTAGACGAAGCCAACCACGCCAACACTGTCGGAAGTTCCTGGCGCAGGGTGCTGAGCCTCATGGAACAGGACGACCGGGTTTCACCCCGTCAGCGCGGTTTCGTCATCCTCGCCCAGGCACAAGGCCTCATTGGCTCCACACTCCTGGTGGCCGTTCCCAACGAACTCACCCGCGAAGTCCTGCAGACCCAGGTCAAGGATGCCCTGGATGATGCCCTTCGCAGCGTCTTCTCGGACGACATCCGCTGCGCCATCGACGTCGACACCGATCTGGTGCCGGTCCATGCAGAGCCGGAACCCGTCGTCGAGCTTTCTGCGGTATCCGACTTCGCGGAGCCGAAGCCACAGCCCACTCCGCCCAGTACTTCCCATGAGTTCGGCCGCCTGAATCCGAAGTACATCTTCGATACCTTCGTGATCGGGTCCTCGAACCGCTTTGCGCACGCGGCCGCCGTCGCCGTTGCCGAAGCGCCGGCCAAGGCGTACAACCCACTGTTCATCTACGGCGACTCGGGCTTGGGCAAGACCCACCTGCTGCACGCCATCGGTCATTATGCCCGGCGGCTCTACAGCGGCATCCGGGTCCGCTACGTGAACTCCGAGGAATTCACCAACGACTTCATCAACTCCATCCGCGACGACGAAGGCACCAGCTTCAAGACCACGTACCGGAACGTGGATGTGCTGCTGATCGATGACATCCAGTTCCTGGCGGGCAAGGACCGGACGCAGGAGGAGTTCTTCCACACGTTCAACGCCCTGCACAATGCCAATAAGCAGGTTGTCATCACCTCCGACCAGCCGCCCAAGATGCTCGCCGGTTTCGAGGACCGCATGACGTCCCGCTTCGAGTGGGGCCTGCTGACCGACATCCAGCCGCCGGAGCTCGAAACCCGCATTGCCATCCTCCGCAAGAAGGGTCTCAGCGAAGGCTTGTCGGCACCGGACGATGCACTGGAGTACATCGCATCCAAGATCTCGAGCAACATTCGCGAACTTGAGGGTGCCCTGATCCGCGTCACGGCGTTCGCCAGCCTCAACCGCCAGCCGGTGGATGTTGCCTTGGCGGAGATGGTGCTCAAGGACCTCATCACTGATGACGGCGCCCAGGAGATCACGGCGAAGCAGATCCTGGACCAGACGGCGGACTACTTCAAGCTCAGCATGGAAGAGCTCTGCAGCAAGTCGCGCACCCGCACGTTGGTAACCGCCCGCCAGATCGCCATGTACCTGTGCCGTGAACTGACGGATATGTCCCTGCCGAAGATCGGACAAGAGCTCGGCGGCCGCGACCACACCACCGTCATCCACGCTGATCGCAAGATCCGCGAACTGATGGCGGAGCGTCGTGTGATTTACAACCAGGTCACTGAGCTCACCAACCGCATCAAACAGCAGCAGCGCGACTCCTGAAATCCACACAGCGTCCGCCACTACATACCTTATTAACAGGCACATGTGGATAAGCCTGTGGATAGTTAAGGGGACAAGCTCGGTTAGTGGGCTTAAAACCCTTAAGCCATCTGTGGATCGTTAAAAACCGGCCTGGGAGTTGTCCCCATCCACACCCTGTTTAAAACCCAGTTAACGCACAATGAGTGAACAGGGCTTAACCGCTGAACGACGCGGCAGGATCGGGTTATCCACAGTTTCCACAGCAGTTATTAACACTACGAATCCCAAAAAATTGAAATCCCTCAAATAACAATCTCGTTCTGCCACCGTCCCGCCCTGCCAGGGGCAGACCACAGATAGACCCAAAAGCCAGCCGGCGGCTGTCCACATACGGAGGGCCCGGCCCGACGGGGATGGGTTAATCGCGGATCTTCCGGCTAAGCTGTCAGCAGCGCTCCCATCCTTGGGTCTGTTTGTAGTTCGCTGAGTGCGGACCATGCAGGTTCCGGTGCCGGATTGCGAAGATTTAGCGGCTTCCAAGCAGGAATCCGCGGCTACTACTTGGCAGCAGCAATGAAAGGCGGCACCCCTCCGTGAAGTTCAGAGTCGACCGCGACGTCCTGGCAGAAGCCGTTACGTGGACCGCGCGGTCGTTGTCTCCGCGGCCGCCAGTACCCGTGCTTTCCGGCCTCCTCCTCAAAGCTGAGGCAGGAACCGTCAGTCTCTCGAGCTTCGACTACGAGACCTCCGCACGCCTGGAAATTCCCGCAGATATTGCAGTTGAGGGCACCATTTTGGTCTCGGGACGCTTGCTGGCAGACATCTGCCGCAGCCTTCCGTCGGCTCCCGTGGAAGTAGAAACCGATGGCAGTAAAGTGACGCTCACTTGCCGTCGAAGCAGCTTCCACCTCGCAACCATGCCCGAGGCTGAGTACCCGGCACTCCCGGCCTTGCCCACCATCAGCGGCACGTTGCCCGGCGATTCTTTCGCCCAGGCTGTTTCACAGGTGATCATTGCGGCCAGCAAGGACGATACCCTCCCGATCCTCACCGGTGTGCGCATGGAGATCGAGGATGATCTCATCACCCTCCTTGCCACCGACCGCTACCGCCTCGCCATGCGCGAAGTCCCTTGGAAGCCGGTTACTCCCGGGATTTCCACCAGCGCCCTGGTCAAGTCCAAGACCTTGAACGAGGTTGCCAAGACCCTCGGCGGCAGTGGCGACATCAACCTCGCCCTTGCAGACGACGACAGCCGGCTCATCGGCTTCGAGAGCGGCGGACGCACTACCACCTCACTCCTGGTGGATGGTGACTACCCCAAGATCCGTTCGCTTTTCCCGGACTCCACACCCATCCACGCCACGGTCCAGACCCAGGAGCTTGTTGAGGCAGTTCGCCGTGTTTCCCTCGTGGCCGAGCGAAACACTCCGGTCCGTCTCGCCTTCACCCAAGGACTGCTGAATCTCGACGCCGGTACAGGCGAGGACGCGCAGGCTTCCGAAGAGCTCGAAGCCCAGCTTTCCGGCGAAGACATCACTGTGGCCTTCAACCCGCACTACCTCGTTGAGGGTCTGAGCGTCATCGAGACCAAGTACGTCCGTTTCTCCTTCACCACCGCCCCCAAGCCAGCCATGATCACGGCGCAGGCTGAGGCGGATGGTGATGACCAGGACGACTACCGCTACCTCGTGATGCCGGTCCGCCTTCCCAACTAACCGGAACGTACCCGCCACCTTCGCAGAAAAGAGTTCACACTGTGCACATCGGTCTGATCGGCCTCGGAAAAATGGGTTTCAACATGCGCCAGCGCATGCGGAACGGCGGCATCGAGGTCACTGGTTTCGACCGCAATCCGGACGTCACTGATGTTGCTTCCGTTGATGAACTCATCGCGGCACTTCCCAGCCCGCGGCTGGTGTGGGTCATGGTCCCGTCAGGCGCGATCACTGATGCAGTGGTAACCGAACTTGGTGAGAAACTCAGCCCGGGTGACCTGGTGATCGACGGCGGCAACTCACGTTTCACCGAAGACCAGAAGCACGCTGCGGCACTTGCCGAAAAGGGCATCCGTTTTGCCGATTGCGGTGTTTCCGGAGGTGTCTGGGGCCTTGAGAATGGTTACGGCCTGATGGCAGGCGGCGCCGATGAAGATATCGAGCTCGCCTTGCCGGTGTTCGACGCCCTCCGCCCTGAAGGGGAACGCGCCGACAGCTTTGTCCACGTTGGCGGCGTTGGCGCCGGCCACTACGCGAAAATGGTCCACAACGGCATCGAATATGGTCTGATGCAGGCCTACGCCGAAGGCTACGAACTGCTGGCAGCCAAGGACATCGTGAAGGACCTTCCGGGGACTTTCCGGGCTTGGCAAAAAGGAACTGTGGTCCGCTCCTGGCTTCTGGACCTCATGGTCAAGGCACTGGACGAAGACCCCGGTCTGGCCTCGATTGACGATTACGTCGAGGATTCCGGCGAGGGCCGCTGGACCGTGGAGGAAGCGATCGCCAACGCAGTACCGGCACCAGCCATTACGGCTGCGCTTTTCGCCAGGTTTGCTTCCCGCGAGGACAATTCTCCGGCCATGAAGATGGTTTCTGCCCTGCGTCACCAGTTCGGCGGACACGCCACCCGTCCGGCCAACTAGGCCGCAGGAGTCCTGCAAACGGCGTGTACCTCGAACATCTTTCACTCACGGATTTCCGCAGCTACGCACAGGTTGACCTGAAACTCGGCCCGGGCGTGACTGTCCTGGTTGGTTCCAATGGAATCGGCAAGACCAATCTCATGGAAGCCATTGGATATTTGGCGACGTTGAGCTCCCACCGTGTCAGCACGGATGCGCCTTTGCTCCGTTTCGGTGCAGAACGCGCCATGATCCGCGCCAAGCTGGTCCGCGGGGATCAAGCCACGGTGATCGAACTGGAGATCAACGCCGGGCGGGCCAACCGGGGACGGATCAACCGCAGCAACCCGGTGCGGGCCAGGGACATCCTGGGGATCTGCCACACGGTGTTGTTCGCGCCGGAGGACTTGGCACTGGTCAAGGGCGATCCCTCAAGTCGCCGCCGTTTCCTGGACGAGCTGCTGGTCAGCCTCGTGCCACGCCATGCTGCCACGCGGAGCGACTATGACCGCGTCCTGAAGCAGCGCAACGCCCTCCTGAAATCCGCCCGTGCGGGAAAATTCACGGCCGGTCATGAGGCAACCCTGGATGTTTGGGATCAGCACATGGCCCGGGCCGGCGCGGAACTGCTCCACGCCCGGCTGGAACTGGTGGAACGTTTGCGGCCCCACCTGAACAGCGCCTACGCGCAGCTTACCGACGGATCCAAGGAGGCTGGGGCGGTCTACCGCTCAACCATCCAGGGCGTCCTGGATGACGACGGCGGTCCAGCCGACCACGCTACGGAACCTTCGGCGTCGGTTGATGACCTCCGGCTGCTGTCCGTGGATGAACTCACCGATCGCTACATCCAGGCGTTCGCAGCATCGCGGAAAAAGGAGCTGGAACGCGGCATCTCCTTGGTGGGTCCGCACCGCGATGAACTGGAACTGGTGTTGGGCCAAGCTCCCGCCAAGGGCTACGCGTCCCATGGTGAAACCTGGTCCATGTGCTTGTCTTTGCGCCTTGCTTCTTACTACGTGATGTTGGATGACGCCCGTACGGGTGGAACCGCTCCGATCCTCATTTTGGACGATGTTTTCGCAGAATTGGACGTCCAGCGGCGGCGTAAACTGGCTGCAATAGTGGCCGGTGCCGAGCAAGTGCTGGTGACTGCCGCCGTCGACGCCGATATCCCCGAGGAGCTGGCCGGACGGCGCGTAACCGTTGTTCCGGGAGGCATCGATGGCGAAGGATAGCCGCGACGGACTTCAACCCGGACGCGATCCCGATGAGATAGATGCTGCCCAAGCGGCGTTGAACCGTATGCGCGAGGCCGCCGCCGCCCGGGGCGAAGTACGGCAGCGCGCCCCCCGGCCAGGATCCGCCCCCCAACGCAAGGGAATCCGGGATACCCGGGGTTTCGCGAAATTCCACGGCAGCGGCCGGGATCCTTTGGGCCTCGGCAATGTGGTGGGCCGTTTGGTGGCTGAGCGCGGGTGGACGTCACCTGTGGCAGTCGGATCCGTCATGGCAGAGTGGGAAACCCTTGTTGGGACGGACATCTCCGCCCATTGCACGCCGGAGAGTTTCACGGACACGACGCTCCACGTCAGGTGCGATTCCACGGCGTGGGCGACGCAGCTTCGCCTGCTTAGCACGAGCCTCCTGGAGATGTTCCGCAACGAACTGGGTGAAGGAGTGGTGACCAGCATCCAGGTGCTGGGTCCATCGGCTCCAAGTTGGCGAAAAGGCGGGCGGAGCGTCAACGGGCGCGGCCCGCGAGATACTTACGGCTAAACGGCGTGCAGGGCGATTCAACGCCCCGGAGTCGTATAGGCCCCCATCGGGACCACCGTAGGGCCATTGCAGATAGGGCCAGCGGCCTCCTATGGCCATATTCAGCTCTCGGCTGCCCCCGTATTTGCAAGGATTCGTGGGTTTCCACGATAGAATTGGCGTAGATCACTGAGCGCCGGTGAAACGTCGTTGCGGTCCTGGATCCACTCTTGTGGCACTGGGAACCCCCTCGTCGGAGTAATCGGCGCAATCAGTCACGTGCCCGTTGACGGCTGCGGTTCGCCGCGGACACCACCGGGAACGGCCGACATCGAGTACAGAGGAGTCGAAAGCGCCTGTGGCTAACGACAATGCAGAGACCTTGGCAGTAGAGCCCGAAGAGGAGACTGTTCCCAAGCCTGACACGCCCGCAGAGGCGCCCAGGGAGTACGGTGCCAGCGACATCACGGTGCTGGAGGGCCTCGAAGCGGTGCGCAAACGCCCCGGTATGTATATCGGATCCACTGGTCCCCGCGGCTTGCACCACTTGGTCTATGAAGTGGTGGACAACTCTGTCGATGAGGCACTGGCTGGTTACTGCAGCCACATCGAGATCACTCTCCGCGCCGACGGCGGCGTCCGCGTTGTGGATGATGGCCGCGGCATTCCCGTAGACATTCACCCGACCGAAGGCAAGCCAACGGTTGAAGTGGTCATGACCATCCTTCACGCCGGCGGTAAGTTCGGAGGCGGCGGCTACGCTGTTTCCGGCGGCCTCCACGGTGTGGGTATCTCCGTGGTGAACGCCTTGTCCCGCCGCGTGGATACTGAAGTCCGCCGGCAGGGCCACGTATGGCGGATGACCTTCGCCGACGGCGGCAAGCCCCAGGGCGAACTCGTCAAGGGTGAAGCCACTGACGTTACCGGGACGTCCCAAACGTTCTACCCGGACGGGACCATTTTCGAGTCCACTGAGTTCGACTTCGAGACGCTTCGTGCGCGGTTCCAACAGATGGCCTTCCTCAATAAGGGCCTGCGGATCACGCTGACCGATGAGCGTCCGGTTAACCGCGAGGGCGATGATGACCTCGACCTCGACGCCGTCGCCACCGAAGGCGAAGTCGCCGCCGAGCACCGCACCGTGGTGTACCAGTACCCGGACGGCCTGCTGGACTACGTCAAGCACCTGAACTCGAACAAGAAGGTCGAGATTGTCCACGAGGACGTCATCGCTTTCGAAACCGAGGACACCGAGCGGCATATCGCCGTCGAGGTTGCCATGCAGTGGACCACCGCGTATTCCGAGAGCGTCCACACCTACGCAAACACCATCAACACCCATGAGGGCGGAACGCACGAAGAAGGTTTCCGCGCCGCGATGACCTCGCTTATCAACCGCTACGCGCGGGAGAAGAGCATCATCAAGGAGAAGGAAGACAACCTCACGGGTGATGACATCCGCGAAGGTCTGACTGCCGTTATCTCCGTCAAGCTTTCCGAGCCCCAGTTCGAAGGCCAAACCAAGACCAAGCTGGGCAACTCCGAGGTCAAGGGCTTTGTCCAGCGGGTTGTCACAGATCAGTTGGGTGACTGGCTTGAGCGCAACCCCGGCCCCGCCCGCGACGTGATCCGTAAAGCCATCTCGGCTGCCCAGGCACGCATGGCCGCCCGCAAGGCCCGCGATAACGCCCGCCGGAAGAGCCCGCTGGAATCGTTCGGCATGCCCGGCAAGCTCTCCGACTGCTCCTCCAAGGATCCTTCGCGTTGCGAGGTTTACCTGGTGGAGGGTGACTCCGCAGGTGGTTCGGCCAAGCGCGGCCGGAACCCGGAAACCCAGGCCATCCTGCCACTGCGCGGCAAGATCCTGAATGTTGAGCGTGCCCGCCTGGACAAGGCCCTTGGCAACGCCGAAGTCCAGTCCATGATCACCGCGTTCGGAACGGGTATTGGTGAAGACTTCGATATTTCCAAGCTGCGCTATCACAAGATTGTTTTGATGGCCGATGCTGATGTTGATGGCCAGCACATCACCACCCTGCTGATGACGCTGTTGTTCCGCTACATGCGCCCGCTGATCGAAAACGGCTACGTCTATCTGGCCCAGCCGCCGCTGTACAGGATCAAGTGGTCCAACGCAGCCCACGACTACGTCTACAGTGATCGCGAACGTGATGAAACCATCCGCAAGGGTGCTTCCATGAACAAGCGGCTCCCCAAGGACAACGGCATCCAGCGCTACAAGGGTCTCGGCGAGATGGATTACACCGAACTGTGGGACACCACCATGGACCCGGATCGCCGCACACTGCTGCAGGTCACCATGGATGATGCCCTGGCTGCCGACCAGACCTTCTCTGTCCTGATGGGCGAGGACGTTGAATCGCGCCGTAACTTCATCCAGCAGAACGCCAAGGACGTCAGGTTCCTCGATATCTAGGGCTCCGCAAGGGCATCTGAATATTCCCGAACTGACATATACCTGAAACGGAAAACTTAGATTATGAGTGACGAAACTCCCGAAGTCCCGGCGGAAAACACTGCTGACGACGTAGTTCTTGAGGGCGATGTGCTGACCGACCGCGTGGAGCAGGTGGACCTGCAGACAGAGATGCAGCGGTCCTACCTCGATTACGCCATGGCCGTTATCGTCGGCCGCGCCCTCCCGGACGTCCGCGATGGCCTGAAGCCGGTACACCGCCGCGTTTTGTACGCAATGTTCGACGGCGGTTACCGCCCCGACCGCTCGTTCAACAAGTGCGCCCGCGTGGTTGGCGACGTCATGGGTACCTACCACCCGCACGGTGACATGGCGATCTATGATGCCCTGGTGCGCCTGATCCAGGACTGGACCATGCGGTACCCGCTGGCACTTGGCCAGGGCAACTTCGGGTCACCGGGCAACGACGGCGCCGCTGCACCGCGTTACACCGAAACCAAGATGGCACAGCTGGCCATGGAAATGGTCCGGGACATCGACGAGGAAACCGTCGACTTCCAGGACAACTACGACGGCAAGAACCAGGAACCCACCATCCTGCCGGCGCGTTTCCCCAACCTGCTGGTCAACGGCTCCTCCGGTATCGCCGTCGGCATGGCCACCAACATTCCGCCGCACAACCTGCGCGAGGTTGCCCAGGGCGTGCAGTGGGCGCTCGAAAACCCCACGGCCACGCGGGAAGAGCTTCTTGAGGCGCTGTTGCTTCGCATCAAGGGTCCTGACTTCCCCACAGGTGCCACCATCTTGGGCCACAAGGGCATCGAAGATGCCTACCGTACCGGCCGCGGTTCCATCACGATGCGCGCCGTGGTCAACGTCGAGGAACTCCAGGGCCGTACCTGCCTGGTGGTAACCGAGCTGCCGTACCAAGCCAACCCGGACAACTTGGCCATCAAGATTGCCGAACTGGTCAAGGACGGCAAGATTTCGGGCATTGCGGACCTCCGCGATGAAACCTCCGGCCGTACCGGCCAGCGCCTGGTGATCGTGCTCAAGCGCGATGCCGTGGCCAAGGTTGTACTGAACAACCTTTACAAGCACACGCAGTTGCAGGACAACTTCTCGGCGAACATGCTGGCAATTGTCGACGGCGTTCCGCGCACCTTGAGCCTTGACGCCTTCATCCGGCACTGGGTTGCGCACCAGATGGACGTCATTGCACGCCGCACCCGCTACCGCCTGCGCAAGGCCGAGGAAGAGGCGCACATCCTGCGTGCGCTCCTCAAGGCACTGGACATGCTGGATGAGGTCATTGCCCTCATCCGCGCGTCCAACACCACAGAGGCTGCCCGTGAAGGTCTCATGGAACTCCTGGAGATCGACGAACTCCAGGCCCGCGCCATCCTGGACATGCAGCTGCGCCGTCTGGCCGCCCTGGAACGCCAGAAGATCCAGGATCGCCACTCCGAGCTCGAGTCGATGATCGAGGAATACAACTCGATCCTTGCTTCCGAGGAGCGGCAGCGCCAGATCATCAGTGAAGAACTCGCGGAGATCGTGGCCAAGCACGGCGATGACCGCCGCACCCACATCCTGATGGGTTTCGACGGCGACATGTCCATGGAGGACTTGATCCCCGAAGAGGAAATGGTTGTCACCATTACCCGCGGCGGCTACGTCAAGCGCACCCGCAGCGACAACTACCGTTCCCAGCAGCGCGGCGGCAAGGGCATCAAGGGCGCACAGCTGCGCGGCGACGACGTCGTGGAGCACTTCTTCGTCACCACCACCCACCACTGGCTGCTGTTCTTCACCAACCTCGGCCGCGTCTACCGTGCCAAGGCTTATGAGCTTGCAGAAGCGGGACGAGACGCCAAGGGCCAGCACGTGGCCAACCTGCTGGCTTTCCAACCGGATGAGCACATCGCCCAGGTTCTGGACCTCCGGGACTACCAGCAGGCCCCGTACCTGGTGCTCGCCACCAAGAACGGCCTGGTCAAGAAGACGAGGCTCGAGGATTACGACACCAACCGCACGGCCGGTGTCATCGCCATCAACCTGCGCGACGAGGACGAGTTGGTTTCCGCCCAGCTGGTCAGCGAGACCGACGACCTCCTCCTGGTGTCACGCAAGGGCCAGTCCATCCGCTTCACGGCCACCGATGACGCGCTGCGCCCCATGGGCCGTGCTACGTCCGGTGTGACGGGTATGAAGTTCCGTGAAGACGACGAATTGCTTGCCGCAGACGTGGTCCAGGACGGTTCCTTCGTCTTCATCGTGACCGAGGGTGGCTACGCCAAGCGAACCGCCGTGGACGAATACCGTTTGCAGGGCCGTGGCGGCCTGGGCATCAAGGTCGCCAAGCTTGCTGAAGACCGCGGTGACCTTGTGGGCGCCTTGATCGTGCAGGAAGAGGACGAAGTCCTGGTGGTCATGGAGGGCGGCAAGGTGGTGCGCT
The DNA here is from genome assembly GCF_031843805.1 of Arthrobacter sp. WCS2018Hpa-7. Classification (NCBI taxonomy): domain Bacteria; kingdom Bacillati; phylum Actinomycetota; class Actinomycetes; order Micrococcales; family Micrococcaceae; genus Arthrobacter; species Arthrobacter sp. WCS2018Hpa-7. The sequence goes on from NZ_JAVTJB010000004.1 coordinate 199,098, forward strand.
CGGCAGTAACCGGAGTGCCTGCCAAGGGCCGTGACACCATGGGCGTCATCTTCGCCAAGCCGGACAAGAATGACCGCATTATTGAGGTTGCGCGCAACAGCGAACGTGGCTTGGAAGTCGAAGAGTCAGAAGACGGACTCGACGATGACGTAACGTTGGCTGCAAACGACGGCGCCTCTGAGGCGACCGTGACGGCCGAAACGGAAAACGACGCAGACCCGGAAACCGAAACGGGCGCGGAGCTGAACGAAGACAACACCGGAGGTAACGAGTGAGTAATTCCGACTCATATCCCAAGCCGAGCACAGGTGTCCCCGGCGGACTCCGGCAGCCCTCGGGCAGCGCGCAATCAGGAACGCCTGCACGGCCCCAACAGCGTCCCGGAACCGGGGCTACTGGAGCCGGAGCCGCTGGAGCGCGCCCAGCAACTGGCACGAACTCCGCGCAGCGGCCCACCGGAGCTCCCGGACAGCGGCCCGCCCAGGCAGGACAACGGCCTGCCGGCACTCCTGGACAGCGCCCGGCCCAGCCCGGCCAGCGCCCTGCCCAGTCAGGTCAGCGCCCCGCACAGGGTGCTCCCGGCTTGGTGAAGCCCGCTCCAAAGGCCAAGGTCCGCCGCGCACGGCTGCTCGTCAGCAAGGTGGATCCCTGGTCCGTCCTGAAGATGGCGTTCCTCCTGTCCGTTGCGTTGGGCATCGTCACAGTTGTGGCTGCCATCGTCCTGTGGACTGTGTTGGATCTCACGGGCATCTTCAACCAGGTGGATAGCCTCCTGGGGACCTTGGCGGGATCGGAAGGCAGTGGATTCGAACTGAAGAAGATCGCATCCCTCGGCCAGGTGGCATCCTTCGCCACCATTATTGCCGTGGTGAACGTGGTCCTGCTGACCGCACTGTCCATGCTTTCCGCGGTCCTGTATAACATTTCCGCAACGTTGGTTGGCGGCGTCGGCGTCACTTTGACCGACGACTAGGAAAAATCCGCGGAAATACGCCGAAATTGGCGGATTATCCTTACGGAAATGCCTCGATTTGAGATCGGGCCGGGATGTGCTGTACAGTCATATCTCGGCCCGATGAGGCATCGGGGCGTATAGCTCAGGCGGTTAGAGCGCTTCGCTGATAACGAAGAGGTCCCAGGTTCAAGTCCTGGTACGCCCACGGAACCAAAAGAGGTTCAGGTAAAACTGAACCGGAATGAGGTACTTGTGAAGAAGTTGCTGGTAGTTGTGGCAGCGGCGATCGCAGGTGTCCTGGTCTATAAAAAGGCCCAGGAATCCGAAGCCCGGAAGGATATCTGGAGCAAGTCAACCGACACGGTCGACTAGCCGAAGAGCCCGGTTCGAACTGGTAATTACCAGGGTGGACATGGGGTATGATTGACGGGTTGCTTCTTATGGGGGCATGGCGCAATTGGTAGCGCACCTGCTTTGCAAGCAGGGGGTTCGGGGTTCGAGTCCCCGTGCCTCCACCATAAGAAAAGTCCCGGTCAGAAATGACCGGGACTTTTGCGTTTAAGCCCTGCCCCCGGCTACCGGCCCCGCAGCAGGGCATGCGCCCCAAGGCTCTCACTCAGCCACCGGCTCGCAGCAGGGCATGAACCACATGGCTCTCAGCCAGCCGGGACCTGTTGCAGTGCGCGCTCCAAAAACGCCGCCAGCTCGTTGTTGCCCAGGACAGGTGTCACTACGCCGAGTTCCAAGGTGGGCTGTGTCTTGGCTCCAGCAGTCTTCAGGGCACCTTGCACTGTGGTGCCTGCGGCCGCTGCGGCTTCTGTATCGCCGCGTTTGGCCGCTTCCAGCATGGTGAGGGCCTCCTCCACGCCACGTCCGTACTCTGCCGCCGCTGCAACCCACGTAGAGCCGTCCTGGGCGAAACCGGGCTCGGCCATCCGGGGCAGGAGAGCGGGAAGCCGCTGAATCAGCTCAGCGCGGTTCCTCAGTGCCCCCGAGGGTTGCTTGCCGGCGTCGTACTCTGTCCAGAACTGGGCAATATCGCGCCGCAGCTCTGGTGCGGAAGGGGTGAGTTCGTCGTCCTGCCAGTCCTGGTTCAGGTCCACGAAGGCCCGCACCGCTGCCTGGACCTCAGGATCGGGGCCAGCGAGCAAGGCTAACGCGGCGTTCATGGAGTTGGAAGCATTGTAAGCGGGGCCGTTCCACGCGAGGTCTGCATAGTTGAAAATGGCGGGGAGGGAGAGATATGGCTGGATCATCGGGTTGGTGACAATGCCCTGGATGGAGGTGTGCAGATCTGCGTCCCTGCCAATCACGGGTGCCAGGAAGAGATGGTCTTGGGAGAAGTCGTTGACCGGATAGTTATCCCAGATGACTATGCTCCGGGGGGCACCGGCCGCTCCGTAGCTCTGGCCGGCTGTCTCTGCTGACCTCCGGGTGATCCGGTGGGAGACTACGTCTTCACCGGTCCACTGCACCACGATTCCAGGGTTCAATGCCTGACCGAGTTCGCGCTTGTACGGAGTGCTCGGTGAGCCGTTGTAGAAGGTGGGGACTGTTTCCAAGGGGAGGACGCCGTCTTTGGCGGAGATGAACTTTTCATTCACGTCGTTGAGGAAGGACGCTTGCGCCTTCGCCAGGTTTTCTTGCCCCGCACCAAATTCCCGGAGGTCTTCCGCGCATTGGACTTTGGTGGCGATGTCATCCAGTGGAATCACGTACGAACGAACTCCCAGCGCATACAGGGATTCAAGCTTCGCCACCGCGTCCTCAAGGTCGGCCTCGCGCGAATAACAAACATCGATCCCTGGTGAGAGGGCGTAGCTGAAGCGGACGTGGTTGGCTGCAGCAGCGTCGATCAGTTCCCGCAGTTCCTCGAGCTCTTTGTCGGTGTACAGCTCGCGCCACTTGTCGCGCAACAGAGGATCGTCCTTGGGCGAGTAGATGTAGGTGTTCATCTTCTGGCTGCCCGCAAATTCAATGACATCCAGACGGGCCTGGTGGGACCACGGTGTGCCATAGAAGCCCTCAATGACGCCGCGGGTCTTCATCAGAGGCCAGTCACTGACCAGGACCGGGGCCACAGAGCCGGCCTTGAGCAACTGCCGGAGGGTTTGGACGGCGTGGAAGACGCCGTCGTCATCGCGTCCGGCGAGGACCGCCGTCGGAATCCCGTCAGGCTGTCCGGTAGCAATCGCATAGCCTTCGGCGCGCCCAAGGGCATCACGGAGGGACGGGTCGCCGTCCACTTTCAAGGCCTTGAGCACCGGAGCAACGGCGGATTCGGTGCCAAGATGGATGGCAGATGATCCTTCGCGGGGGTTGGCAAGCTGCGTCACGATGTCCGCGGTGCCTCCAGCACCGGCAACGAGGTCCTGCACGGCGGCGGTGGAGGACTTATCGGTTCCGGCGGGTGCCACAACGTACACGTGACCGGTCAACGGAACAGCGGCACCTGTTCCGGCCCGGGCATGCTGAGGTACCGGGAAGATGCTTGGAACACCTGCCCCGTTTCCGCCGGTTCCCTGGGGTCCGTCAGGACGGTCATGTGAAACAGTGGACCATCCAGCGACGATCAGGGCAGCCGCGAGCACCCCGGCCGCCACCAGCAGCAGGACTGACCGCCGACGCTTTGCGCCGGGGCCCACGGGTGCCGTGTTCAATCAGATAACCCCTTGGGTACGCCGTCACCGGCACTCGGGAATGCTGAGTCAAGACAATCACACTGTTGGAGCATCAGATAGGGGTTGGAACACTGCCCCGCCCCACTAATGTTGATCCGTGACCCTTCTCATTGCCGCCCTGGGTGTCCTGGGTGTTGCCTCCTCCGGACCGCTCATTGCGGGCACCCTCGGAGCCACTTCAGTGACGGCACTGGCCATCGCTTTCTGGCGGAATGCGATCGGTGCGGTGGTGATGGCAACTCCCGTGGCCATCCGCGAGCCGAAAGCGTTCGGCAGGATCACCCGACGGGAATTCGGCTGGTCCACTGTTGCTGCCGTTGCACTGGCCTTCCACTTCGCCTGCTTCATCACCGCCCTCCAACTGACGTCGGTGGCGGCCGCTACTGCTTTGGTGTGCCTGCAGTCGGCGTGGATCGCGGTGTTCCAGCTGTTCCGGGGCACACGGCACCGGTGGCCGGTGCTTGTGGGCCTGGGGATCGCCTTCGGTGGCGTGGTGGCCATTACGGGGTTCGACATGGGTTCCTCGCCGGAAGCACTGCTCGGAGACCTGCTGGCGCTTGCCGGCGGCGCTCTGGCGGGTCTGTACACACTTGCGGGCGGGAAAGCCCGCCAAACCATGGGAACAGGTACCTACACCACGCTTTGCTACGGCATGTGCGCGGCGATTGTGGCGGTACTGGCCCTGTTCAGCGCCCAGCCACTGACAGGGTTCGACGCCGGAGGCTGGCTTGGCATTATTGCCATCACCGTCTGCGCGCAGCTGGTGGGGCACACGGCCTTCAACCACTTGCTGGCCACGATGAGTCCGCTGCTGGTGTCCATGATCATCCTGCTGGAGATTCCAGGTGCTGCAATCCTGGCCGCCATATTCCTGGCTGAGACCTTGCCGGCCGGGACCTATCCGGGCCTGGCGCTGATCCTGGTTGGACTGGCAGTGGTTGTGGCCGGGCAGCGGCGGGGCAGGCCTGAAGCAGACGGCCCTCAGGCAGACCGCCGCGAAGCCGAGCTGGGCACGGACTGAGGATCCGGCGTCGGGCGCTTATTGCAGGCGCTGCGCGCCTAGATGCCACCGCGGCGGGCGCCCTGCGCGGCGTTGGCCGTGTGGATGGCCCGCAGTATCTTGGCCGGGAAATACACCGAGAAGAACACCACCATGGGTGCTTTCAGGGCCATCTTTTTGACGTTGTGGGCCTTGTAGGTCCGGTCGAAGCGCTGCACGTAGTAGCGGTAATCGCGGGGTGAATCCTCCAGCCGGCGGGCGGACATCCCGGACACCATCTGCGGCACGTACTGCACTTTGAGATCGTGCTCGAAGAGGTGCAGGGACAGATCAATGTCCTCGTGCATCTCGTCCTTGGGATCCAGGCACGCTTCGTCGCGGATGGTCTCCCAGGCAGTGCGGCGCAGGGCCATGTTGGAACCGAAGAGGAAATGGTACTGGTGCTTGGCCAGGCGCAACATGAGCTGGCGCATCTTGTCATCCGCCTTGAGGCCGAAGCGGCGCATGGGCATGTCGTAATAGACCACTGGACCCGTTGCCGCAGCGATCGACTGGTCGGTGAACGCCTTTTGGACTTGTTCAACCCAGTCCGGTTCCAGGACGGAATCAGCGTCGATGCGTCCCACAACCTCGCCTGTGGCGCTGTTGAGGCCATGATTACGGGTGGGGATCAGGCCCTGCGAGGCTTCCTGGCGGAGGAGGATGATGGGGCTTTCCGGGTATTCCTGCTGCATCTGGCGCACGATCCGTGCTGTGCGGTCCGTGGAGAGGTTGTCCACCACAATGATTTCGTCAGCAGGAACCGACTGGTAGATGGCCGCGATGAGGCACTGGCGAATGACGCTTTCCTCGTTATACGCCGGGATGACGATGGACACGCCCGGGGGCACCGGACCATCCTGAAGGGCACCCGCAGAGGGTCTATCGGCTGACATCACTCCAAATCTAACACCCGAGGCAGTGCGTCGGACGGAGGCTTTGGTTACAAGCCGGCAAACACTGAAGGGATCCCGGCGATGGCCGGGATCCCTTCAGTTGCTCGACGTGCCGGCCCCTGCTCGAGGCCTCATGTCAGTGTTTAGTTCTGTACACCTTTGGCGTCCGAGTCCGAACCCTCAGTGTCCTTGTGCAAGCTGGCGGCGATGTTCTTTACCGCAGTTTTGGCGTCGGTGGCCACCTTCGCAGAGGAGTCTTCAACGTTCTTGAACGCATCCTTGGTGGCCTGCTCTGCCTCAGCTGCGGCTTCCTCCGGCGTGATGTCCTTCGTGCCGGATTCAGTCACTGCGGCAGCCGTTGCTGATGCTGAGGCGTCAGCCGAAGCCGGGGCAGCCGGAACCGGAGCGGGCGTGGGCGTTACCGGGGAAGGTGTCTTCCACGGATCCTCCACCGGCTTGGAAGCCTTCCATGCGGCAACGCCGGCGGCAGCAGCCGCGGCGATAACAGTCACGATCAGCCAGCCGCGCTTCTTGGGCTTCGGCTCCTTGCCCAGCTTGGAGGAAACGGCCTTGGTGGCATCCTCAGCCACTGCCTTGAGCTGCTTGCCGGTGGCCTGCGCCTGCTCCTGGACGCTGTGCACAACGCCGGAATCAACCAGCTTCTGCGCCACGGCGTCAACCTGGGCCGGCGCGTTCTCCAATGCGTGGTGAACAGCTACCGAAGCCTGGCCCAACTGCTCGGACAGCTTGGGCAGGTACTCGTCCACAACTTTGTCCCGTGCGTGTCCCAGAGCCGGAGTGGCTTTGTTGAGCGTCTCCTGGATCCTGGGCGTGGCGTCCTCCACTACGTCATGGATCTTCGGCGCGAGGTGCGCCAATCCATCCTGAATCCGCGGCGTAACAACAGCAACGCCGTCGGCGAGGTTGTGCGCAGCGGACTTCAGCCCCTCTTGAATCTTGGGGGAAGCGGTATCAATGCCGTGCTGGATACGCGGAACAGCCCAGTTGACGGCGGCTTCCACGCGGGGTGCTGCCCAGTCGCGGGCGTTATCCACACCTGCCACAACGGATTGTTCGAGGTCGCGGGCAATACGGTCTGATTTCTTCACAACTACCTCCCGATACACATGCTCGTTTGTTGCTAGCCTACGTCGCTTGGGGAACACCGGCTATTCATCTGCCGGATTCGTCCCGGATTTCACCGAGCGCGGAACCGGCTTTACAACTGCAACGGCGTTGACCCTGCATGGAAGAATGGGGCCATGACCATCGCAACCGCAAAAGCAACGATCCACACGACCCTCGGCGACATCAAGGTTGACCTCTTCGGCAACCACGCGCCCAAGACGGTCGCCAACTTCATTGGCTTGGCCACGGGCGAAAAGTCCTGGAACCACCCCGAAACGGGCGAAGACAAGACCGGGACGCCGCTGTACGACGGCACCATCTTCCACCGCATCATCAAGGACTTCATGATTCAGGGTGGAGATCCCCTGGGCCGCGGCGTTGGCGGACCGGGCTTCCAGTTCGACGACGAAATCCACCCGGAACTGACCTTCAACGCTCCGTACAAGCTGGCCATGGCCAATGCCGGTATCCAGATGGGCAAGGGCACCAACGGGTCACAGTTCTTCATCACCACCGTGAACACCGACTGGCTGTTCGGCAAGCACAGCATCTTTGGCGAGGTCACCGATGAGGAATCCCGCAAGGTCGTGGATTCAATTGAGGCCGTCCGCACCGGTATGGGTGACCGCCCCGTTGAGGACGTCGTCATCAACAGCATCGACATCGAACAGCTCTAACAACAATCTGAACCTGAGCTCATGAGTTACGGAATCCCGTCGGCAGAGCCGTCCGCTGATATTCCGGTGTGCCCGAGGCACCCGGACAGGCCCTCCTATGTGCGGTGCCAGCGCTGCGGGCGCCCTGCGTGCCCCGAGTGCCAGCGGGCGGCCGCCGTCGGGTTCCAATGCGTTGACTGCGTCAACGAACAAAAACGTACGACGCCGGCCTACCGGTCGCCGTACGGCGGCGCCTTGGCTGTGGGCAAGCCCTTGGTGACGTACGTGATCATTGGCCTCTGCCTGTTGATCTTTGTCCTTCAGTGGATTGTGCCCCGGGATGCGGTATTCCAGAACTTCGCCTTCGCGAACATCTTCGCCGATACCCAACCGTGGCGCATGCTCACTGCAGCCTTCCTGCATTCGCAGGGTTTCCTGCTTCATATCGTCTTGAACATGTACACGCTGTGGATCTTCGGACAAGCCCTTGAGCCTTTGCTCGGGCGCATACGGTTCCTCGCTCTGTACCTGATCTCTGCCGTCGGCGGATCAGTGGGCTACCTCGCCCTGACCCCGATGCTTCCGCCCGTTGCCGTCGTGGGTGCGTCCGGGGCCATCTTCGGCCTCTTCGGCGCCATGTTGGTGGTGCAACGTCACCGTGGCGGTGAAACCAAACAACTGTGGGTCCTGATCGCCATCAACGGCGCCATAGGTTTCTTCGTCCCCAGCATCGCCTGGCAAGCGCACCTGGGAGGGCTGATCACGGGCGGGCTCGCCGCCGCAGTGATCGCCTATGCCCCACGCGGCAAGAACCAGGCCCTGCTGCAAGCCGGCGGGCTGATCCTGGTGGCCGGCCTGTTGGCCGTAGTCACGTGGTTCCGCGTCACTGCCGGCTAGCGGGGCCTTCCTCGCTCCATCTTCTTCAGAACACTGCAGGATCTTTTTCAGACCGCAGGCTTGACCGGCTGTCGGAGGATGGTCTTTAGCTTCTCCGGTGCCGTGCGGCGCACGTCGCCGAGGTAGATTTCATGGTGCTTCCCTGTCATCGCCAGAGAGTTTCCGGGAATGAAACTGCTGTGCATCTCCTCCAGTACCGGCCCCTCAGCGTCGTAGGGGCCTACATGGAGTGTCTGCACACTCATGCCCTCCTCAAGCGGCTCCAAGCGAAGAGCGTCCAATGCGGGGGCCTCCCCCTTCTGGGCTACTACCTCCCTCGCTGCATCGAAGTGCTCAGGGGTGATCCAGTCCGGGACCATGTTCATCAACGTCCAGTCCCACCGTGATTTGTCCCGGGCGCTGGTGAAGGACTCCATGTCATCAGCCCACCAGAGGCCCTCCAAGGGCATCACTCCGTAGTCCTTACCGAGTTCGTTCTTGCTGAAGAACTTCAGCTTGTAAGCCACTGGATACAGCGTGGTCAGGGCGTCTTTATAGGCCTGGGCAGTGCCGGGATTCCCGTGGCCGTCGATCATGAGGAATTGCAGGGTGGGAACGGTCACCACGGAGAATTCACCGTGCCGGGCACTGTAGGTTCGGATCTCTTTCTTGAAGTCGCTCTTCATGGGACCACGGTACGCGCACGGTAGGACCGCATCGAACAATCCGGCCGCGTCCTCTGCAGAGCGGGCTATACGGAAGGTTATCCACAGCTGTTATCCACACTGTGCGTAACTTACAAGCATGTAGTTATCCCCATGAGCCCTCATGGAGGCTGTCAGATCGGCAGATATCCCCCGAAAGGCATGAATTTCTCCACACCTGTGGATAACTTTGTCCCCGCCCGACCCATTTATGTGGACAAGTCAGGCCGAATACCAACACTTGTGGACAACCCTGTTAATGACGCCGTGCAGCACGTTCTATCAACAGGCTTATCAACACTGTTAATAACTTACACCCGTGTAGTTCAGAGCATTCAGCGACCCTGGAGGACCGGCGTAGCGGGGATTTCCCCCGGAGAAACCCACAAGTTTTCCCCACCTGTGGATAACTTGTGGGTAGGCGGTTGTTATTAAGTGGGTAACTTCCTGGGCGCTGGATCCCAGTGGTACCCGCCTGACCCTGTCCCTGTGGAATTACGGCAGCCAAAGTGTCTTCCCCGGGCACAGTTGATGACGCTTCGGAATGACTCAAGGCAAAAGCGGCAATCCCGTGACGTTGAACTTTGAGTGAAGCTTGGAGCACTATCCACAGCTTGATACACAGTGGGTATAACTGTCAGTACCCGGGATGTCTGGTCAAAAGTGGCGCCAATGCAACGATCTGTGGCCAATTTCCATGGATGTCCACAGAGTTTATCCACGCCTGTGGATAAAGTTGCGCACTTCTGTGGACAAGGGCCGGGGATTGCCTGGCCCCCCGATTCACGCACCCGTTGAGCCGGTGGCTCAGGCCCATACCCCCGACGACCCGCGGCGATGACTGTCCAGAAGATGGGTGTCTATGATGCCGATTGCTTCCATGAGTGCGTACATGGTGGTGGGCCCAACGAAAGCGAAGCCCTTCTTCCGGAGTGCCTTGGAGAGTGCGATTGACTCAGGAGATGTTGTGGGAATGTCCGCATAGGTTCGGGGCGCCGGGGTGCTCTGGGGCTGGAAAGACCACACAAAGTCCACCAGACCGCCCTCCTCGCGCAGGGCAATGGTGGCCTTGGCATTGGTGATCGCTGCACGGATCTTGAGGCGGTTGCGGACGATCCCCGCATCCAGCATCAGCCGTTCGACGTCCTCATCCGTGAAGGCGGCAACGCTCTCCGGATGGAAGTCCAGGAACGCGGTGCGGAATGCTTCCCGTTTCCGGAGGATGGTGGCCCAGGACAGGCCCGCTTGGAAGGCTTCCAGGCTGATGCGTTCGTACATGCCCTGCTCATCGCGGACAGGCATTCCCCACTCGTGATCGTAGTAAGCCTGCATGAGCGGATCCGACGCAGCCCACAGGGGGCGGGCAAGACCGTCCTCGCCGGTGATGGTGCCGTTGTCCGGGCTCATGCATGCTCCTCCGCAGCCGGCACTTCTGGAACCCCGGCCAGTTGTTATGGCGTCTGGGGATATTCTGCCTTGTGGCTCTGACATTCAGCGCCTCAGGACAGTCCAGTAACCCTCATGGTTATGTTGATCCGTCCGTGCGACAGGCCACAATCCTCGGGAGCCGTCCCGGGAAAGACCTTGGGAATGCCGTGATAGGCAAACCTGGACGGCCCACCGAAGACGAACAGGTCCCCGGAGCGGAGTTCCACATCTGTGTATGGCTTGGTCCGTGTGGTGGTGTTGCCGAAGCGGAAAAGGCAGCCCTCGCCGATGCTAAGGGACACTACGGGTGCCCCGGAGCGTTCGTCTTTGTCCTGGTGCATACCCATGGCAGCGCCATCGTCGTAGAAGTTCACCAGCGCGGCGTCGGGCGTGTAGTCCGTGGCGAGGTGGGCCAGTGACTCATCAGGGTCTGCTCCGGACGCATATGCGTCCGCAACAGCCTTCCGTCCCAAACGAACCATCCAGTCCGGGAAAACAAGCACAGGACGGCCGTTGACGTCGGTGGCTTCCCGCGTGTACTTGTAGGGTTGCCAATGCCACCCAAGGCACACGGTGCGTACCGACATCCGGCGGCCGCCGGGAAGTGTCGCCGCCCGCAAAGGTACCGGCCCCTGGGTCCATTCGCCGAAGCGCCCCACGATCCACCGCTGCTGTTCGGCGCTGAGCCAGCCGGGAACATGGACCGCGCCCGGGGCAATCAGCCGGGGTCCGGCGTCGTGCGCTTCCGGCTGAACCAGCTCCAAAGGGAACAATGCGTCATCACTCACGCCGCTGCCTCCATGGTCAGCAGTGCGCGTTTCGCCTCCGGTCCCCCGAGGTAGCCGCCAAAGCTGCCATCCGATTTCACTACACGATGGCAAGGGATGATGACGGGAAGCGGGTTGGTGGCACAGGCGGTTCCTACAGCCCGGACTGCATTGGGGCTGCCCGCAGCCAAAGCGACCTCGGCGTAGCTTTCGGTGCGTCCGTAGGCAATCCGGGGCAGGTGCTGCAGCACGTTCAACCGGAACCCGCGGGACAGACGGAAGTCCACGGTGAGATCGAACTCTGTCCGGGTGCCGCCAAAATACTCCTCGAGCTGTCGCGCAGCACCGTCCAACCGTGCCGGTGCCTGAAGAATGCGGGGGCTGATGGTGTCGGACAGGCGCTGCAGGACTGCGGCATGGTTCTCCACCTCAAATGCCACCCGAACTATGCCCCGGTCAGTGGCAGCCAACAGGAGTTTCCCCACAGGCGAGTCCATTACCCTGTAGGCGACGTCCAAGGTGTGGGTCAGTTGGGCATCGCGGGCAAGCCGTGCGCGAAGGCTCGCAAGCGCGGGTTCCAGGCCGGCGTCGAGGGGTTCCAGGAGTGACAGGACATCCGCGTGGTCGGGGCTTGATTCAAGGGTCATCGGATTTCTCCCTTCGGAAGTGAATGTGCCATCGCCGGAAGGTCAGCCAGTGCGCTGCGGAGGGCTTTGACGCCGTCCGCCCCGGCGCGTCGTGCGGCCTCGGGAGTACCTCCCAGGAGTTCGGCTACGTCTTTATAGGGAAGTCCCGCCAGGTAGTGATACGCCACGGCTTGCCGTTGTTTAGGTGGGAGGTGGGTCACCGCGTCCAGCAACTCGGAGTGGTCCTCACCGGGAATGCCAAGGTGCGAGGCGTTCTCGGGCGGTGAATCCACCGGGAGGGCCCGACGGTTGCCGGCCCGCAGATGGTCGATGCATTTTCTGTGCGCTATGGTGACCAGCCAGGCCTGCACGTTGGCGTCGTGCGGGAGGTCAGGATAGGCCTGGAGGGCAGCGAGGAAGGTATCGGACCAAGCGTCGTCTGCATCGTGCACGCCGAGGACCGCACGGCACACCCGCAGGACCGTGGCGCCCTGTTCGTGCACTACCGATTCGAAGGGTTTCTTGCTGATCGTTTGCCGAAGCTCCATCAGAAAAGCTTTCCTTCTTTCACAGCCACCGGTTCCTCCAATTCAAGAAGGAAGCGTTTGTTCCGGAGGCCACCGGCGTACCCGGTCAGTTGACCCTTGCGCCCCACCACGCGGTGGCACGGAATGATGATGCTGATGGGATTGCGACCGACCGCGGAGCCGACGGCTTGGGCCAGATGAGGATCGCCCAACTCAGCGGCCAACTCGCCGTAACTGACGGTTTCTCCAAAAGGAATGTCGTGGAGCCGCGTCCAGACCTTTTCCTGGAAGGGGTTCCCGCGTGCCTCGTGCGGGACGTCAAATACGGTGCGGTGGCCACTCAGATACTCGTCCAGTTCGTGCCGGGTCCGGGCGAACACAGGATCCTCGAGTCCTATGGGAACCCCGAAGTAGTCGGGCGGAGGCATATGCCAGTGGCCCTCATAGAAGATTCCCGTCAAAAATTCCCCGCGGGCAGTCAGAGTCAACTGCCCCAACGGGGAATCCATGGTGGTGTGCCGGCTGTTCATATCTTGTAGACGTCCACGGGCACGGAGATGTGAGGTGCGGCTTTCCTAGGAGCGCCAGCGCGTGGTCATCAGGAAGCCCACAATGGCGATGCCGAAGCCGGCCACGATGTTCCATGAGGCCCAGTCGCGGACCGGGAATTGTCCCTCGGTGATGTAAAAGGTGATGATCCAGATGAGGCCGAGGATCATCAGTCCGAACATGACGGCTTTGTACCAAACCGGGTTCGGCTTGTACTGCTGCGCTGCGGAAGCCTGCTGGTCCTGACGGGCAGGCCGCTTGCGGGGCTTGGACTCGGGCACGGATCCTCCTTGGCTGTACGTGGGTACCCGTTCCAGCCAGCCTTGATATCCTGCAGGAAGGAAAATTCCAGCGGTTAACGGCCACGCGGCGTTCCGGGTTGGTTCTAGCTGTCAAGTCTAGCCGCAACTCGGGGTCCGCCCGCCGCGCCCGCGCCCGATCCGAGGAGACGCTGTGGCGCATCAGCAGACGACGGCGGCTTCCGCCGTGCCGTCCGGGCGCCAGAGGCCGGAACAAGGTCCACGCCAGCGGCTCCGCGCTTCGGACGTCATCCGAAAAATCAGCCAGATCCTGGGTGAACTCCTCATCACGGGCGGTGTTGTCCTGTTGCTTTTTGTGGGCTGGCAACTGTGGTGGACCAACGTCGAGGCAGACGCCAAACAGACGGAAGCCATTCAAAACTTCGCCGAGCAACTCACGGGGCCCGTTACCCCTGCAGAGTCCGCGAACCCGGCGGACCATGGGGACCCAGTAGTGGGAACGGCCCCTGCCAACGGGGAAACGATCGGGATCATGTACATCCCCCGCTTCGGCGCCGACTACACCCGTCCCATCATCGAAGGGACCGGCGCGGACGTCCTGGACACGCTGGGCCTGGGACACTACGGAAGCACCAGCATGCCCGGCGCCGTGGGGAACTTCGCGGTGGCCGGCCACCGGCAAACACACGGAGCGGTCCTGGACAGCATTCACACCCTGGTTCCCGGGGACAAGATCTACGTCCAGACTGCTGACGGGTACTACACCTACGTCTTCCGCAACAACCAGATCGTGCTTCCCAACCGAACTGATGTGTTGCTGCCCGTACCCACCCAGCAGGGTGTCGCGCCGGAGGAAAGAATCCTGACCATGACCAGTTGCAACCCGCGTTTCGGCTCGCAGGAACGCATCATCGCCTACTCCGTCATGGAGGGCTGGCAACCGGCCGCAGCGGGACCGCCGTCGGACATTGCCGCTCAAGTAGCCAAGGCCCAAGGAAAGGGGTAACGGATGTACGCGTGGATTTTCCGCAATCTACCGGGACCCGTCTGGGTGCGGATCCTGACCTGTTTGGTATTGGTGGCAGCAGCCCTGGTACTGATGGTCCAGTTCCTTTTCCCCTGGTTCTCCCAATTCACCACTTTGACTGACTCAACGATTGGTTTAGTGCAGCAGCCATGAGCACAACAAAAATTCTTGTAGTAGATAACTACGACAGCTTCGTCTACACCCTGGTGGGATACCTCCAGGAACTCGGTGCGGAGACCACCGTGGTCCGCAACGACGACGTGACACTCGCCGAGGCCACTGAACTCGCAGCAACGCGCGACGGCGTCCTCGTCTCGCCGGGTCCCGGCACCCCTGCCGAAGCCGGCGTCTGCATCGAGCTCATCAAGTGGTGTGGCGACAACAGCAAACCGATGTTCGGCGTCTGCCTCGGCCACCAGGCCCTGGCCGAAGCGTACGGCGGTGTGGTGACCCATGCCCCGGAACTCATGCACGGCAAGACATCCCCGGTGCAGCACGAAGGCAAGAGCGTATTCGCCGGTCTCCCCTCACCTGTCACCGCAACGCGCTACCATTCGCTCGCCGCAGTTCGCGATTCCATCCCGGACGTCCTGGAGATCACCGCGGAAACCACCAACGGCGTAGTGATGGGCTTGCAACACAAGACCGCACCCCTCTGCGGTGTCCAGTTCCACCCCGAATCGGTCCTGACAGAAGGTGGCTACCAGATGCTCGGCAACTGGTTGGAGTCCCTGGGGATGGCCGGAGCGGCCGAACGCGCCTCCAAACTGAGCCCGCTGATCAAGCAATAAGTGGCGGGGCTGCGGCGGTCGGCAGCGACCGCCGCCCTCCGCGTGCTAGCTCGTTCCTCGCTTTGACGCACGCTTCCGGGCGCCGGCCCGCTGCCTTCGGTCATCCAGCTATTTTTTGGTGGCCGTCGGTTTGGGGGTGGGCTTGTCCGTCTCCGTGGGTGTCGGAGTGGGTGTGGGGCTCGGGGCGGGGGCCTTCGCCACTGTGATGGTGACGGACTTGCCCTGATCTACTTCGGTGTTGTACGTCTCGCTCTGGGCGGTTACCGTGCCTGCAGCGACCTCGGAGTTTTCCTGCTCCACTACCACCATGGGCAAGCCGTTGGTCTTGAGTGAGGCTTCCGCTTCAGCCAGCGGCAGTCCGATCAGCTGGGGCATGAGTACCTTGCCCGAGGAGACCTGGAGCTCCACCTTGGAGCTGATGGCGATGGCTCCGCCAGGGGCCGGTCCAGTGTTGATCACCAGTCCCACGGGCACGGTGGCACTGTGCGTCCGGACAGTCACGATATCGCCGGTGATGCCCAGCCTGCGCAGGGCGTCGCGGGCGTCCGGCTCCGTACGGCCTACGATGTCGGCCGGAATGGTCACCGAGCTGGGTCCGCTGGAAATCTTGACGACAACTTCGGCGTCCTGATCGAGCATGGAACCAGCGGTGGGCGACGTGCCGATGGTCATGTCCTTGGCCACCGTGTCGCTGGCTTCGCGCGCCGTTTTAGGCACCAGCTTGGCTGAGTACAACTCCTGGATGGCCTGCGATTCGGACATGTTGGCCACCACGGGTACGGCGATCTTGGCCGGGGGCGGCGGTTGCGTGTTCATGAGGTTGTAAAGCCAGAACCCGCCGCCTGCCAGGACTATGAGCGTGAAGATCACCAAAGTGGCAATCCAGGTTCGACGCCGTTTGTTCTGTCCCGCTGACCGCTCGCGTTCTGGTGGGAGGCCCAGAGGAAGCGGCTCTTCCGGCTGCTGTTCAGCGGGTTCGTCCTTGTACTCTGCTTCCTTGTACTGGTCAGCGGCAAGGAAGCCCACCGCGGTGGAGCTCAGGAGTTGGGTGGCCGGGTCCTCTTGGTCCACGAGGTCGTTCGGATCTGTGGGCGCCTCGCTGGCCGGGACAGCCGGGACGGGAATGCCGTTGCTTGCCGCGCGCAGGGCGCGGCGGAAGGAGGCAGCGTCCTGGAATCGGTCTGTCCGGCTCTTCTGCAGGGCCTTTGCCAGGACTGAGTCGAGGGCTTCGGAAATGTCGGGGTTGTGGGCGCTGGGCATATCCGGGATTTCGCGGACGTGCTGGTAGGCCACCGAGACCGGGCTGTCGCCGACAAACGGCGGCCGGCTGGTCAGCAGTTCGTAGAGGAGACACCCGGCCGAGTAGAGGTCGCTGCGTGCGTCCACGGTTTCGCCGCGGGCCTGCTCCGGTGACAGGTACTGTGCTGTGCCCACCACGGCCTGGGTTTGGGTCATGGTGGCAGCGGAATCCGCCATGGCGCGTGCGATGCCAAAGTCCATGACTTTGACGTCTCCGGTGTCAGCACAAACCATGACATTGGCCGGCTTGATGTCGCGGTGGACAATGCCCGCGCGGTGGCTGTACTCCAGGGCCGCCAGAACACCGAGGGTGAAGCCGATGGAACTCTCCACCCCCAGCTCGTTCGCCTTGATCATGTCGCGCAGGGTGCGGCCGGCGACGTATTCCATGACGATGTACGGCACCCGGACGTCCTCCCCGGGACCTCCAGGTACGGAGTATTCGCCCGTATCGAAAATGGCCACGATGGACGGATGGTTCAACGCCGCAACGGCCTGGGCCTCACGTTTGAACCGGGCTTGGAACTGCGGATCGCGGGCCAGGTCTGCACGCAGGATCTTGACCGCGATGGTCCGTCCCAGCAAAGTATCCGTTCCGCGGTATACGTCCGCCATGCCACCACGACCGATCAGATCACCGAGCTCGTAGCGTTCATTGAGGATGCGCTGTGAAGACACAGGTGTGCTCTCCTCTCGATGCGCGGGACCTTGGCGTGGCGTGGACATGGGACTCAGTTAGTTGCTCGGGCTGCCGGTGCCACTGGGGCTGGCGCTCGAGGAACCGGGGTTGGTTGGTACAACGGTCCTGGACAGGAAATAGGTCACTGTAGAACCAGCGGGAACCTCGGCTCCGGCGGCCGGCGAAGACCTTACGAACGTACCGGCCTGTTGGCCAACGCCTCCGTTCACGGGATCCCCGGCTACCCATCGCAGTCCGGCACCTTCAATGGCCGCACGAACCTGTGACTCGCTGGCTCCCACGCTGATGGTGGGGACGGCCACCGCCTCAGGCCCCTTGGAGTACTGAACCGTGATGGTTTGTCCTGGATCAACAGGTCCTGTGGGGTTGATGTCGACTACGGTCCCTGGAGCAGCCGGGTTGAAGACCTCCACACCGTTGACGCCGAGGCCCAGATCGCGGAGTTCCGCGCTGACGGTTTGGAACGGTTGACCCAGGTACTGCTCGGGGATCACGTTGATCTTCTGCGGCGTTGACTGCGTCGGCGTCGGGGACGGCGCCTCAGAAGTCTGCGATGGCGTTGGCGTGGCCGAGGTGGATGTCGGGCTTGCCGAGCGGCTTGTGCTGGCAGTGGTGGACTGGCTCGGGCTGGGGGTCGGCGAGAAGAAACCGGACTGGGTAATCAGGAAACCAACCAGCGCGAACAGCACCAGCAGGATCAAGGCAACCATCGGCCAGGTCCAGGGGCTGCGCTTCTTGCGTTCCGGCTCAATATCGTCGAAGTTCTCGTCGTCCGTGTAGGCGACTTCCTCGTCGTCGTTCAGCTGGCGTTCTGCCTCCAGGGCATTGGCGCGAGACAGCGGATTGTCGGACGAAGCGGCAGCCGCTCCCACAGCAGCTCCGGCTGCACCGGCGCCCAGTACCGGAAGTGCGGAGGTCGCCGTCGACGACTGCTCCTTACCGTAAGGCGAGGTGACGACGCCGGTGGGGGCCGTTGCGGTGTCTACAGGCGCCGTGATGGGTCCGGTAGTGGATTCGAACAGCAGCATGCCGGGTACGGCGGCATGGGCTGTAGCGATGTCGCCGTTGCGGATGGCGTCGGCGGCCTCGGCCAGCTTGATCGCGTTGGCAGGACGGTTCTTGGGGTCCTTGGCCAACATGGACATCAGGAGGGCCCGCACCGGCGTGGGAAGGGTTTCCGGCAGGGGCGGCGGCGCGTCGTTGACCTGGGCGAGGGCAATGGCGATCTGTGATTCGCCGGTGAACGGACGGTGCCCGGTGAGGCACTCGTAACCGATGACACCCAGGGAATAGATATCCGAGGCCCCTGTAGCTGTCTGGCCGGTGGCCTGCTCCGGGGCCAAGTACTGGGCGGTACCCATCACCTGGCCGGTCTGCGTGAGCGGAACCTGATCTGCCAGCCGGGCGATGCCGAAGTCCGTGACCTTGACGCGGTTGTCCGGCGTAATCAGCAGGTTTCCCGGCTTGATGTCGCGGTGGACCAGGCCTTGCGCGTGAGCAACGGCCAAGGCGCGTGCTGTCTGCGCGATGATGGAGAGCGTCATGTCCGGAGACAGGACCTGGTCACGCTCAAGGATTCCACTCAAGGGATGGCCCGGAACGAGCTCCATGACCAAGTAGGCCGATCCGGCTTCCTCGCCGTAGTCGAAGACGTTGGCGATGCCCACGTGGTTGAGGAGGGCGGTGTGCCGTGCCTCGGCACGGAACCTCTGGAGGAAGCCGGGATCCCCCGTGTATTCCTCCTTGAGCACCTTGATGGCAACGATCCGGCCAAGGATCTGGTCCTTGGCCTTCCAGACCTCGCCCATGCCGCCAATCGCAATGCGACTGGTCAGCTGGAACCTGCCGCCGAGTGTGATTCCCGAAGTAGGCCTCACTTATTCAACACCGCCTCAAAAATCTTCTTTGCGTTCGGACTGGTTAGCTGGGCACCGCTGAGCACATCCACACCTTCCATGACGATGGTGACGGCTACTTGCGGGTCGTTTGCCGGGGCGAACCCGGTAAACCATGAGTTGTTCAAACCTGAATCGCCGAGTTCCGCGGTACCGGTCTTGCCGGCCACCTTGACGCCGGACACTGCCGCGCCCTTGGCAATGCCGTTGTCCACCGCACTGGTCATCCACTCGGTGATCTGGGCCGCGATGGGCTGGGTGGTGCTGGTACGGAGAGCCTCGGGCCTGAGTTCGCTGATGACGCGGAGGTCAGGAGCGCGGACCGTCTTGATGAGGTTCGGCTTCATCTGCACACCGCCGTTGGCGATCGCGGCAGTCATCATGTTGATCTGCAGCGGGGTGGCCTTGACGTCACGCTGGCCCACGGAAGACTGTGCGAGCTGGGCCTGGTCGAGGTCCTCAGGGAAAATACTGGGCGCCTGCTGGAGCTTGAGTTGATCGCCGAAGGTCTCGCCGAAGCCAAACTTCTGTGCCTGATCGCGGATGGCATCCTGGCCGAGGTCCAGCGCAATGCTGGCGAACGGAGTATTGCAGGACTGCTCCAGGGCAAAGGCGAACGACGCCGTCTCCCGGACATTGCAGTTACCGCCGGCGTAGTTGGGCAGGCTGGCACTGGAACCGGGCAACGGCAGGCTGCTGGGGTTCGGCAGCTCGCTGTCCTTGTTGTATTTGCCTGAGTTCAGCGCAGCAGCTGTGTCGATGAGCTTGAAGACCGAGCCCGGTGACAGCAGGTTGCCCGTGGGGCCGCTGACGTTCTGGTTCAGGTTGATGCCCGGGACCTGGTTCAGCTCGGCGTAGCTGGCGGCTGCGGCTGCAGTATCATGGCTAGCGATCAAATTGGGGTCGTAGGACGGCTTGGACACCATTGCGAGAACTGCGCCGGTCCGGGGGTTCGTGACCACGATCGATCCACGTTGGCCATCGGGAATGAGATCGAAGGCCAATTTTTGGATCTCGGGATCCAGGGTCAGCTCCACTGAAGCGCCCTTGGGCTCGTTGCCCAGGAACATCTGGCTGATGCGGTCAAGGAAGAGCTGGTCGGAGTTGCCGGCCAACGTATCGCCCATGGACTGTTCAAGGCCCGTTGAGCCGAAGCCCTTGGAGAAGTAACCGGTAATCCCCGCGTACAGCTCGGGTTCGGTGTACTTGCGCTGGAACGCGCAGGACTCTGTGCCGGCAACAGACTCAGCCACCGGCTTGCCGCCAACGATGATGGCGCCGCGGTCGTTACAGAACGAGGCGAGGATGGCGCGCTGGTTCCAGGGATTGGCGTTGAGGTCATCGGCGCCAATGACCTGGACATAGCTGATGGCGCCGAAGATCAACGCAAACATGGCGACGGCGGCCATCCAGGAGCTGCGAATAGCCTGGTTCATTGGTGCTTCACCGCCTCTGTTGGTGCGCTGGGGGTCTGTCCTGTGGTCGGTTTACGTGCGGGCGCGCTGCTGCTGGCTGGGGGTTTGCCCACCATGGGAGTGGTGTCCACCGGCCCGCGGGCCGTGTTGGAGATCATGAGCAGCAAGCCGACGATGATCCAGTTGGCCAGGAGCGAGGAACCACCCGCCGCCAGGAACGGCGTGGTCAGGCCAGTCAACGGAATGAGCCGGGTGACGCCACCAATGACCACGAAGCACTGCAAGGCGATGGCGAAGGACAAACCGCATGCCAGGAGTTTCCCGAAAGCATCGCGGGTACCGAGGGCGGCGCGGAAGCCACGGGTGAAGAGAAGCAGGTACAGCATGACGACGGCGAAGAGGCCGATCAAGCCGAGTTCCTCGCCGATGAGGGCCACAATCATGTCGCTGTTGGCGAACGGAACCAGGTCCGGGCGGCCTTGGCCAAGGCCGGTACCCACCAGACCGCCGTCGGCCATGCCGAACAAGCCCTGCACAATCTGTCCACTGCCACCGGGCGACCTGCCAAAGACCTCCGGGGTGAAGGCATTGATCCAGCTGTCGATGCGGAAAGCCACGTGCGAGAAGATCTGCGAGGCGATGAAACCGCCGCCGAGGATCAACAACAGGCCGATGACAACCCAGGAGATACGGCTGGTGGCCACGTAAATCATCACGATGAACAGGCCGAAGAAGAGGATGGAGGACCCGAGGTCACGCTGGAAGACCAGGACTCCGATACTGACCAGCCAGGCGGTAATCATGGGCCCGAGGTCCTTGAAACGTGGGAACTGCATGGGGCCGATCTTCCGGCCCGCCAAGAGGATGAGATCCCGGTTGGAGGAGAGATACCCGGCGAAGAAGATGGCCAGCGTGATCTTGGCGATTTCACCGGGCTGGAATGTCATGGGGCCCACGCGGATCCACACTCGCGCACCCAGGATTTCGCCGGCTGAGATGCCCGGAATCAAGGGAAGGAGAAGCAGGAACGCACTGGCCGCCAGGGAAATGTACGTGAAACGGCGCAGGATGCGGTGGTCCTTGAGGAACCAGATCACGGCGATTGATACTGCCATGGCGATCAGGGTCCAGCGGAGCTGGTTGTTGCCAGTATCGTCGCCAGGGCCGTCCATGCGGTGGATCAGGGCAAGTCCCAGACCGTTCAGGGCCACGACAATAGGAAGTATTACCGGATCGGCATACTTCGCGCGGAGCCTGAGGACCATGTGGAAGGCGAAAGCCGCCACAGCCAGCAAGCTCGACTGGAACCAGAAGTCCCGGTCCAACCCGACATCGGAGTTCAGGCTCACCAGGGCGCTCGCGCCGACGCCAACGGCCAGGGCCAGCACGATGAGGACCAGCTCAACATTCCGGCGCGGTTTAGGAGCAGTTTCTGTCTGTATCACTTGGCCGCCTCACAGGGAGTCGGGACGGGCGAAGGCGTAGCAACGGCCGCTGTACTCGGTACGGGCACGGTGCTGGTGGGCGACGGGGTGGCTGTCGCCGTCGCTGGAATAGTGGTGGGGCAGTTGGCGGAGGCGCTGCCGGTGTTCTTGAGGTTCTCCACAATGGCCTGCGCATCGTCGAGGTCACCCGCGGGAACCGTCTGGCGTACGCTCTGCTGACCGTATTCCGGCAATGAATCCACCCTGATATCGGTTACGGCTTCGAGCCGGGAGAGCTGAATGGGGCCGAGTCGCTGCGAAATGCCATTGAAGATGGCGACGCGCTGATCGTATTCGCCCACGTAGTAACGGGTTTGGGTCCACGCGTAGCCAAGCCACAGGCCAACGACGACGCCCACTACAACAACAGCTGCAACGGCGGGCATCAGCCAGCGGACGCGGCGTCGTGCAGGTTCCTCCACGTCCAGTCGATCCTGCTCGGCCTTGTGGGTCAGGACGGTGGCAGCCCTGCGGGCAACCGTCCGGCCTGCGACCGTAGGAATGGAGCCGGTCTCCGCGGCTGTTGCCGCAGCGCCAACCAGCTCATGGGGGCGGCTGGCCAATTCTTCGCGCAGGACCTCGGCGGACAGGTGCTCGCCCAAGTGCGGATCCGTGGTGATGGGAGGTTCTTTGGATTCATCCGGGGATGCGGAAGCCTCAATGGATTCGTCGTCTGTGGCGCTGGGGTCATTGGCACTGAACGAGGATCCAGCATCGGCCTCCCTCGAGGCCTTCTCTTTGGACTCGACCGGTGCATCCTCGGCCGACTTGGTGGCGGAAGGACCCTCGGCGGGCTTGGAGGCGGTGACCGCTACGGGCTCGTCCACCGCGGCAAGCGCCGCAGCCGGAACGACGTCGACGGCGGCCGTGTTGACGTCGTCGTCGGTCTCTTCCACGATCTCCAACATCACCACGGTGACGTTGTCCGGGGCGCCGGCTTCCAACGTAAGGTCAACCAGGATCTCGGCGCATTCGCGGAGGTCTTTGGTCTCACGAACCATGCGCTCCACGACGTGCCCGGCCACATAATTGAGGCCATCGGAGCAGAGGAGCCAGCGTTCGCCGGGTTCGACTTCGAGGACGTCCAAGTCCAGCTCCGGGCTGGCATCGACGTCACCCAGGACGCGCATCAGCACGTTCTTATGGGGATGGGTTTCGGCTTCCTCGGGACGGAGGCGTCCCTCGTCAATGAGCCGCTGCACGAACGTGTGGTCGATGCTGATTTGCTCGAACTTCTTGTTGCGCAGCCGGTAGGCACGGGAGTCACCGATGTGCGCGAAGTGGAGCTTGCGGTCTTCCAGGAGAAGGGCAGTCACGGTAGTTCCCATGCCGGACAACTTGGGATTCTGGTGAACAAGCTCGGAAAGCAGCGAATTGGCCGTCTGGATCTCGTCTGCGAGGACTGTCTCCGCGCCGTCAGGGTAGTCGTCATGGTCCAGATGGATCATGTCCAGCACCGTTGATGCTGAGGCGACATCGCCGCCGGCATGACCACCCATGCCGTCGGCCACCACTGCCAGATGGCGACCCACATAGGCGGAGTCGTCATTCTTGGAGCGGATCCTTCCCACGTCGGAGCGGGCCGCGTAGCGCATGATGAGTGGGCGCTCCGCGGGTATCTCCTTGCTTTCGGGGGTCTCGGGGGAGGCCATGGACTACGGCCTCAATTCAATGACCGTCTTGCCGATTCTCACGGGGACGCCAAGCTCAACCGGCAGAGCACGGGTGAGCTGTTGATCGGCCAAGTAGGTGCCGTTGGTTGAACCGAGATCCTCAATGAACCAGCGGCTGCCCTGCGGGAACAGGCGCGCGTGACGGCCGGAAGCGTAGTCGTCTTCCAGGACCAAGGTGGCTTCCTGCGCGCGGCCCAGCAGGATGGGGCTGGCAGCCAAGGGAACAGTGGTGCCCTTGAGCGGACCCTCAGTGACCACCAGCGTGCGTGCATGCTGGATAGCCGGCGCCGGTGACGCGGCAAGTTCCGGATGCTTGCGGACTTCGCGGGCTGTGGGGGCTCCGGTCACTGCTTTGCGGCCGATCTGGAGATCGCGGCGCATGGTGGACACGATGCTGAAGATCAAGACCCACAACAGCAGGAGGAACCCGAAGCGAAGCGCTGTGATGGTCAGTTCGCTGACGTCGTTCACGCGTTGCCACCCGGGGTTTGGGGGAGAAGGCGGAAAATAATCTTGGTACGTCCCATCGTGATGGTTGAGCCGTCTGTAAGTTCCACGCTGCCGTTTACCTTGTGGCCATTGACGTAGCTTCCGTTGGTGGAGCCAAGGTCTACGGCCCAAGTGCTGCCGTTCTGTGTGCGGACCTCAAGGTGCTTCCGGGAGACACCGGTGTCATCCACCAGGATGTCGGCCTCCGAGGAGCGTCCCAGCACCACGGACTGGGCATTGAGGGAGTACCGCTGGCCGCCGATGTCCAGAACGGGCTGGAGGCGGATGGGCTGCCGTGCCGGGGCCGCCGGAACGTTGGCCCGTGGGGCCTGCGGGGCGGGAGCAGCGTCATCGGAGGGTTTCTCGGTCCGGGAAGTGATCTCAAAGTGCCCGGCACGTTCTTCGTCATTGCGGCGGAACGAAATCCGGACTGCACCCTGGAGCGTGTAGCCCTGGCTGCGTACGTGCTGGATGACGACGTCGCACAGTTCCTCTGCCAGGGGAGTTCCCCATTCCTGGGCCCTGGCGAAATCCTCGTCACTGAGCAGGACATCGAAAACATTGGGGGCGAGGGTGCGGCCGGCGGCGATGGTGATGGACTTGTTGTCCAACTCGCGCCTTAACTTACTCGCAATCTCCACTGGCTCAACACGTGCCCGCGACCCCGTGGAGAAGACGTTGCGAACGGCTTTTTCAATGCCGCGCTCGACTTTGTCCAGCAAACCCATGTCCTTCTCCTTTCCTTGCCGCGGCACCCGCTGTGCCTGATCCGATAGTCCGTCTGCGCACACAGCGAAGTACGCGCCTGACGGCCCTTCCACTTCCCGATACTACTGGGACTGACTGGGAATGGCCTTAATCCACAACGCCTTGCGACCCGGAAAAGTTCGCTTCCGGCCCTTGCTGGTGCGGGAGGCGGGCCATGAAATTTCCGTGGAGTTCAGTGGTTGATCGGGGATTTTTTAGGGGCTCCAGGGCCTCGCGGAGGGGGTGCCATCTCCCGATTGGTGTTTTGCCGGGAATGTCCGTTATGCTTGATCTCGCTGCTTTTGAAGGAAACGAAGCTGGGAAACCCGCAGAAGTCCGGAAAAAGAAGTTGCGCGCGAGTGGCGGAACGGCAGACGCGCTGGCTTCAGGTGCCAGTATCCGAAAGGGTGTGGGGGTTCAAATCCCCCCTCGCGCACGCAATTGAAAGAGCCCCGGTCTTAGGACTGGGGCTCTTTTGTTTTCCGTGCACCCAAGTAAGTCGCAGTTGAGGTCGTTCTGAGCGCTGGGAACGACCCCAACTGCGACTTAGATGGGCGAACGCGACCGTCAGCTGCGCGCAGAACCTGTGAACCGGCGTCGTGAGTTGCTCAGGTGCAGGCGCATCGCTGCCGCGGCAGCCACTTGGTCGCCCTCCGCGATGGCTGCGTATATAGAGGAGTGTTCGTGGACCACCTGGGCGAAACGCTCGGGGGAGTCCCGGTCTTCGCTGGCAACGAGGCGCGGGCGGGGCATGGTGATCATTGTCTGGCCCAGGGCGGAAATGCAGTCCGTATAGAAGGGATTGCCAGTGGCCGCAGCAACGGCCCGGTGGAACTCGAAATCCGCTTTCATGGAGTGCGCCGGGTGGCCTGAGCTCGCGGTGAATTGTTCCAACGCGCCGTGGACGGCCTTGAGTTGTTGTTCGGTGTGGTTCTTCGCTGCCATTGCGGCGGCTTCGGTCTCGACGCCGATGCGGAAATCGAGCATCTGAAGCCGGTCTTCCATGCTGGAAACGGGCCGCGTTCCCGGCGCTGCTGCGGGACCTTCCGCGGGCGGGGTCAGCGCGAAGCTGCCGCGCCCGCGTTCGGTTTCCACCAATCCCTCTGCTTGCAAGCGGGTCAGGGCAGAACGGACGACGGTCCGGCTCACCCCGAACTCACTGATGAGGGTGTTTTCGCTGGGGAGCTTCTCACCTGGTTGGATGGCGCCGTCGACGATGCGGTTGCGAAGGTCGGCGGCGAGATCCGCGGTCAGGTTTCGGCTCATGTCTTCAAGATTACGCGCCGAACTCTACGGATTCCGTGGTCCACGCGCGGGCCTGCTCGCTGAGTGTGACGCCCAAGCCCGGACGATCGGGAACGATCATGCGGCCGTTCTTGGTCTCCAGGCGTTCCTCGAACAGGGGGTCCAGCCAGTCGAAGTGCTCCACCCACGGCTCGCGCGGGTAGGCGGCGGCCAAGTGGAGGTGGATCTCCATGGCGAAGTGCGGTGCCAGGCCAAGGCCGCGTTCATCTGCCAACGCCGCGAGGCGCAGGAACTGGGTGATGCCGCCGACGCGGGGAGCGTCGGGCTGGATGATGTCGCAGCTGTTGGCGTTGATGAGGCCCTTGTGTTCAGCAACGGATGCGAGCATCTCGCCGGTGGCGATGGGGGTGTCCAAGACGTGGGCGAGGTGTGCATGGCCCTCAAAGTCGTAGGCATCCAGCGGTTCTTCGATCCAGATGAGATTGAATTCCTCCAACTGGCGGCCCATGCGCAGCGCCGTGGCACGGTCCCATTGCTGGTTGGCGTCCACCATGAGCGGGACGTCCCAGCCGATGTGCTCACGGACTCCGGCCACGCGTCGCAGGTCTTCCTTGGAATCAGGCAGGCCGACCTTGATCTTGATGCCGCCGATGCCCTCATCGATGGACCGGGTGGCGCGTTCCTTGACCTCGTCCAGTGTTGCGTTGAGGAAGCCGCCTGAGGTGTTGTAGGTCTGGACGGAGTCGCGGTAGGAGCCCAGCAGTTTGGCCAGGGGGAGCCCGGCGCGCTTGGCTTTGAGGTCGTACAGTGCGATATCGATGGCGGCAAGTGCCTGCGTTGCCACACCCGAACGGCCCACCGATGCGCCGGCCCAGAGGAGCTTGGTGTAGATCTTGCCGATGTCGTTGGGGTCCTCGCCGATGATGCCTTCTGCGACTTCCTTGGCGTGGGCGTACTGTGCGGGTCCGCCTGCACGTTTGGAGTAACTGAAGCCGATGCCGCTGTGACCTTGCTCCGTAGTGATCTCCGCGAACAGGAACACCACTTCAGTCATGGGCTTTTGCCGGCCCGTGAAGACTTTGGCATCGCTGATGGGTACGGTGAGGGGCAAACGTGCCGTGGATAGCTTGACGTGGCGAATGAGATCTACGGTGCTCATGGTTCTCCTAGTGGGTGCGGCATCCTTGCCTGCCACTTAGGATACAAGTTTTAAACTTGTACTACAAGAGATTGAGGGCTGGTCACGTTTTCGGACGGCGCTTCAGCTACTGCTGAAATGGTCGACGACGCCGGGAAGCCCGCCTTGGTGATGGAGGCCTACACCACGCGTGCCGGGACGGTGATCCGGCGCAAGACCCACTTCGAGTTCCGGGAATATTCGTGCCACTGCAACACACTTAGCTATGTGGCGGACAAGTACAGGGTATGAGCTACCTTTCGAGAGCCCCTGACCGGGAAGAGGCCTTTCGGGCGCTGTACGAATCCGCGTACGCCGACCTGCTGAAGTTCGTGCAGCGTCGTACGGATGCGGTGAATGCCGAGGACGTCGTGGCTGAGGCATTTCTTATCGTTTGGCGGCGGTTTTCGGAAGCGCCAAAGCATGAGGATGACGCCCGGGCATGGCTCTTCGGCATCACGCGGAATCTCATGCTGAATGCCCGCCGCGGAGAACAGCGGCAGCAGGCCCTTGGTGTCCGATTAGCTGAGGCGACAGCCATATCCCACGTCGATTCCCACGCTGACCTGGTCAGCAGCCGCGTTGATCTAGGCAGAGCCTGGGCGCTTCTTTCCGAAGTCCACCAAGAGGCCCTTGGGCTTGCAATCTTCGAGAATCTGGCCGCACCCCAAGCAGCGCATGTTGTGGGTATTTCCCCGGTCGCGTTTCGCCTCCGCCTCACCCGCGCAAGGCGGGCCCTGCGACTGCTTCTTGACCATGCACCCCAGAATGAGTCGCCGGTGTCGGCGACATTTCCCGAAAAGGCGGCGACACCATGAAAAACAGCCGGAATATCGACACGCTGCTGCGCTCCTTGGACGCAGCCGGACAGAGTGCAGCTCCCGACCCGCGCCGTTCGCAGAACGACTTGGAACGGATTCTCAGGTCCCCAACCTCCGCGACCGGCGTCGCCGGACCCGCGGAATACAAAACGACGACGTCGCGCCCAAGCCGTCGTCGTCGTCGAACCATCGCTTTGGGTGCCGTTGCTTTTGCCGCCACAGCAGGGTTTTTAGTTGTTCCGGCACTCTCGGGAGGCGACCCTGCCTTCGCAACGTGGACTGCCGCTCCGGGTGCGCTGACAGGTGCCGAGCGTGACAGTGCGGTCTCCGACTGCGTCCGGTCGAGTAAAGGTGTTGGTGACGGCATGTTCGCCGGCGATGTGAACGCGGCGGAAGTTGCCATCGCCGAGAGGCGCGGGGCCTGGACCACGGTTGTCCTCAGCGGCGCTGACGGTTTCGAAGCCACCTGCACCACCGACTCCACGGCCGTGTGGTTTAAGAAGGGGTCCTTCGGTTCAGTGGGAAAGCCCGGCAATGGACGCGAACCCGTAGGCCGTGAAATCAAGGCGACGCAATTGGGTACCGGCGTCATCGCGGACAACCCGCTCTCCATGGCTTCAGGTCAGGTTGGTCCGGACGTTGCAGCCATGACTTACACCAGCAGTGCCGGGGAAAAGATCACGGCCACTGTGTCCAAAGGCCAGTTCGCGTTTTGGCTCCCGGGTGGGGAGCTGCCGAATTCCTCTGACCAAGACGTACCCGTCGAGGTGACATACACCGACAACACGACAGAAACGCGCCATCTCAGCCTCGACGGTGCAACCCTTTAAGTACGGAACTATCCCCGCAGCGCGCCGAACCCCGTGATCAACGCCTCAAGTCCCAGGCTGAAGGCAACGTCAGTCGGACGCGGGTGCCTTTCCATGGCCAACCGGTCCACCGCGGCGGTGAAGTTGGGGACCTGCTCAGCGAGGCTGCCGGCGTCGAAAATGTCCTCAGGCGCGTTGACGTCGTAAGCGGCGCCGAACACAAACGCCTCCAAGGCCACGATCGCGGAGATGATCTTCTCCTCAGGGAACCCGGCCTCGCGGAAGCCGGCGGTCACGGCCTCGTACATCGCCAGTGTCTTGGGTGCATTTGCCACCGGAAGTACTGCAATGACAGGGATCAGCGGCGTATGCTCCGAGAAAACGTCGCGGTAGGACCAGGCCCAGCGGCGCACGGCTACGTCCCACGGCTCCACGCCGAAAGTGGAGACGTCAACCATCGCTGCCAAGTGGTCCTCCACCAGCAGCAAAACGTCGTCCTTGGAGGCCACATGGTTGTACAACGCAGACGGCGCGACGCCCAGGGAGCGGGCCAGTGCCGCCATGGTGAGTCCGTTGTAACCCTTGGAGCTGATCAACTCGAGCGCCGCCGTCGTAATCCCGTCCTGGTCCAGGACCGCCGCCGTAGGTCGACCGGCGCGGCGGCGCACAGAGCCGGCAGAACCGGCAGGGCCGGCGGAAGAAGCGGGGGTGGGTGCGGGCATCGGTAGCCTTTCTGCTGCCTGTGTCCCCAGCATTATTCCACCGGGTCTTCACAGCGGCTGACTCCAGCGCTACTATGGAAGTAAATGAATGCCATTCATTTATTGGTCAGCCACCACGGACGGCCACGGAGAGGACAACATGCAGAATCTTGATCGCGACGTTGTGATCGTCGGCGCCGGACCGTCGGGGTTGACGGCCGCACGCGCATTGAAAAAGGCCGGACTCAGCGTCGCAGTGCTCGAAGCGCGCGACCGCGTGGGCGGCCGAACCTGGACCGACACCATCGACGGCGCCATGCTGGAAATCGGCGGCCAGTGGGTTTCCCCGGACCAGACGGTCCTCATGGAGCTGCTGGACGAGCTCGGACTGAAAATGTACTCACGCTACCGCGACGGCGAGTCCGTCTACATCGGCGAAGACGGCAAGCGCACGCAGTACACCGGTGACACTTTCCCGGTCAATGAAACCACCAAGGCCGAAATGGACAAGCTCGTCGCCATCCTGGACGGCCTCGCCGCCGAGATCGGCCCCACCGAGCCCTGGGCACACCCCAAGGCACGCGAGCTGGACACCATCTCCTTCCACCACTGGCTCCGCCAGAACTCCAACGACGAGGAAGCCTGCAACAACATTGGCCTCTTCATCGCTGGTGGAATGCTCACCAAGCCCGCCCACGCTTTCTCGGCACTGCAGGCAGTCCTCATGGCGGCCTCGGCCGGTTCCTTCAGCCACCTGACGGACGAGGATTTCATCCTGGACAAGCGCGTCATCGGCGGCATGCAGCAGGTCTCCCTTCTGCAGGCAGCTGAGCTGGGCGACGACGTCGTCCTCAACAGCCCGGTGCGGACCATCAAGTGGGACGACAACAACGTGACCGTCGTGTCCGAGCAGGCAACCGTCAACGCGCGGTATGTGATCATGGCCGTGCCGCCGAACCTGTACTCCCGCGTCTCGTTCGAGCCCCCGCTGCCGCGCCGCCAGCACCAGATGCACCAGCACCAATCGCTGGGCCTGGTCATCAAGGTCCACGCCGTGTACGACACCCCGTTCTGGCGCGAAGAAGGACTCTCCGGCACAGGCTTCAGTGCAGGCGCACTCGTCCAGGAGGTCTACGACAACACCAACCACGGCGACGCCCGCGGCACCTTGGTGGGCTTCGTCTCCGACGAAAAGGCCGACGCCGTCTTCGAACTCAGCGCCGAAGACCGCAAGAAGGCCATCCTCGAATCCATCGCCGGCTTCTTGGGCGATAAGGCCCTCACTCCCGAGGTCTACTACGAGTCCGACTGGGGCTCCGAAGAATGGACCCGCGGCGCCTACGCATCCAGCTACGACCTCGGCGGACTTCACCGCTACGGCAAGGACCAGCACGCGAACGTCGGACCCATCTTCTGGTCCTCGTCCGACCTCGCTGCCGAGGGCTACCAGCACGTTGACGGCGCGGTCCGCATGGGCCAGGCAACTGCTGCCCGCATCGTCGAAGCCAACAAGATGAGCGCACTGCCCGTCGCCTAAGGCGGGCACCACCAAAACCGGCAGGCCGGGGGAGCGTCATTCCCGGCCTGCCGGCACCACTGTTTAAGCAGGACCGAGGAAAGGACCACCATGCGCTACGTAGTTGGCTACACCGCCAATGCGAGGGGGCACGACGCCGTTCACCTCGCCGTTGCGCTGGCCCGGAATCACGATGTGAGCCTGGACTTGGTCCTTGTGGTGCCGGAGGATTCCCCGTTCAACGCCGTCTACCCGCCGGAGACCGGCTACAACGACATCCTCACTGAGCAGGCACAGCGCTGGCTGGATGAAGGCCTTGCGCTGGTTCCGGCCGATGTCACCGCTCGGGGGCACATCCGTCGAGGTGATTCCGAGGCGCAAACCCTGATCGATACTGCCGTGGAAATGGATGCTGCGGCTTTGGTCATCGGGGCCGCCAACAGCGGCTTGTTCAAGCGGTTCACTATCGGCTCCGTTGCGAGCTCGCTGCTCCATTCGTCGCCGGTTCCTGTGGTGTTGGCGCCTCAGGGCTATCACCGTACCGATCCCATCACCCGTATGAGCTGCGGTTTCGGCACCCGTCCGGGTGCCGACGAGCTCCTTGACGTGGCCGTTGAATCCGCCCGTGACCGGGGCCTTCCGCTGCGGCTCGTCTCCCTGTTGGCGCTCGACGGCGGTGACTCGCCTGAGTTGGCCGAGGCCGCCCGGGAGCATGCCGCCGCCCGGCTTGCCGCCGTCGTGGGTTCCAGTGATGCCAACGAACCGACAGCTTCCCTTCACGAAAAACCCGAGATCGTCGTAGCCCAAGGCCGCACCATCGAGGAAGCCGTGGATCGACTCGACTGGGAAGACGGCGAAATCCTGCTGATCGGTTCCAGCCGCCTGGCCCAGCACAGAGCCACGTTCCTGGGCACCACCGCAAACCGGATCCTGCGTGCCCTCCCCGTACCCATGATCGTGGTCCCCCGCGACTACTCGCGCCACAGCGCCTAGCAATCGCCTGAAAGGCAAAACCCATGTCAACTGCACCAAAGACGGTCCAGTCGAAAGAATCGCCAGCCTTGAGTGAAAAGGGGCTAAAGGCCGGATCGGTGGGCCTCATCGGCGCCGTCGTGATCGGCGTTTCCTGCATCGCGCCCGCCTACACCCTGACCGCGGCCCTGGGCCCCACCGTGTCCGAGGTGGGCGTGCACCTGCCCGCCATCTTCCTGGTGGGCTTCATCCCCATGCTGCTGGTGGCGCTCGGTTACCGCGAACTGAACAACGCCATGCCCGACGCCGGTACCTCCTTCACGTGGGCGACGCGCGCCTTCGGTCCGTGGATCGGTTGGATGGGTGGATGGGGGCTGATCGCGGCCACCATCATTGTGCTGTCCAACCTGGCGGCCGTGGCGGTGGACTTTTTCTACCTGATGCTCGCCCAGATCTTCAGTAATCCGGAGCTGGGTGAGCTCAGCAAGATCCTTCCGCTGAACATCGCCACCACCCTGGTGTTCATCGCGCTGGCCTGTTGGATTTCGTACCGCGGGATGGAGACCACCAAGGGCGTTCAGTACGTGCTGGTAGCCTTCCAGTTGCTGGTCCTGGGCTGGTTCGCAGTCTCCGCATTCGCCCACGTGGCAAACGGCACGGCCTTCGATGCCACCGCCATTTCACCGGACTGGTTCAACCCGTTCGCCGTGGACTCGTTCTCACAATTCGCCGCAGGTGTGTCGCTCTCGATCTTCATTTACTGGGGCTGGGACGTCACCCTCACCATGAACGAGGAAACGAAGAACCCCGAGAAGACCCCTGGCCGCGCAGCGACCATCACCGTGCTGGTCATCGTGGTCATCTACATGACCGTTGCACTGGCTACCCTGTCCTTCGCCGGCGTTGGCGAGACCGGATTGGGTGCCGGAAACCCAGAGAACCAGTCCAGCATCTTCGCCGTGCTTGCCGGCCCGGTGATGGGTCCGTTCGCGATCCTGATGTCATTGGCCATTCTGAGCAGCTCAGCGGCATCTTTGCAGTCGACGTTCGTTTCCCCCGCCCGCACCATGCTGGCCATGGGCCACTACCGCGCCATCTCGCCGAAGTTTGGCAAGATCAGCCCCACGTACAAGTCGCCCAGCTTCGCGACCATCGCCGCAGCGATCGCCGCCGCAGCGTTCTACGTGATCACCCGCACCGTGTCCGAGAACGCGCTGTGGGACACCATCACTGCCCTGGGCATGATGATCTGCTTCTACTACGGCATCACAGCCCTGGCTTGCGTCTGGTTCTTCCGGGCATCGGCGTTTAGCGGTGTCCGTCCGTTCTTCTTCAAGTTCCTTGCGCCGCTTGTGGGCGGAGTGATCCTGCTGGTCATGTTCGTGAAGACGGCCATGGACTCGATGGACCCGGAGTACGGCTCGGGCTCCTCCGTGGGCGGTGTGGGCCTGGTGTTCGTGCTGGGAATGGGTGTGATCCTGTTGGGCGTCGTGATCATGCTGGTGATGTACCGGGTGCGGCCCGAGTTCTTCAAGGGCAAGGTTCTGTAGTTTCCTGCCGCCGAGTTGGCAGTTCACCCCCATGTTTCCGCTTGGGATGGGGGTGAAGTGTCAGCTCGGCGAGGGGAGGGCTGGCGTGGGGACGCCTGCTGCCCGCTCGGCGTCTGTCAGCGCCTGGGCGAGACGCTCGACGGCGGCACGGTAGTCGGTCCCGGCCGTCACCTTGCAGTACTCGGCTTCCCGCATGGCCCGCGTCAGTGCAGCTGTCTCGGCAGCCCTCACGTCAGTCATGGCCGGGAAGTCGATGGTCCGCCCAGGATCCAGCTCGTATTGGCGCCATTGCTCCAGAAGGCTTTCGTGGCGGGCTGCGTCATCCGGGAAACCAGCACGACGGCGGGGCTCAGCTGCGTGGAGGCGCTCCACTTTGCGGATGCTCAGCAGCGTTCCTGCCGCAGTAGTGATGCCTACGAAAATCATGATCAGCCCGGCCGGCGGCCATTGCACGGCCGGGACGATGATGGCGGGCACTGTGACGACCAGCCCACCGAACACATCCCAGAAGACGCCGTCAGGCTCCGGGCCGCGGCCGTAGGTCAGTTTCCTGTGCAGGACATACGTGGTTGCTGCGGTTGCAAGGACCAGAGCTACACCCCACAGGAGCATCATGGCGGGCATCGGACCACCTCCAGGCGAATTCGCTGCTTTGAATTCAGTATGCGGCAGTGGCTGCTTGGGCGCGAGGGGTCAGGTTGTCAGAGCCGGGGCGTAGCCTAGGCAGCATGAGACTGAAAATGTGCAGCATCCACGTCAAGGACCCCGCAGCAGCCCATGTTTTCTACACGGAGACCCTTGGCTTCGAGACCCTGATGGCCATGCCCGAGTACAACTTGTTCATTATCAAGGATCCCGGCGCGGAGAACAGCAGTTCCCCCGGCCTTTTGTTGGAACCCAGCGACAACCCCATCGCCTCGAACTACATGAACGCTCTCCACGAGTCCGGCCTGGCCGCGATCACCTTCGGCGTGCCCGATGTGCAGGCTGAGTATGAGCGTTTGCTTGCCGCCGGTGTGACGTTCCAGGGTGAACCGTCGGAGGATCCTTCAGGGGTCAGCGCAGTCTTCGACGACGGGTGTGGCAACTTCATTCAGCTTCACCAGGACTGAGCTTGAAACAGTTGTGGCCGGGACCATTGGTCCCGGCCACAACTTACACAGACTTAAGCGTGATCGCGCTTGGAGGTCTTCGGGGCGTCGCGCTTTGCGGCGGCGTTGTCCCGTGCTTCCTTGGTGGCGGCCTTCTTGGTAGCTTCGTCCTTGACCCGCTGGGCTTCGGTGCGCACGGCAGCGTGGGTGGCGCGCTCGGTGACCAGCCACTGCGGCGGAGCCTGCAGCAGCTCGGTGATTTCCGCCGTCGTGAGTGCATCTTCGATGCCGCCGCGGGCGAGGCCGCTGATGGAGACGTTCAGCTTCTGCGCTACAACCGGGCGGGGGTGCGGGCCGTTGCGGCGAAGTTCGGCGAGCCATTCCGGGGGATTGGCCTGGAGTTCGGCGAATTCGTCACGGGTAATGGACGAATCCTGGAACTCTTGGGGTGTAGCGGGCAGGTAGATGCCGAGTTTCTTGGCAACTGTTGCCGGCTTCATGGACTGGGAGTTCGAGGACGTCATGCTTCAAGGGTATCTGGCCGGTACTGTGAGTGTGTGCCAGACGCTGAAGAATCCGCCGAAACAACCGGGCCCCTTGCCGGCCTCCGCTTCGCCTATGTTGCGGGTGTGACCCCTGGGAAATGGATCCGGCGGTGGGAAGAGCGCATGCCCAACTTTCCGTTGCACTCGTTCATGTCCGACGACGACGCCCAGGTTTCGGTGTTGCATGACGGTTCCGCCGACCTGAGCTTCGTTCGGTTGCCCGTGGACCGGGAGGGCCTGAACGTCATCCCCCTGTATGAAGAGCAGCCAGTGGTGGTTGCTCCCAAGGGGCACGAGATCTCCGTGTTCGAAGAGGTGGCCCTCGATGATCTTTCCGAGGAGAACTTCCTCGACATCGAGGAAATGGGCGGGCCGGACATGGCCCTCCAAGTTGTCGCGTCCGGTGCTGGGTTGGCGATCCTGCCGATGTCAGTTGCGCGGCACTTGAACGCCAAAGACACTGTCATGCGCCGCCTGACCGGCGCTCCCGGGACGCAGATCGGCCTGGCTTGGCTGGTTGGAACCGACAGCCCCGTGATCGAGGAGTTCATTGGAATTGTGCGTGGGCGGACCGCGCAGAGTTCACGCCAACCCTCGGCCCAGCAGGAGAAGCCCAAGAAGGAACCCAAGCCCGACCGCCGCGGGGGAGGCCCCAGGAAGCCTGCGGTCGCGCAACGTTACGCCCCGAATCCTGACAAGGGCCGGGGTAAAGGTTCCCGCAAGAAGGGCAAACGCTAGCTACGCGCCGTGGATAGCGGTTTGTTGCTGCTCTGAACGGTTGAGGTAGGCCAGAAGAAGGTCGCCGGCCCGTTCGAGCTCACCCGCCTCCAGCGCTGAACAGATGCGCTCGTTTTCCGTGAGCCAGTCGCTGTAGAAGTGCGCATTCAAGGTGGCCTTGTGGAAGTACAGGCGCATCTCGGCCAAAATCTGGGCCATGATCGTGTTCAACCGGTTGCTCTCGGCGAGGGCAACGATCGCGCCGTGAAAGTGCTGGTTGGCGCTGCCCAGTCCTTCGTTGTCGTTGGCCTCTGCGGCCCGCTTCCCCTCGTCGACGGCGGCCCTGACGGCGGCTACGCGTTCCGGCGAACCACCCGCCCGGAGAGAACTGACCTCGATGGCGCGGCGAACCGTATAAACGTCGTGGATGTCGCCGGCTTCAAGGGTGGCAACAAAAACACCCTTATTGGGCTGACGGAGGAGTAGCCGTTCACCGGCCAGCTCAGCGAATGCCTCGCGGACCGTGTTCCGCGAAACCCCCAAATCCTCAGCGATGGTTGCTTCAGTCAGCT
Source organism: Arthrobacter sp. WCS2018Hpa-7 (assembly GCF_031843805.1). NCBI lineage: Bacteria > Bacillati > Actinomycetota > Actinomycetes > Micrococcales > Micrococcaceae > Arthrobacter > Arthrobacter sp. WCS2018Hpa-7. The sequence continues at coordinate 235,426 of NZ_JAVTJB010000004.1, forward strand.
TGGAACCAGGAACCAGGAAACCCTCGGCCAGTTGGTAGCGCAGTTCTTCGGCGACCCTCTCGGCAACGGATGGGACTCTCATCCGGACCCGGGCCCGAGCGCTATTGAGGCCAGCGGGTTCGTTTACTTCCTGATCTGCACTGGCCATGACACCAAAAATACACGATTGCCAAAAACTAGGATCGCTGGATCGTTGAACAATCCAGCAGATTAAGGCATCCTAGATGTAACGCACATCACGAGGCAGGGATCACATCATGGCAATCATCGATATGAACAGCGACGTCGGAGAGTCTTTCGGGCGCTGGACACTGGGTGACGACGCAGCCATGTTCGAGTCGGTCTCCAGTGCCAACGTCGCTTGTGGATTCCATGCTGGGGACCCCAGTGTCATCCGCAGCACCTGCGAAAAGGCGGCGAAGGCCGGCGTCGTTATTGGCGCCCATGTTGGCTACCGCGACCTCGCTGGATTCGGTCGCCGTTTCATGGACATCGACCCCAGGGAACTGGCAGATGACGTGGTGTACCAGATCGGTGCCCTGCAGGCTCTGGCGGCCACCGCCGGTGCGCGCGTCCAGTACGTGAAGCCCCATGGTGGTCTCTACAACGCGATCGTGAAGCACACGGCGCAGGCCCGTGCCGTCGTCGAAGCTGTGAAGTCGGTGGACCCCAACCTCCCGATTCTCGGCCTCCCGGGCTCCGAAGTACTGCGTCTCGCTGAAGAAGCAGGTCTTCGAGGCGTTGCCGAGGCTTTTGCGGACCGCGCCTACAACCCGGATGGAACGCTGGTTTCCCGCTCACAGGCGGGCGCCGTTCTCCATGATCCGGCCCAAGTGGCTGAGCACGTCCTGCGTATGGCCACCGAACAATCCGTCAGAACCACTGATGGTTCCATCCTGAAAATCCGCGCAGAGAGCATTTGCGTGCATGGTGACTCACCGGGGGCCGTTGCAATGGCCACCGCGGTGAAGTCCGCTTTGGGCGAGACCGGCGTCACCGTCGGCTCGTTCCTCTAACCCGTTCCATTCAGGCCCAGCACCACATCCCTCACCCCCGGAGGAAACCATGACCAGCACCAACAAGGCAGCCAAGGCCGTGACAAGGAAGCCACCGGCCGGCGCCATCAAGGCGTACGTCGCCAGCCTCACCGGCACCTCGCTTGAGTACTACGACTTCGCCATCTACTCGGTGGCTTCGGCCCTCGTGTTCCCCAAGATCTTCTTCCCCGGCAATGACGAATTTGTGGCGTTGCTGCTCTCCTTCTCGGCCTTCGCAGTTGGTTACTTGGCCCGACCAATCGGCGGGGTCATCTTCGGCCGATTGGGCGACAAGATCGGCCGCAAGTACGTCCTGGTCTTCACGCTCGTCCTGATCGGCGTCGCCACTGTCCTCATCGGCGCATTGCCTGACTACTCGGTGATCGGCGTCGCGGCTCCCACCATCCTTGTGTTGCTGCGCCTGGCCCAGGGCATCGGCGTTGGCGGCGAGTGGGGCGGTGCCGTGCTGCTTTCCAGCGAATTCGGCGATCCCAACAAGCGCGGTTTCTGGTCCTCCGCAGCACAGATCGGCCCGCCCGCCGGTAACCTCATGGCCAACGGTGTCCTCGCCATCCTTGCCGCCTCGCTCAGCGATGAAGCCTTCCTTTCCTGGGGCTGGCGCGTAGCCTTCCTGGCTTCCGCCTTCTTGGTGGTCTTCGGCCTGATCATCCGCCTCAAGCTTGAAGAAACCCCGGTCTTCAAGGCCATCCAGGCCCACGGCGATCGTCCCAAGGCTCCCATCAAGGAAGTCTTCACCACGCAGCCCAAGGCACTGGTCGCCGCAGCGCTGTCCCGGGTTTGCCCGGACATCCTTTACGCGCTGTTCACGGTGTTCGTCGCCGTTTACGCCACCAAGGAACTGGGCATGACAACGGGCAACGTCTTGTCCGCCATCCTGATCGGCTCCGCCTTCCAGCTCTTCCTGATCCCGTTGGCCGGTGCGTTGACGGACCGCTTCAACCGTCGCTGGGTCTACGGAATCGCTGCAGCTGCTACCGCCGCCTATATCCCGCTCTTCTTCCTGATGATCCAGGGCAAGTCCGTAGCCATGCTGACCGTAGGTACCGTCATCGGCCTGGCCCTGCACGCCTTCATGTACGGACCCCAGGCGGCCTTCATCACCGAACAGTTCCCGGCACGGCTCCGGTACGCCGGCAGCTCACTGGCCTACACCTTGGCCGGTGTCATCGGTGGGGCCGTTGCACCCATCATCTTCACCGCTCTCTACGGCGCGGCAGGTGGCGGCTGGTACCTGATTGCTGTTTACATCCTCGTCGCTTCTGTCGTGACGATCGTGGGCATGCTCCTTGGCCGCGACCCCAAGCCGGAAGAAGACGTCCGTTTGATGCAGGGGACGCACGCTCAGCCGGCGGCGTAGCGAAAAATGGAAACCGTGATGCACACAGCCACCGCAAAAAGGGTTCGCTCTGTCAGGCCCGTCGGCACCCGTGCCGTGCTGGCTGAAATGGACGGGCTGCAGGACGTCTTGGCCCTGCAGGACATGCTCAACAAGTCACCGCTGCCGGGACAAGTAGACGTTCTTGCCGCCGCCGAAACTGTCATGGTCGTGGGAGAGTCCGCAGCGGCCACCCGCGCCATCGGCGCCCGGTTGCTCGAGCTGGAACTCACCGCTTCGGAAGCCACCGACTCCGGGCTGGTGGTCATCGAGACCGTATACGACGGCGACGACCTCGCCGATGTCGCGGAGCTCACCGGCCTGAGCGTGGACGGCGTCATAGCCGCCCACACCAGCCAGATCTGGACCGTTGCCTTCGCGGGCTTCGCCCCCGGGTTCGGCTACATGGTGGGCGAGGACGAGGCCCTCACGGTTCCGCGCCGCTCCTCCCCGCGGACAGCTGTTCCCGCTGGATCTGTTGCCCTCGGCGGCCAGTACTCGGCTGTCTATCCCCGCAGTTCACCAGGCGGTTGGCAGCTGATTGGCCGGACCGGGGCACGGATGTGGGACCTTGACCGTGCCCAGCCTGCCTTGGTTCGACCCGGTGACCGTGTGCAGTACAAGGCCGTCCGCGAGGTTGTGACGGCCAGCCCTTCCTCGGCAGGGGACGCTTCAGCCGGAGACTCCTCGGCCGGCGACTCCGACAAGGAGCGCCACACCGAGTCCGGTCTTCGGATCCTGAACCCTGGGGCGCAAAGCCTCATCCAGGACCTCGGCCGCCGGGGCTACGGTCCGCTGGGGGTGTCTGCTGCCGGGGCTTTGGACCGGGCATCGCTGCGCCGCGCCAATCGGCTGGTGGGGAATGCTTCGTCGGCTGCAGCCGTTGAGAGCGTCAACGGCGGACTCACGGTGGAAGCAATCGGCGACCAAGTGATTGCCGTGGCGGGTGCACCGACGACGCTTACCATCGAGTCGCCGTCGTGGGTTGATTCTGAAGGATCCGACGACGGCTACGTCCAGTCCGGCGCTCAGCGGACCGTCCCCATGGCCGCGCCCTTCGCGCTGCTCGACGGCGAAGTGCTCACCGTCGGGGCTCCCCAGTCGGGTTTCCGAAACTATGTGGCGATCCGTGGCGGCGTTGATGCTCCTGAGGTTCTGGGCAGCCGGTCCGCTGACACGATGTCCGGGATTGGTCCCGCGCCTCTGGCAATTGGCCAGGAGCTCCCGGCCGGTCAAGCCACCGCATCCACAGCAGTGGAAAGCCCGGAGCTCCAACCGGATTTCCCCGGCCTCCCCGGCCAGGGCGTCACGGTACTCGACGTCGTTCCCGGACCACGTGCCGACTGGTTCGACCAGGAAGCGCTTGATTCCCTCTGCGGTCAGGAGTGGCTGGTCACGCCGCAGTCCAACCGTGTGGGCATGCGCCTGGACGGAACCCCGTTGCGACGCACCCGTGAGGGCGAACTCCCCAGCGAGGGCACCATGGCCGGCGCCCTTCAAATTCCACCCGCGGGGCTGCCCGTCCTGTTCCTGGCGGACCACCCCATCACAGGCGGCTATCCGGTGATTGGCGTGGTGCGCGACGAACACCTTGACCTCGCTGCCCAAGTCCCCATCGGTGGACGGATCCGGTTCCGCCTCGTTCCGGATGCGCCGGACTTCACCACGACGTTTACCAAGAACCCAGAGAATTGAGTATTTGATGCGCAAGGTCCTGATCGCGAACCGCGGCGAAATCGCAGTCCGCGTCGCCCGAGCCTGCGACGACGCCGGCATCCAGTCAGTCGCCGTTTATGCAGACATCGACGCCGATGCCATGCACGTTGGCGCTGCCGACGAAGCCTACAGCCTGGGCGGCAACGCGCCGGCTGATACCTACCTGAACATTGGGAAACTCCTCAACGTTGCCGAGGAGTCCGGCGCTGACGCCGTGCATCCCGGATACGGATTCCTGTCCGAGAACGCTGACTTTGCGCAAGCAGTGCTCGACGCCGGACTCGAGTGGATCGGCCCCTCACCGGAGTCGATTCGCCAGCTGGGCAACAAGATCACGGCCCGCGATATCGCCGTCCGCGCCGGCGCACCTTTGGTGGCCGGCAGCGACGGCCCGGTTTCGTCCGCGGCAGAGGCCCGCGCTTTCGCCGAAGAACACGGACTCCCACTTGCGATCAAGGCGGCCTTCGGCGGCGGTGGCCGCGGCCTGAAAGTGGTTCGTGAGCTCGCCGAAGTAGAGGAAGCCTTCGACTCCGCAGTGCGTGAAGCAGTGGCTGCGTTCGGTCGCGGCGAGTGCTTCGTGGAGCAGTACCTTGACCGGCCCCGGCATGTGGAGGCGCAGGTCATCGCGGACATCCACGGCAACGTGGTGGTGGTGGGAACCCGCGACTGCTCCCTGCAGCGCCGCCACCAAAAGCTCGTGGAAGAAGCTCCGGCGCCTTTCTTGAGCGACGAACAGCGGAAGCAAATCTACGAGGGCTCCAAGGCCATTGTCCGCGAAGCAGGCTACTACGGTGCCGGGACAGTGGAATTCCTGGTCTCAGCCGACGGTGCCGTGGCCTTCCTGGAGGTCAACACCCGGCTTCAGGTGGAGCACCCCATCACGGAGGAAACCGCAGGGATTGACCTTGTCCAGGAGCAATTCCGCATTGCTGCCGGTCTGCCGCTGAGCATCACGGAGGACCCCGTTGCGCGTGGACACTCCTTCGAGTTCCGCATCAACGCAGAGGATGTCGGCCGCGGATTCCTTCCCTCGCCGGGCACCGTTGGGTTGTTCGAAGCACCGACGGGACCAGGCATCCGACTGGATACCGGTGTCCGGTCCGGTTCCTTCGTGGCGCCCCAGTTCGACTCCCTGCTGGCCAAGTTGATCGTGAGCGGAGCTGATCGCCAGCAGGCACTCCGCCGTGCACGCCGGGCCCTCGCTGAAATCAACATCACCGGACTCGCCACTGTTCTGCCGTTCCACCGAGCGGTTCTGGAATCCGAAGACTTCACGTCCATTGCCGAAATGCGGGTCCACACCCGGTGGATCGAAACAGACTTTGCGGACCAGATCCCGGTGGATCCCGAATACAACGTGGTGGCCCCCGGAGGTGAGCGCAGAACCATCACCATCGATGTGGACGGAAAACGCCTCGCCGTGGGACTTCCCGCCGACCTGCTGGACGGCTGGGCCCGATCAGGGCAAGGCCTCCCGGCGGCTTCAGACGTGACGGGCCTGCCGGGCTCCGGCGCCGAAGACTCCCCAGCCGAATCCGCGCTCGTCTCCAGCATGGCCGGCACGGTGGTCAAGTGGCTCGTTGAACCTGGCGCTGACGTAGCGGCCGGCGATCCCTTGGTGGTCCTCGAAGCCATGAAAATGGAAACCCAAGTTCCCGCCCACCGGGCAGGCACGCTCTCCGAAGTCCTGTCCGCACCGGGCGGAGTGGTCACCGCCGGCGCCGTACTGGCTCACATCCAGTAGCTCCGCTAGGCGTGTGCTGCCGCTGAGATGCCCAGCACGCTGTCCAGCAAGCCGTTGCGGAACTTGCCTGTGGGGTCGTTCGCCTGGACCAAGGCGCGAAAGTCTTCGAACCGCGGGTAGAGCGCGGCGAAGTCGTACTGCCCGGGCGTGAAGAGTTTGCCCCAGTGCGGGCGTGCCCCGAACGGACGCAGAGCTTCCTCAAGCTCCGGGAGCACTGCTTCCACGTCGGACTGAAGGGGCTTCCAGGTGAAGTGCAGCGCCACGCTTTGCTGCTGGTAGAACGGGCTGAGCCAGAACTCGTCAGCAGCAATGGTGCGGATTTCCGAGATGAACAAGAGCGGCGCCAGCTTGCCTGCAAGCGCGCGGACTGCCTGCAAGGCAGCGGGCGCCTGGTCCAGCGGCAGAAGGAACTCGCTCTGCAGCTCCTCGCCGTTGCTCGGTGTGAATTCGTGGCGGAAGTGCGGCAGGCGGTCCAGCCATTTTCCAGCGACATCCAGCTGCTCGGTGCAGTTTTCAGCCGACATGTCCGGCAGCGGGTGCATTGCCGCGGTTGCTGCTGTTGCTCCGAAGAGGTCCGGCAGGGGAGCCTCGGAGTCGAGTGCTTTGAGCCAGACCTGCGGGATGGTGTCTCCGGTGTAATTCGTGAAGAAGCTGACGCTGTAGGCACTGGATGCGATGGCTTGGAAGTTTGCCAAGGCACCCTCCCATGAAAGCCCGGTGAGCACACGTTGGCGGACCTCGTAGCTCGGACGGACCGCCAGCTCAAGTCCCGTGACAATGCCAAGGGCTCCCACGCCCACCACACTGGCGAGGAATTCGTCGTCGTCCGCTGTCAGTGTCACCAGCTCGCCGGAGGCGCGCACCAGGTCAACACCCACGACGGCGGCAGCGAGGGAGGGATTGTTGACGCCACTGCCGTGCGTGCCGGTTTGGATGGCACCGGCGACTGAGATGTGGGGGAGCGAAGCAAGATTGTGGATGGCGTAGCCCTGCTCCTCGAGCGCGCGTCCGAGGGCGCCGTAGCTGATGCCGCCGCCGACTTTGACCGTGCTCTTTGCCGTGTCCAAGAGAATTTCCTGGGGGAGCGCGTCGAGGAGGATATGGGTCCCGTCCGTGTCGGCGACTGTGTTGAAGGAGTGCCTGGAGCCGAGGGCCTTGATCTTGGTTGCGTTCGCCACGAGCTCCTGCAGTTCGGCCACCGAAGCGGGGCGGTGGACTTCCGCGGAGGAGTATTCGAGGTTTCCTGCCCAGTTCTTCATTGAATGATCTTCCCATCTGGCGTTTACGGACTCCCATAAATTGTTAACGTTCACAACTATTTGCGTCAAGGGGTGTCCAACCCTTGCCGATAGAGTTCAAGGAAACCCGCTGTCTACCAGGAGCTGCACGTGAGCCAGGGATCCAAGCCCACCATCCGCGACGTTGCGAAAGCGGCTGACGTATCGCTGACCACGGTGTCCTACGTGCTTTCCGGCCGTCACGGAGGGACCACACGGATCAGCCAGCCCACGCAGGACCGCGTGTTGGCGGCCGTGAAGGAGCTCGGCTATGTGCCCAACCAGGCGGCAAGGGGCATGCGTCGGGGCAAGACGGACGTGGTGGCCGTGGCTATCGGAAACCTTGACTGGCCTTGGGACCGTGCCCTCGCCACGGCGGCGGCCCGGATCCTCCCGGAGCACGGGTACCAGCCGGTGATCCTGCTGGGCGACGATTGGCGAAAGTTCATGATGTCCGGGGGTGCCGATGGCGTCATCATCGGCTATTTCCCCGAGGCCAAGGCAGACGACGAAACCGTCACCGAGCTGGCTCGCCGCGGCGTCGCGCAAGTGGTGATCTCCGGAACCATGAAGCCCGCGGGGTTTGATGTCCTGGCTCCCGAGTCCGATGAAGGGCTCGCGGAGTGCATGGAATTCCTCACCGCATCCCACCGCAGAATCGCGTGCATCCGCAGGGCAGACCCGGCGGGCCGGCCCAAGAGCCGTTTTGCCGCTTATGCTGCCGGGTTGGAGAAGGCGGGCACACCCCTGGATGAATCCTTGGTCAGGACGTCGCAGCACCACCCTGCCACCGCGTACCAGTCGGCGTTGGAGTTGCTCCAGCTGCCGGACCGATCCACGGCCATCTTCTGCACGGACGACATGGAAGCGCTGCAGGCCATCCGTGCCGCGTATCGCCTGGGCCTGCGGGTCCCTGAGGATATCCAGATTGTTGGCGTAGGAAACTCCACCGAGGGCCAGGAGTATGACCCGGCGCTTACTACCGTTGGGCCGGACCCGATTTTTGAACTGGTGGTCCGGATGCTGCTTGATCGCTTGGCGGGAACCACGCCGGCCGAGGGCATCCGGGTTGCCTCGCCGTGGAAGTTGCACCACCGAGGCACCACGCAGCCCTAGGAGCTAGTCCTTCAGTGGGCGGCGCGCCAGCCAGGCAGCCACAATTGCGCCCGAGATGTTGTGCCACAGCGAGAACACGGCCGACGGCAGTGCGGCCAGGGGGCTGAAGTGCGCTGTGGCCAGAGTGGCGGCCAGGCCGGAGTTCTGCATTCCAACTTCAAACGCGAGGGCTCGGCGTGCCTTGTCGTCCAGCCGGCCGAGCTTGCCCGCCAAATAGCCCAAGCCCAGACCAAAACCGTTGTGGAGAACGACGGCCAGGAAGACGATCGCGCCTGCAGCCACGATCTTGCTGGCACTTCCCGCGACGACGATGGCTACGATCAGCGAAATCACGACGGCGGACGCCCACGGAAGTGCGGGAAGAACCTTTGCGACGAGCTTCGAAAGGAAGAGGCGGGCCAACAGACCTGCGATTACCGGCAGCAGCACGGTCTTCACGATGTCCATCACCATGGCGCCGGCATCGATGTGCAGGAAGGAGCCAGCCAGGAAGAGTGTCAGGGCGGGGGTCACGATGGGCGCGATCAGCGTGGAAACCGAGGCGACAGCCACGGACAGGGCTACATCGCCCTTGGCCAGGAACGCCATGACGTTCGAGGCTGTGCCGGAAGGTGCGCAACCCACCAGGATCAGTCCGACGGCCAGTTCCGGCGGCAACTGCAGGAGGACGGCGATGAGCCACCCGGCGCCGGGCATGATGACGTAGTGCGCCACGATGCCAAGGGCAACGGCCCAAGGACGGCGCGCCACCGAGGCAAAGTCCGGCGGGGTGAGCGTGAGGCCCATGCAGAACATGATGACGCCCAGCAGGTAGGGAACCGCGACGCCCATGGGTTTGAACAGATCCGGAATCAGGAATCCGAGGACCCCTGCAACAACCACCAGGAGCGGGAACACTGTGACGGCGATGCGCGCAATCCTGGCTTCAGCGGCAAGGGCGGCGTTCACGGGCGCAGCGGGTTGTTCTGTTTTCGACGGGGTATTGGTTGCCTCAAGCATTCATCCATGCTCACACTTGGCCCCTAAACCGAACGACTTTTTTACATCCATGCAGGGGAATATGTCAGACAACCGCAGTTGGGAGGGGTGGGGTCAGGAGTTGAGTTTTCCGGCAAGCCGCTCACGCATTCGGATGCTGGCCTCGTTGAGCCCGATAAACTCCACCTCGCGCCCATGGTTCCGGTACTTTTCGGTCACGGAGTCCAGCACGGCAACAGTCGATGCATCCCAGATATGTGATCCGTGAAGATCGATGATCACGCGATCTATTCCTTCTGAGGAATCCTTTGAATAGTCGAACTGCGTGTACAGATCATTGGACGAAGCAAAGAACAGTTCGCCGTCCACGGTGTATGTCGCAACAACTTCGCCGTTGAGTTCGAGTTCCGTCCGCTCCACCGTTGCGAAGTGGGCCACCCGCCGCGCGAACAGCACCATGGCGGTCAGGACGCCGACGCCGACACCCACCGCGAGGTTGTGCGTCGCCACTACAGCGGCAACCGTAATCAGCATGACGGCGGTCTCCGACTTGGGCAGCCGCTTGAGCGTGGACAAACGAATCGAGTGCCAGTCGAAGGTGATCAGCGAAACGAAAATCATCACGGCAACCAACGCCGCCATGGGAATCATGCCCACGACGTCGCCGAGGACCACTACCAGCACCAGCAGGAACACACCGGCCAGGAACGTCGAGAGCCGGCTCCTAGCGCCAGATCCCTTGACGTTGATCATGGTCTGACCAATCACCGCGCAACCACCCAGGCCACCAAGGAATCCTGTGACAATGTTGGCGGCGCCCTGCCCCCAGGAGACGCGGGTCTTGTTGGATCGGGTGTCCGTGATGTCGTCCACCAGCTTGGCAGTCATCAGGGATTCCAGCAGGCCCACCAACGCCATGGACAGTGCGAAGGGCGCAATGATCTGGAAAGTTTCCAGGTTCAGGGGAACGTTGGGCAGGAAGAAACCCGGCAGGCTGTCCGGGAGCTCACCCTTGTCGCTGACAGTGGGCACGTCGATGCCACCAAGGACAGTCACGAATGTGATGGCAACAATAGCCACCAGAGGAGCCGGGATCGCTGTGGTCAGGCGGGGCAGCCCGAACACAATGACCAGGCCAACAACGACAATCGGGTAGACCATCCACGGCACGTTGAAGAGCTCGGGCATCTGGGACATGAACACCAGGATGGCCAGCGCATTCACAAAGCCGATCATCACGGACCGCGGGATGAAACGCATCAGTTTGGTGACGCCCAGCACCGCCAGGACGATCTGGAAAACACCTGCCAGGATGATCGTCGCGATCAGGTAATCGAGCCCGTGCTCCTTCATCACCGGGGCAATTACCAAGGCAACAGCACCGGTGGCTGCGGAAATCATGGCAGGCCGGCCACCCACCAAAGCCGTCACAACGCCCATGGTGAAGGAAGCGAACAAACCGATGCGGGGATCAACCCCAGCAATCACCGAGAACGCGATGGCCTCGGGGATCAAAGCCAACGCCACCACGAGTCCCGCGAGGGATTCCGTCAGCAGGCGGCGGGGCGAACGGAAGGTCGCCCGCAGTGACATGAGTTGCTCGGGAGTCATGGGTCCTTAGAGTGCAGTTGTCCTAGAGCGCAGTCTGGCGGTAGCGCTCAATCTGCTTAAGGCGCCGCAGGAGGCTGTCGCGCCGCGGGTGCGGAACGACGTCGGGCGCCTCAGCGGTGAGATCAAGGTGTTCGGTTCCGTACTGCCACAGCAGGAGGTCATCCAGGAGGCGGTCCGGGCCGGGGGAGTAGCGGTGGTCCAAGGCCTTGCGGACCTCGGTGATCCGGTTGGCGCTGAGCAGTCCGGCAAGCTCCACGGTCTTGGTGAGTCCGTGGGCGGCGAGCAGCTCGGCAGCCCATCCCCAGTCATCATCAACTTTACGGTCAACGTGCGGCAGCAGAGTACGCCAGACGTCACGGACCCTATTGGGCGTCAGGGGCATGCCGCCATCGCCCTCAAGATCCCAGTAGCCGCGAACTTCCTCGTACCGCTCGTGAAGATCGGCGAAGGCGCTCTCCACTGTTTCCAACATGGCAGCCGTTGCAGTGAACTGGCGGTCAAAGTGGGGTGTCCACGCACGCGGATCTTCGGCCTTGAACCGGATGTCGTGCTCGATCTCGCTCCAAGCGTGGGCAAAAACGGTGCGGATCTGGCATTCGAAGAAGTAGCTGCCGTTGGCGGGCATGTCTGGGTTGAAGGCCTGCTGGTATTCCTTGACGGCCTCGTTCTGGATGGTGCGCAGAATGAGGTGCCGGCTGGAGTATCCGTAGGTTCCCGACTCGATGGAGCCGATGTCCTTCTCGCGGTCACCGCGGCAATCGAAGAGCTGCCGCTGCCGCTTGATGATATTGGCCACCGCAGCATTCTCGGCCGGAAGCTTGGTGATGACACGGATGCCCACCATGTCATTCAACGTGCGGAAGGGATCCGGGAACTTCAACAACCGGGGCCCGCCCGGCTCCAGGGGATCATCGGTCCGGGAAATTTTTTCCCGGAAGGACTCCACTGTTTTGGTCCGTCCGGTGACAAACAAGGGAGTGACCTCGGCGTCATTCAGCATGTCCCTCAAGGTGAGCAGGACATCACGTGTGACCCGCTTCAGGGCAGGGCGGACACGCTCATAGAGCGCCACGTTTGCTTCCACTGCGTCGCGCTGATCCTGGTCCAGGCTGTCCCAATTGCTTGCCATGCCCCCAGCTTACGGGGCGGGTCCGACACTGAACCGAGCCACTCGCCGTCGGGGTGCCTCTAGCCAAACTTGTGAATCGTCACGATAGGCTCAGTACAAAGGAGGGCGCAATGTTGCGGCACAAGTACAGCTACGGCGAACACCCCAGCCAATGGGGCGAACTCTTCATACCTGAACCGTCCAACGGAAACCATCGCGGCGCGTCTGCGCTGGCCGGTGGAATCGCTGTTGTGATCCATGGCGGTTACTGGCGGTCACAGTACGGCGCGGAGCTTGGCGAGCCTCTTGCGCGGGACCTCGCAGCCCACGGCATCACCGCCTGGAACCTCGAGTACCGGCGGGCCGGCAACGGCGGTGGTTGGCCCCATACTTTCGAGGACATCCTGGCCGGCATCGACCACCTGTCCACCATTGCCGGCGATCACGATCTCCAGCTCGGCAAAGTAGTAGCCTTGGGCCACTCGGCCGGCGGCCATTTGGCTGTCTGGGCTGCGGGACGGCAGCGGCTCTCGGACATCGGAACGCCCGACGCCGACCGCCAGCTCCAGCGCAGCCCGGAAGACAACGCCGTGCACCTGACCGGCGTCGTCAGCCAGTCCGGCCTTCTGAACCTCGCGGCCGCGGAGAAGTTGAACCTCAGCAACGGAGCCGTCTGCAACCTCATGGGCGGGGATTCCCATAGATTCCCCAAGCGGCATAAGTACGCGGACCCCATGAGTTCGCTGCCGCTGGATGTTCCCGTATATGCCGTCCACGCCACGGATGATGAGGACGTCCCAGCGAGCCAGTCCGAGGCATACGTAGCTGCAGCCACGGCTGCCGGAAGCGCCGCCCAGTTGCTGCGCGTCCCCGGCGACCATTTCGACCTGATCGACCCCAAGGCCGTCGCCTACAAGAAGTGCCGCGAACTGGTCCAGCGACTGCTCTCGTAATCTCTGGTTCGCGTGGGCTTGCCTCTGGCAGAGTTGTCCCATGCTGACAGTCATTGGTGAGGCCCTGGTTGATGTGGTTCAACGCTCCTCCGGAATCGAGGCGCACGTTGGCGGCAGCCCGCTCAACGTAGCCGTCGGTCTGGCGCGCCTGGACCACCCGGTGCAGTTCATCGGGCGCTATGGCCGGGACGCCTACGGCGATTCCGTGGCGGCGCACCTCCGCTCAAGCTCCGTGATGGTGCCGCTTCCGCCGGACGAGAAGCCCACCAGCGTGGCCACCGCGCAAATCGACGACGACGGCGCCGCCACCTATGTCTTTGACCTCGCCTGGGAATTGCCCGGACTCGCCGCAAGGTTGCCGCTGATGCTGCAGGGCGCTACCTTGCTGCACACAGGTTCCATAGCCACCGCACTGGAGCCGGGCGCCGCAGAGGTGCTTGCCGCCGTCGAACATGCCCACCCGAGCAGCACCATCAGCTTCGATCCCAACTGCCGTCCGAGCATCATTACCGACGTTGACTACGCACGGACGCAAGCCGAACGCTTCGTGGCGCTGTCCGACGTCGTCAAGGCCTCCGACGAGGACCTTGAGTGGCTTTATCCTGGTGTTGATCCGGTGGAATCCGCGCGCCGTTGGCTGACGTTGGGCGGCGCCGGAGGCCCGGCCCTGGTGGTGGTGACGCGTGGTTCACGTGGTCCGTGGGGCATCACCAGGGCAGGCGAGACCCAGATTCCGGCACCATCCGTGAATGTGGTGGACACCGTGGGCGCAGGGGATTCGTTCATGGCGGGGCTGTTGTCCGCCATTGTGGACCATGGTCTGGATGGCGCTCAGAACCGTGACGCCTTGAGGGCCATGCCGGCTGAGACCTTGGCAGCCATCATGGATCACGCAACACGCGCGGCTGCCGTGACGGTGTCACGGGCCGGCGCGAATCCGCCCACGAGGGCCGAGCTCAATCACGGCGTGGAATAACCGCCGCGTGGCATAAACCCCGGCGCGTAGCGCAGGTGTCTAACCGGCCCCGTGACCGGCGGCCACTTCCTCGCCGGCCTTCACCGGTCCTGGCGGGGTGCCCTCCCCGAACGGACTTCCGCCCAGGGATTCCCGTCCGTGGGGACTCAGCCAGCCGGACAGATCTGGTCCCGCAGGAACGATCTGCGTGGGATTAATGTCCTCGTGCACTATGTAGTAGTGCTGTTTGATTTGCACGAAGTCGGTGGTGTCTCCGAAGCCCGGCGTCTGGAACAAGTCCCGGGCGTAGCCCCAAAGCGCCGGCATTTCGCTGAGCTTGTTGCGGTTGCACTTGAAGTGTCCGTGATAGACGGCGTCGAAGCGTGCCAGAGTGGTGAAGAGCCGGACGTCGGCTTCGGTGATGGAATCGCCCACGAGGTACCGTTGGCCGGTCAACCGTTCCTCCAGCCAGTCCAACGCGTTCCACAGACGGGCATAGGCGGAATCGTAGGCTTCCTGGGACCCGGCGAAGCCGCACCTGTAGACGCCGTTGTTGACCTCGGTGAAGACTCTCTTGTTGACGGTGTCGATTTCCTCGCGCAGGTGCTCCGGATACAGCTGCGGCGCGCCCGGACGATGGAATTCCGTCCACTCCGTGGAGAAGTCCACGGTGATCTGGGGGAAGTTGTTGGTCACCACTTGTCCGCTGGGGACGTCCACCAGAGCCGGAACTGTGATGCCGCGGGGGTAGTCCGGGAAGCGTCGGAAGAATGCCTCCTGCAGGCGTTCGATGCCGAGTACCGGGTCCTTGCCGTCCGGATCCAGATCGAAGGTCCAGGACCGGGCGTCGTGCGTGGGGCCGGGCTGGCCAAGGCTGATGACGTCCTCAAGTCCCAGCAGCCTGCGCACAATGACGGCGCGGTTGGCCCACGGACAAGCCCGCGCAGCAATCAACCGGTAGCGTCCCGGCTCCACGGGCCAGCCGGGCTCGCCGTCCGCTCCGGGAGTGCCGTCCCGGGTGATGCGGTCCTCGATGTAATTCGTGTCCCGGGTGAACTCACTGCCAGTGACATAGGCCCCGCGGGTGCTGTGTTCGTCGACTTCCCTGGTCTTCTCACTCATGACTTCAGCCTAAGCCGGGTTCCCTGAACCCCGCGACCTTGTGGGCCGTTGTGCCCACGTAGACTGGCATGATGCGGCTCGTAGCAAGCGATATTGACGGCACCATCCTCGGTCACGACGGCAAAATCAGTGACCGGACCATCAAGGCATTCCAGGCATGCCGCGACGCAGGGGTGGAACTCGTCTTCGTCACGGGTCGCCCACCGCGCTGGTTGTACCCGCTGCAGGAGCAGTTGGGACACAGCGGAATCGTCATCTGTTCCAACGGCGCCGTGGTGTGGGACCTCGAAACCGAGAAAGCACTGTCCTCCAGTGCCTTGGACGCGGAATCTGTGTTCGAGGCCCGCCGTATCATCAAGTCGCTCCGGCCCGATGCCCTCTTCGCCGTTGAGACCCTCACGGGTTTCCAGCTTGAGCCGGGCTTCATCGAGAACGAAACCAGCGAGCTTCTTGCCGAATTCACCCCGAAACCGCTGGCTGAGACGCTCACGGCGGATGACGCCGTCGTGAAGTTCCTGGCGATTACCCGCAAAGGTACGCCGGACGAATTCCTGGCCGAAGTTCAGCCGGCCGTCGCGCACCTGGTGAGCACCACGCACTCGGCACCCCGGACGGCGATGCTGGAAATGTCCGTTCCCGGCATCAACAAGGCCGTCACGCTGGCCAAGTACGCCGAGTCCTTGGGCATCGAAGCCGCTGATGTGGTGGCGTTCGGGGACATGCCCAATGACATCGAGATGCTTCGCTGGGCCGGCCACGGTTACGCGATGGCCAGTGGTCACCCGGAAGCCATCCTGGCGGCCGGCCAGCAGGCGCCGCACTTCGACGACGACGGCGTGGCCCAGATTCTCGAGGCGAAGTTGACGGAGCAGCGGGTCTAGTTTGATCCGGCACTGGTGATGTCCGATTCCTGCCAGACATCCACCGTGATGGCTGGTGGAATGGACCGATGAATCCGGAACATAACCGAACCGCAGCCCATTTCAGGTCTCTCCACACCAGCCAAAAGCCCTTGGCACTGAGCAACGCCTGGGACGTCGCCAGCGCCGTCATTACGGAGGCAGCGGGCGCGCCCGCTGTAGCCACCACCAGCGCCGGAGTTGCTTGGTCCTTGGGTATGCCCGACGGCGACCGACTGGACAGGGAGCGTGCTGTGGCCGTTATCGCCAGCATCGTTAGGGCGGTCAACGTGCCCGTGACGGCTGACATAGAGGGCGGCTATTCGGAAACGCTGGAAGGAATCGCCGGGACGGTCGCCGATATTCTTGCGGCCGGCGCCGTGGGGATCAACATGGAAGATGGCTCGCGGGATCCGGACGAATTCTGCGCAAGGATCTCAGCCGCACGGGATGCCGCACAGCACGCGGGCAACGACTTGTTCATCAATGCACGCACCGACGTGTTCCTTGCCGGGGACGGCACCGTCCAGCAGCAAATTGCCGAGGCCCTGGCCAGAGCCGAAAAGTATGTGGAAGCAGGCGCCGACGGCATCTTTGTTCCCGGAGCATCGGATGCAGATACGATTGCCGCGTTGACCGCTGGGATCTCTGTCCCCGTCAACGTGATGGTGGGGGCAGGCTCGCTGAGTGTCACCGAACTCGGAAGGCTTGGCGTCTCCAGGGTCAGCCTCGGATCCAGCGTCGCCCAAGCCGCCTATGCCGTAGCCCAGCGCGCCGCGGCAGAGCTCAACACCGCTGGCACCTATACCGCCGTGAACGAAGCCATCGACTACGGCTCCCTGAACGGGCTGTTCGCCGGCTCCAACTAGTTCCCGGGCTGGTGGGAGGCGTGCGGCTTCACGGGTGCCGTACGCCCTCGCCGGCCAGCAGCGCGCGGTAGCCCTCTTCGAACGTCGGATAGGTGAGATCAAAACCGGTCGCCCTGAGCCGTGCGTTGCTGCAGCGCTTGTCGCCCGGGCCGGCGTCGGAGGCGTCGCCGGGTGCTGCCGTCGTGGGTTCCGGGCCTCCCACCTCGGAGGCGAGGAACCGCATGACGTCGCCCATCTCCGCCGCGTAGTCATCAACACCGACGTACACCCTGTCCGGGTCCTGGCTCATGGTGGTGAGGTGGACAATCATGGCCGCGGCGTCGTCCCTGTGGACGCGGTTGGTGTGCCGTGGCTGCGCCGGAATGACGGCCTTGCCGCTACGGACTTGATCGATCAATCGCGTGCGACCAGGCCCGTAAATGCCGCCTAGTCTGAGCGAGATGGGCTGGGTGTTGGTCCCGAGTGTCCGGGCGAACAGCAGATCTTCGGCCTCCACCAGGACTTTGCCGCTGAACCGCGTGGGCTCCGTGGGGGTCGACTCGTCCACCACAGCCCCGCCGGAGTCTTTGTACACCGCCGTGGAGGAGACGAACAGAACGCGCCGCGGTTGAATGGACTGCCGCTCCAACGCGTCCAGGACGTTCCTGACTCCGTTCACGTAGGCAGCGCGGTAGGCCTCTTCAGTGGAGGAGTCGGCCGCAACGGCCACCACCACGATCTCCACGTCCGACGGCAGGTCCGGCAGCTCAGTGGAGAGGTCCGCGTACAGGCCGCGGATTTCGGCAGGCAACTTCTCGGGGGACCGGCGCAAGCCCACCACGTCATGGCCCGCAGCGGCGAAGCGGAGTCCGGCTTCGGTCCCAAGGTCGCCGCATCCGGCAATCAACACAGTCATGCCCTTTAGTTTGCCAGTCCCGCGGTGTCACCCAGTTCCCAGCTTCCATACAACCGGCGTTCAACTTGGCTCCGTAGGCTTCCAGCCAAGGACCCGTTCGCACGGTCAAAATCGTCTCGTTGAATGTGTAGGGGGAATCATGGCCAAGCGTCGGATCAACAACGTCAATACTGCGCCGTTGCGGCGGATCGAACCGGACCATCAATGGCGGTCGCTGCGCCAGGGCGATCGGGTCAGCGTCACCCTGACGCCGGGCTACGAATCGTCCGGGGTGGTGGACGCCGTCACCGGCGATGCCACCGCGGTGTGGGTAGAGCTCGACGACGGTCGCGGCCGAACGCTGGTGCACGTCAGCGACGGCGTGGCGATCGTTCCACAACGGACGACGGCGGCAGTCCCGCAGGAGTCCTAGGCGCACCTTGGCGATGGGCTACGCTACGGGTGTGACGCTGCCCTATTTCCTCCGCAAGGATGGTTCAGTGGGCCCTCTGGCCTTCGCCCACCGGGGATTCTCCTTGGACGGCCTGGAGAATTCCATGGCAGCGTTCAGGGCTGCGGTGGAGCTGGGTACAGTGCACCTCGAGACGGACGTCCACACCACATCGGACGGGGTGCTGCTGGTTTTCCATGACTCGTCCTTGGACAGGGTGACTGATTCCGTGGGGAAAGTGTCCGAGCTGACGGCGGCGGAAGTTGCTCCGGCGAGGATCGGTGGCGTGGAACCGGTGCCAACTTTTGACGAGCTGGTCACGTCGTTGCCCGGAGCCCGGCTCAACCTGGACGTCAAAGACTGGAACTCCGTGGACTCGATGGCTGCGGCCATTGAGAAGCACCGCATCCACGACCGCGTTTTGGTCACCAGCTTCTCGGATAAGCGACGCCGCGCAGTCCTTGCCAAGCTGTCACGGCGGGTGGCATCCTCGGCAGGCAGCTCCCTGACAGCGCTTTTCGTCCTTCTAGGCCCCGTGCTGCCGGCCCCTTTGGCGCGCAAGCTGCTCTCCGGCGTCGACGTCTTCCAAGTTCCTGTCCGCTATGGGCGGTTGCCGGTGGTGACGCCGGGCTTCATTCGTCGCGCGCATCGGCTTGGCAGGCAGGTGCATGTGTGGACCATCAACGATCCCTTGGAGATGGAGCGTCTGCTGGACCTGGGAGTTGACGGATTGGTCTCGGACCGCCTGGATCTGCTGAAGGAAGTGCTGGTCCGCCGGGGCGAGTGGGTTTAACCCCGCAGCACAGCCCCGCGAGATGGCACTTAATGACAATCCCAGGCGCTCACATTGTCATTAAATGCCACCTCGGCGGGGGTTAGTCCTGGGTTTCGATCGCCGCCGGCCGGATTTGGCTTGCGCGGATTCTCGCCAGGTCGAATTTGTTGCTGCGGTCGAAGGTGAAGATGCCGTTTTTCTCCTGGAAGACGTCCGTCAGTTGGGTGTAGCAGTACCCGAACATGTCCGGGTTCTCCAGCAGCACGGAGCAGAGTCCGTCGAACCGGGTGTAGAACTCTTCCTCTGAACCGACCCGCTGGCCGTAGCCCCATGATGTGGCGACGTCGCTTCCCTCCACAGCCTGGCGGGCCTCCACCTCGTTCCACCAGATTCCGCCGAACTCCGAGACGAAGTAGGGCTGGCCGGCGTACGGCACCGAGTATTCCTCGCCGTCGCCCTTGCGGTTGATGTAGGGCTTCCCCTCTGCCAGGCCCTGCTGCTCGATGCGGAAGCGGTCCGGGTCCTGCTCATAGGAGTGGGAATCGTAGATGTCCGTATCGCGGATCCGGTGCGCGTAACCGGAGGCGTCGATGACCGGACGTGTCGGATCAGCCAGTTTGGTGGCCTGGAACATGGCCTCTGTGACGTCATCCAGAACTGTGAGGCGATCGTGGAGAACCTGGTGCGTCTCATTAAGGGGGCACCAGCCGATGATGGACGGGTGGTTGTAGTCCCTTTTCAAGACTTCCAGCCACTGGGCAACGAAACTCGCCGTGGGCTGCTGGTTGTGTCCTATGGTGCCGCCGCCCGAGACACCCCAGTCGCCGAACTCGCCCCACACCAGGTACCCGAGCCGGTCGGCGTGGTAGAGGAAACGCTCCTCAAAGACCTTTTGGTGCAGGCGGGCGCCGTTGAATCCTGCGGCCATGGAAAGTTCGATGTCCTTGATCAGCGCTTCCTCGTCCGGTGACGTCATGAGGGAATCGGGCCAATAGCCCTGGTCCAGGACCAGCCGCTGGAAAACGGGCTTGCCGTTGAGGCGGACCACCTTTCCGTCCAGGGCGATTGAGCGGATGGCCGCGTAGCTGCTGACTTCATCGACGACGGCTTCGGATTGGTCCCGGACGCTCACTTCGAGGTCATAAAGGAACGGATCCTCGATGGACCAGGGTCGCAGGGATCCGGCGGGAATTTCGAATCGAAGGGAGGGCGTGAGGTCCAGATCAGCTTTGGCCGAAGCCTCAATCCTCAGGCCCGATTTGTCAGTCAGCACCGCAGCAACCACATGCCCGCTCCGGTTCTGGCTGACGGGTACCTCCAGAGTGATGCTGGAGTCCGCGAGATTTGGGGTCATCCGGAGGCGTTTGATGTGCACCTCGGGCACGGCTTCCATCCACACGGTCTGCCAGATGCCGGTGGTTCGCGTGTACTGGCAGTGGGTGTTGTTGTACCAAGTTGCCTGCTTGCCGCGGGCCTGCATTTCGTGCCGTGAATCCCTGGCGCGCACAACGATCACCGCGTCCGAACCGGGCTCCGTGACACCCCCAAGATCTGCGGTGAAGGGAGTGAAACCGCCCCGATGCCGGGCAACTTCAACCCCGTTGACCCATACGGTGGCGTCATGGTCCACGGCGCCAAAGTGAAGCAAGATGTTCTGTCCGGCCCATTCCTGCGGGATGGTCACGGTTCGCCGATACCAAACGGCTTCCATGAAGTCCACGTGTTCAATCCCCGAAAGCGCAGATTCCGGTGCGAACGGAACCAGGATCTCGCTGTTGAGCTCGCGGGTGGTGAGCCCGCGCTCCAAACCGGAGTCACCGGCGTCGATCTCAAAACCCCAGGGTCCGTTGAGGTTCATCCACTTCTTGCGAACCAGTTGCGGGCGGGGGTGCTCGGGCTTGGGCATGGCGGAGGTCACATTTTGGGTCACACTCAAAAACCTAACGCGAGATGGGGTTGAGTACCACCGGCCGCCGCGCGAGGATGGGTGACGTGACCCGATTCCGTTTAGCCATCCTGGACGATTACCAGCAGGTCTCCGGCGATTACGCCCCGTGGGACTCATTGCTCGACGACGGCGTGAAAGTGAGCGTCTTCAGCGCACCTTTCGTGTCGGAAGAGCAGGCCGTGGCCGCCTTGGCGCCGTTCGACATCATTGTGGCGATGCGCGAACGCACTCGCTTCCCCCAGGACGTTTTGGAATCCCTGCCCAATCTGAAGCTGCTGGTGACCACTGGAATGGCGAACGCAGCCATTGACTTGGAAGCGGCTGCAGAGCGGGGCATCGTGGTGTGTGGGACAGGTGGCTCACCGGCCGCCGCGCCCGAGCTGACGTGGGCCTTGCTCATGGCCTTTGCCCGGAATCTGACCGTGGAGGAGAACTCCCTGCGCGCAGGCGACTGGCAGGCCGGCGTCGGGTTTGAACTCGAAGGCAAAACGCTGGGAATCGTTGGCCTGGGCAAGATCGGCAAGCGAATGGCAGGCTACGCGAAAGCATTCGGTATGGACGTCCTGGCTTGGAGCCAGAACCTCACGGCCGAGGCTGCCGCTGATGCGGGTGCACGCAAGGTCAGCAAGGAGGAGTTGTTCAGGGAATCCGACGTCGTGACGCTGCATCTCCGCTTGTCTGCGCGGACTGAGGGGATCGTCGGTCCAAAGGAGTTGCGTCTTCTGGGCCCGGAGGGCGTGCTGGTCAACACTGCGCGCGGGCCGTTGGTGGATGAGGCTGCATTGATTCAGGCGCTGGAGGAGGGGTGGATCCGCGGCGCTGCGCTGGATGTGTTCGACGAAGAACCCCTTCCGTCCGGGCACGCGCTGCTGCACTCTTCGCGGACAGTGCTCTCACCGCATGTCGGCTACGTGACCCACGAGAGTTACCGGCAGTTCTATGGCGGGGCTTTCGAGGACGTCAAGGGGTGGCTGGATGGGGCTCCTGTCCGGGTGATCATGGGCTAATCAGCCGCTACATTACGCTTGGGCAAGCGCTTTCCGAACGAAGCTGGCAAGATGGACCCATGCGTATCCTCATCGCCCCGGACAAGTTCAAGGGATCACTGACCGCCGCCGAAGCCGCGTCAGCCATGGCCGAGGGCGCCCTCCGTGTCTACCCCGATGCCGTGACCACCCAATTCCCGGTGGCCGATGGTGGCGAAGGCACACTGGATGCCGCGATCGCCGCTGGCTACGAGGAACGGAACAACGCCGTTGTTGGCCCGATCCTCAAGCCGGTCGGAGCCTCCTGGGCGATCCGCAAAGACGCTTTCGGCGGGGCCAGCGCCGTCATCGAGACCGCGATGGCTTCCGGCCTGGCGCACATGGAGCCGACACCTGAGAATTCGCTGCGAGCCCACAGCTACGGCTGCGGCCAGCTGATCGCCGCCGCCCTCGACGCCGGAGCCACCGAGATCGTGCTTGGCCTGGGTGGCTCGGCAATGTCCGACGCCGGCAGTGGCGCCTTGCGTGCCTTGGGGCTCAAGCCCCTTGATGCGGCGGGGAACGTAGTGCCGCTCGGCGGAGGTTCCTTGGCCGACGTCGTCGCCGTCGACGTCTCCGAGCTGGATCCGCGGCTGTCCGCCGTGAAGTTCCGCATCGCCGTCGACGTCCAAAACCCGCTCTATGGGCCGGAGGGTGCCGCCCATGTTTTCGGTCCGCAGAAGGGCGCGGATGAGGACGCTGTTGAAAGGCTCGACGCCGGTCTCCGCAACTGGGCGTCGCTCCTTCGGGAAGCTACGGGCCGCGACGTGAACGTTCCGGGAGCTGGAGCGGCGGGCGGGTTCCCGGCGTCGTTCCTGGCTTTCACCGATGCTGCGCTGGAAGGCGGCTTCGCGCTGGTCGCCGGGCTCACAGGCCTCGCGCAGCATTTGGGCGAGGCCGACCTGGTGATCACCGGCGAAGGTTCCATGGACGAGCAGTCGCTCACAGGCAAGGCGCCGATCGCGCTGGCTGATGCCGCGAGCATGCACGGAATTCCCGTCATCGCCGTCGCAGGGCGCATTACGGTAACGCCCGAAGACCTCGCGAAGCACGGCATTGTGGCCGCGGCCCAGTTGCTGGACGTAGCGCAGCGCAAAGATGGCGTTCCTGACGTCGCCGACGCCGTAGCCAATGCCGCCAAATACCTCGCGTGGGCTACCAGCCAGGTGCTCGAGGGAGCCTGATTACTGCCGGTAGCCCTCGACTTCGCTGACGGGCCGCGGTTCGGCGTCGTCGGGGTTCCCGCCTGCATCCTTCTTGGCGCGGCGTTGGCGCAGCAAGTCCCAGCATTGGTCCAGCTGCGCCTCCAGTTGGGCGAGGCGGGCGGCGTCGTTTCCCGACCCTTCGGAGTCGCGCAAGCGATGCTCCTCTTCGACCAGCGACTGGATGCGTTCCAAGAGATCTTGGTTGTCCACGGGTGTCTCCTTTGGTGGGGGGGATTGCGGCTATCTCGAAAATAGTCCTGTAGGTGCAGTGCGTCTACCAATGGCCAACGGCATACTTGGGACATGAAATTCACAACCACCATCGTTGGCGATGGCAACAAGGCCGGCATCGAAGTTCCCGATGAGATCGTTGACGGGCTTGGAGCCGGCAAACGGCCCCCTGTGGTGGTGACCATCTACGGTCAGAGCTACCGCAGCAGCATCGCGGTGATGGGCGGGAAATACATGGTGGGCGTCAGCTCGGCCAACCGGGAGCTCACGGGCGCTTCGGCTGGAGACACGGTTGAGGTTGGCCTTGAAGTGGACGCCCAGCCACGCGTGATCGAGGTGCCCGGGGACTTGGCCGCCGCGCTGGATGCCGAACCTGAGGCAAAGGCCTTCTACGGGACCCTGAATTACAGCAGCCAGCGACGCTATGTTGAGCCGATCGGTGATGCCAAGACCGAGGAGACGCGTGCACGGCGGATCGCGAAGGTGGTGGCGGACCTGAAGGCGGGGAAGAAGTAGCCTCCTGCCGGAAGCCCTACTCCGGTTTATCCGTCAGCACGCTTCGACAAGCCAGCTGCAGAGCCAACCGCGCTTCCGGATCCTCCAGGTTGATGGCAATGAGTGACTGGATTCGCCTGATGCGGTCGCTCACGGTGTTGCGGTGGACATTGAGGATGGCTGCCGTCTCGGTCAATGAGGATTCGCAGTCCAGGAAGGTGGTGAGAGTCTGCAGGAGCTCGGGGCCGGCTTTGAGAAGCGGGGCAAGGAGTTCCCGTGCTGCTGGGCGGAAGGTGTCCGTTCTAGTCCAAATCAGCAGTAGCTGGGCCATATCCAGCCTGTCCACGTGCACGAAGTATCCGGAGTTTTCCCTGGCACCCGCGATGCGGGCGGCGTCGTTGGCTTCCTCCAGCGAGCTGACGATCCCTTCGGGTTGCGCTTGCAGGCGTCCCACTCCGAATTGCGTGGCTACCGTAGCTGCGAGCTCCCGCTGAGCCCGACGAAGCGCACTGCTGACGCGGCTGACTTCCGCCGGCCCGGGCTTGGAGGGGAAGCTTAGCCAGCCGGACCAGCCGTCTGACTGTTCAACCGTTGAAGCCTCGATCTTCTCGCGCATCAGGGCCCGGTCCAGGTCCGGTTTCCGCGCCACAAGATCCACGGATTCGCGCGTGATGACGCGGAACGCAATGTGGAATCCGTCCAGGGTCCATCCCAGTTCCAGCGCCCGCGCCCTGAAGGACGGGGTGACATCTCCAGCGTTGTCGATGAGCTGACCCAGCAGGGCGATGCGGTGCCGCGCGTCGCGCTCCCTCTCCAGCCGTTGCCGGGACAGGAGCTCGGATACCGCTATGGCCGCGACTTCCAAGGCTGCGCGGATCGCGGACCGCTCTTGATCCAACGTGGGGCCGGGGACAACCCGGAGTCGCGGACTGTTCTCTTGTTCCCGATGGACCGACGCAAGGATTTCCGTCGCTGCGCTTTGTGGGCCATCCGTCTCCGGTACAGACCCAGCGCCTGAAGGATCAGCGGAGATCAGTTTCCCGGACGGATCCACGAGCGTCACTTCATGCCCGATCGCGGCTCCCAGCCGCTGGAGCAGATGGGTGAGGGTGCCGTAGGGCGTTCGGCACTCGGCCGCCACGCGAGAGATCAACTGCCCCTGAAGATGCGCGGCGCCGGACAACAGCTCCTGCGCCGCGATGCCGAATTGCCAAGTGTTATGGACGGCCAGCACCACCATCCCCAAGCGCTCGGCGAGCCTTCTCACGTTGGGCGGCAACGCGCCGTCGTCGTTCTGTAGATTTACCGCAAGGGCCACGACGCCGGCCGCTGAAGACAGCGCCAACAGGGCCTCCACGTCCCACGATACGCGCGACGGCAACGGCTCGAGGGGGAGCAAAATGCAGTTGTGGAGGGTGAGGGGGTCGCCATCAAGGGTCCGTTGTTCGCGGACCTGGCGATTGACCTCGGCGAGGGATCCGGACAAGGCAACCAGCGACGAAACCGTTGCGCTGCGCGGCTCCCCAACACTCTCTGTCACGCCCGCCGGTGAGTGGTTCGTGACAGACCACAGCGGTATCGGGGGAATCATTCTGCTGCTCCGGTTCTCCTCGACGGCTATGCTCCCAATGATGCCACCGCCGCGCCGCCAACAGACGTTGGAGGCGCGGCAGCAAGGCCATGTTCGACGGCGGTCAGGCGCGGTAGCGCTCGATCGACTCGGTGTGCTCTTCCGGCGTTCCGTCCCACCTGTGGGAAGGGACGCCGTACCCGAAGTACCCCGGTCCGGCCAGTTCGAGGCCCTCCGTGGTGTGCCAGCGGGGATCACTGGGCGCGGTCAGGATGCAGACGCGTTGCCCGTATCGCAGGTTTTCGGTGGTGACCGGTTCTGCGGATTCTGCGTCCACCACAATGATCAGGTCCGGGGTAGTGGTCACCACGGTTCCGTCCTTGGTGGCAAGCAAATGTTCGTTCTGGAAGTGCAGTGAAAGAACGGAGCCAGTGTCGGCGCCCATGCCCTCGATCAAGGCCTGGCCCTTGGCGAAGCCCCCCGTTGTCTGGCGCTGCAAGTCGGCAACTTTGCCGAGGTGGATCACCCGGCCCCCGAGAGTTTCCGCCAACACGTCGCAGGGGTTCAGGTTGTTGTGCTGTGCCTCTGCAACGGCATCGCCGATGGTGATGGCGAACGACATGGACCCGCCTACGAAGCTCTCGCGGGCTTGGGCGCCGGTCATGGCATAGGTGCTGTTGAAGGCGTTGCACCCCATTTCGATGGAGGCCTGGCGGGCAAAGCGCTCGGCCCAGAACGAGTCAATGGCTTCGATGACAAGAGTGTTGCCTTTTTCGTCAGCCAGGGCCATGGGAGTGGCATGGATTCCGTACAGCGGTGCCATTCCCATCTGTATTTCCGGGAACGCCCGTCCGATCAGGTCACCGTCAATCAGCGGAATCCCCAACTGCGCGGCCGCCACGATCGGCAGCATCGAGTTGGATCCCCCGATCTCCAGGCAGGCGGTGTGGGTCGCGGTCCGGTTCAACGACGCCGCCAACTTCTGGATGGTCAGGTGCAGGTTCTCCACGGTGTCGAGCTTCTCAACGGACACCGTGGGGGCACCGATCGCCGCAATGGGAACGATGAAGGCATCATCGGGAAGGTCTTCGAGTGAGACGAGCTCAACGGGACCAAACTCGTGGATGGCCTGTTTCGCGAGGAGGGCTCCGATATAGGGATCGCCGCCTCCGCCTGTTCCCAGGATGGCCGCCCCGCGCGCCAGGGAATCGATGTCCTCCACGGTGATCTTCTTGAGCTTGCGGCCCTGCGTCACTTCAAGGGTCATGTCACTTTCCTAACGTGAGGTTGCCGGCTGCTTTGACCCGGACGCGCATGGCGTTTCCCGGCAGGTAAGGAATGGGTATGGCTTCCTGCTCAACAATGGTCACAGTGTCCGGGTTGGCGCCGGCGGCTACGGCGCGGTCAACGGCTTCCTGCCGGGCGGATTCCATGGCGCGCTTTTGATCGCCGTCCGCGATGGAGGACACGCGGTCCACCTCGCCACTGATCTGGGCGATTGCGGCCCCGTACGCGTTGGCGACGTCGAAATTCCCGGGGCGGTGGATGGTGCCCAGACCATCCAGTTTGTCTGCCAGCAGGATGGATCCACCCCCGACGGCGACAACCGGCAAGGCTGCCGACGAGGTCCGGATCCGGTCCGCGATATCGGCGATGGTGCGGTCGATCTGTTCCAGGGCTGACCTGACCACAGTGTCACTGATATGGCTCACCAAAGATGCGTCTCCGACGTCGGCCCTTCCGCTGCGGACGGCGATGTCAGTTGCCGTCAGGACGGAACCGCCAAAGACGAGCGACTCGTCGGTGAGGCGGTAGCCTACCGAGTCCGGGCCCACGGTTCCTTGGTCGGTCCTGACCCGGGAACCTCCTCCCAGTCCTGCCGATAGCACGTCCGGCATACGGAAGTTGGTGCGGAGCCCGGCCAGCCGAACGTGGGTGCTGGACTCGCGGGGGAACCCGTTCACCAGGACGCCGACGTCTGTAGTGGTGCCGCCGATGTCCACAATCAGGCAGTCGGCGAACCCGGACAGTGCCGCTGCTCCGCGCATGGAGTTGGTGGGTCCTGAGGCGAAGGTGGCAACCGGGTAACGACGGGTGTACTCGATGTCCATGAGCGTGCCGTCGTTCTGGCTGACGTAGAGCGGAGCTGTGATGCCCTGCTCCAGCACGGCTTTTGCGAGGCCATCAACAATCCGGTTGGCCATCTCGGCGAGGGAAGCGTTGACGATAGTGGCGTTTTCGCGCTCCAGGAGGCCCACCCGGCCGATTTCGTGCGAGAGGGAGACGGGGAATTCCGGGCCGAGCTCTTCGCGGAGAATGGCCAGGGTGCGCTGCTCGAATTCATCGTTGACGGGCGAGAAGACGCTGGATACCGCCACGGAACGGATGCCGTGAGCTGCGATGTCGGCAGCGTGGCGCCTTATTTCGTCGGGGTCGAAGGGGCTGATGGCACGGCCGTCGAACTCGTGACCGCCGTGGGCCATATACGCTCGGCCACTGACGGCGTTGATGAGGGTATCGGTCCAGTCAGTGAATGGTGGCAGGGAAGCGGTGGCCGGAAGACCCAGCCGGATCGCAGCTGTGGGGCAGAGGTCCCGCGCTTCAATAAGGGCGTTGATGAAGTGCGTGGTTCCGATCATCACGCCTCGGATGTGGTCCGGGCTGAAGCCATTCAGTTCCTTCAGCGCGGTGAGCACCTGCGTGATGCCGCTGGTGACGTCCTTGGTGGTGGGGACTTTAGTAGAGGCGAGCACCTGCGTGCCGTCCAGCAGTACGGCGTCCGTGTTGGTGCCGCCGACGTCAATGCCGATTCTCAGGCTGCTCATGGTGCGGTTACCGCTTCTTCCTGTGTGGTGTTTGGGGTGCTTGGTAGGTTGTCGCCATAGGATCGCAAGAGGTTCAGCTTGCCGGCGACGATGTAGAGGATGAAGGCAGCGGCCAGCGAGGTGAATGCCGGAAGCCCGAAGGTGACGAAGTATCCCAGCGCTGCGGAGATCGCCCAGATGACGAACGTGGCGGGGATCCAATTGGGTGACTCAGCTGGTGGGAGCCCGGAATCGCGGCTTGCTTCCAGGAGCGGCCGCCACTTCTTGACCACGAAGTATTCGGCCATGATGATGCCGGCTACAGGTGGGAACACGACGCCCAGAACCATGAGGATGTCGATGAACTTATCCAGGATGCCTGCGGCTGCCAATACCGTTCCGACGACGCCCAACAGCAACGTCACGTGTCCCCGGTTCAGGCGTTTGTTCATGGCGCTGTTGAAGAAGGACACGACGCCGAGGCCGGCACTGTAGAGATTCCAGTCATTGATCTTGGATGTTCCCAGGACGATGATCAGGATGCCCACCCAGCCCACGGAGGAGAAGATGATTTGGGTGACGTCTGCCGTTTTCACGGCGTGGGCCAGCAGGACGCCGATCATGCCGATGCTGTAGTTGCCGAGCGTCATCCCGACGACGGTCTGCTTGACGACGTCGCCGGCGCTCCTGTTGTAGCGGGTCATGTCGGGCGTAATGACTGCCCCGAGAACAGCGCTTCCAGCAACGATGGTGGTCGCGGTGACGAAATCCAATTGCGGCCCGGGAGGGGCATCGTTCATGAGCTGGCTGATGGAGTGGTTGCTGAGCTCGGCCCAGGCTGCCCAAGCAATCAGGATCATGAACAGCGGCACAGTGATGTTGGCCAACCACTGCATTGATTCAAAGCCGCGGACCACAATCAGTGTGACCACCAGGCCAAAGACCAGTGACCAAGCCCAGGTGGGAATCTCGGGGACAATCTGGTTCAGCCCCGCGCCGGAAATCCCTGACTGGATACCGAACCATCCGATGAGGCTGATGCAGATGGCCAGTCCAAGGACGGAGGCGCCCCCGCGGCCAAAGCCCGTCCAGCGGGCAAGCATGGATGTTGTGAGGCCTTGGCGCATGCCGGCGATGCCGACGAAAATCATGAGGGCTTCGACGATCAATGCGCCCACCGTGAACGCCCAGAAGGCGTCCCAGAAGGTCATTCCAAAGCCAAAGGTTGCCCCGAGGAGAAACTGGCTCAGGTCGGAAGTCTGACCGAAGCGTTGGACCGCGATGCCGAACCAGTGCTTCCGCTTCGTTGCGGGAACCCTGGTGATGGGGTAGTCATCGTGCCCTGTGTCGGAGGTGGACATGACATGCATTCCTTTCGAGTGATTCACTTCACAGTATCTGCGCGTCGTGCCAAGGTCACTGGGCAATGTGCAGTGCTCGATGCGGTCAACTGTGCACATCGCATAAGGTCAGTCCTGTCTTCCGCGGGAGTCGAAGCAATCGCAGCCAGATTCGTGTGATGATCAGGAACGGCATGACGAATTGATGTGAGGGGGACTGACCGTGGTCTACGACCGGGAACGTGAGCGGCGCGAGGATGCTACCGAAGGGCCCTTACCCTCGGCGTGGACTTGCGCTATCTTGTTCCCACCTGCGTCGGGCTGGCTGGGAAGCACGCGCCAAGTCACAACTAAGCGAGGTAACACAATGCGAATCAGAATTCTCTCTGCTGCCCTCTGTGTGGGCGCGCTGACGGCCTTATCTGCGACGCCGGCTTTCGCGGCCGGACAGGTGGAAAAGGGCCCGGATAATTCCAACTCCATCTGCTCATACTCGGGCCTGAATGACCACCCTGATGCGGCATACCCCGAAGGGGGCCGGGTGCAGTCCTACGGTCAGGCCGTGAGGCAGGGGCTCAAGGCCGAATTGGCTGAGCAGGGCGAATCGCCCAGCCTTCTCTGCAACGGACACCGGCTTCCTTGGCAGGAAGTGACCGGCAGCCACTGACGTTCGCCTGATAACCAACAGCTGCCTTCCTGTGGCCGAACCCGTGGGGAGGCGGCTGTTGGCATGTGACGCCCCTCAGGCGGGTGTCGTCGTCGTGCGTTTAGTCTTTGCGGAGGCTGTACGTGCTGATCACGTTGCCCTTGCTGGTGGCGTACTGGTCCTCCAACACGAGCCGGTGCAGTGGGGCGCCGTCCTCAAAGAGCCGCCGCCCGCTGCCAGCCACCACGGGATGCGTCATGAGGGTCAGTTCGTCCAGAATGCCCGCGAAAAACAGCTGGCGGACCAGGGAGATGCTGCCGCAGACGGCAATCTCGCCGCCGTCACGCGACTTCAGCTCGGTGACGAACTTCTCCACATCGCCCTCGATCAGGTGCGAGTTTTCCCATTCAAGAGACTCTGTGAGGGTGCGCGATGCCACGAACTTTTCCACGGGATTGATGAAGGCGGCAAAGTCCTCGTCCCGCGGGGCGTTGGGCCAATATCCGGCCCATTCCTGGTAGCTGACCCGCCCCAGGACGACGGTGTCCACGGAATTGATCATCTTTGTGAGTCCCGTGCCCAGCTCGTCGTCGAAGCTGTCGAACTGGAACTTGAACGGATCCTGAACTACGCCGTCTACGGAGTGGAACAGGCCAGCGGTGACTTTGCGCAATTGTTTCTCCTGGTAGGCGGTGGCTATGACGACGATGTTAGGCGGCGCGGCTGGTGGTTTGGAAGCCTCGGGACGGAAGGGCGGTCACATTGTTGTGGTCCGGGCTGAGGCGCACGGGCACTTCGTGGAGTTCGGCGTAGACCTGCAGTTGTTTCAGCGCATCCTCATCAATGGTCGCTTGGGACAGGTCCATCTCAATTCCGAGACCGCCGCCAAGACCCTTGGTGCGTTGGACCACGGGGTAGAGACCCTGAAGGCTCAGAGCGGTCACGCGACCGGTTGCTGCGATCTGAATTTGTTCGCCGTCCACGTCGACGCGAACAACAACGGAGAGCTTCTCGCTGGCCAATGCACTGCCTTTCATCCTTGCTGCCACGCTGCAGCGCCCCCAGCGTATGTGCGATGTGTGACCTGCGCAACATTACGACGGCGATGACTGACATGGCAGCTGCGGCTGAAGATCGTCGGCGTCAGCCAGGCCGCTGTGTACTCACGCATGGATATGGGCTCCTGAGTCACAAACCGAACTGTCCCGGAAGTTGTCTTTGTGACAGCTGTTTGCAGGGGATGTTTTGGGACAACATACGGGACTGAAATGTTACGTGGAGGCTGATTCGGCATTCCACCAGTGCTCAAAAGTGCCTTGATGAATGGCCTAAAGCCGTTTGCAAGATGCCCCGGAGTGGATGCCGTTAAGTCCGTTTTGCGGCACGGCGCGGTGTCGGGGTGGCGTCGCGGCCTAAATCAGCCGAGTGGGACCGTCCCAACGAGAGTGTTCCAGTACTAAGGTTGTGGGACACCTTTGTAGAACCGTGACGCTCGCCAGGGAGTCGGCTCGGACAGAGCGCTTGGCGAACGAATGACCCGGTTTTGGGGTGGGGTGTCCCATGCGTATCGGGCATGACTGCGTCTACGGTTCCTGTGTCTGGCCTGTGTCGAGGTCGTACGTGGCGTGGTAGCCGTCGTGGCGCTGGACCCGGACCGTCGAAGTGAGCTGGTCTACGCGGAGCATTCCGTCGCGGTGGGTGAGGTCCTTGATGGCTGCACTCTCGCCGTGGCTGATCGGGCCGGCGGTGTCATCAGTTGATCGCGGTGAAATCTCGGGCTGGCGGTGTCATCAGTTGATCGCGGTGAAATCTCGGGCTGGCGTCGTGGCGTATCCCATCTGTCTGTCCCGTCTGCGCTGAATCAGGTGCCGCTACTTGGTCCGGGCGAATCCGGGACACACGAGCTGAGCTGTATCTGAACCAGCAGGGTCAGGTCTTCGAAGGAAGACCTGACCCTGCCAGCAGTGGTTTCCTTACGCGGTGACTAGCGGAGTCACGCCGTTTAGGAAGGCTTCTTTGATTGCTGCAGCGTCCAGGCCTTCAATGCCGAGTACGTCCGCTGTCCGGCCTTCGGCTTCGAAGTCAGTTCCGCAAATGAGTCCGCTGATCTTGATGAAGGAGTCAGTCAGTGGGAGGGGGAGCCCGATTTGTTTTGCCAGCGAGCTCCAGATCACCAAACCGAAGGGGATGTCCTCAGTAAAGTACCGGTGGGTCAGAGAATCGGGTTCCGGGAATGCTTGACGTCCGTAGCCTTGAACAATTCGTTCCACATGGGTTCCCTCGGTGACGCCGTAGGCGCTTTCGAGGAATTCCCAGAAGCTCGGCGTCTTTACTCCGAGCGCCTCCGCCAGAGCGAGCCGTTCTTGATCGAGCGCGTTGATGACCTCCGCGACGCGGGGGGTTACCAATGTGTGGTGGGGCCGGGCGTCTGCATCTTCGACGGTTTTGATGTTCAGCACTGCCGGGGGGACGTGGTAAATCGCGTTGCAGTTTCCAAGGCCCACTGACAGGGTATCGCTGCCGGCGATGTAGCGGTCGCCGAAGTAGTGGCTTAGACGGTCGAGTGCGTCTTGGGAGGACGCGTGAGGGATGGTTGCCAGGTGAACAGCTTGCTTGATTGCGCCGATGAAGACCTGCGCCGGGCCACGGAGGCGGCAGGTATATAGGCTTGTCGGGGTTTCGGCTATGAGGCATGGCGTTCGCTGTGCCAGGGCGAAGTGCCTGGCGAGTTCGACGGAGCTGCCCAGGACGCTGGGCTGGAACACCACCAGTTGTTCTGGTTCCAGCAACGCGGCGAGACGCTCTGACAGGTAGGCATGGGCGAACGCTGGCGCAGCGACGATGACGACGTCAGCGCCAACGATGGCATCGTCGAGGTCGGTTGTCAGCGTCGGTTTGTTTGCGTGACCTTCAACATCGCCTGAGAGATCGATTCCGTTGTTGGCAATGATTGCCTCGAAATCCTTCTCCCAGCGTGAGAAGAGCCGGACGTCATGTCCTTGGAGAACCATATGGCCGGTGATTGCTTGGCCGACGTTTCCTGCTCCAACAATTGCGATACTTCCCATTTGGGTATGTTTCCTTCGTTTATGAGGAACGCGAAACGAGCTATTCCGCGCAGGTACAAGGGGCCGCTGCCTTAGCGGACAGGGACGCCGGGTCCGAGAGGGATTCCGAGGGCGTACCAGAGGACAAAGAACGCGGTCCAGACCACGAGGACTCCAACGGCCAGCGGAATGGTGAAGGAGAGCATGGTTCCAATGCCTGCGCCCTTCCGGAATTGCTGGACGAAGCCGAGGGCCAGCACGAAGTATCCGTTCAGCGGTGTGACGCAGTTTGTGACGGAGTCGCCGATCATAAAGGCCACCATCGAGGCTTCGGGCTTGAGCCCGACGTACATCACCATTGGGATGATCACTGGGGCCAGGATTGACCACATTGCCGAGCCGCTGGTGATGAGCATGTTCAGGACACTGATGGCCAGCACGATCACCAGCAGGATGACAAGGTGCGGTGCTTCGAGGGACTTAAGCGCCTGGGCGCCATTGACGCTGATCACCGAACCGATGTTTGTCCATGCGAAATAGGCCAGGAATTGAGCCACGACAAAGAAGAGCACGAGCACGGGTGCAAGATTGCGGATTCCCTCGGCCATGGCCACGGGGACCTCGCTGAGTTTAGGGATTGAGCCTGTGATCCGCCCGTAGACGATGCCAAGGACGGCGAAGATGATGCAAAGGAAAATGGCGATGTTCTTTACGACGACGGAAGTCACGAGGTCGCCGCCTTCACCAAGGAACGGTGAGCCCGGAAACAGCATCACCGAGATGAGGGCCACGCACAACAGGAAGGTCAGCGCGGAAACAGTGAGCGCCTTCGTTTCGATTGGGGCAAGCTTTACTGCACTGTTGGCGTTGGCAGAGGTGTTGAAGAGTTTGTCGGCCTTTTCGAAGTCAGCTTCGAGGGTGGATGAACCGAACTCTGGGCGGCGCGCTAGGAGCTTGTCCACGATGAAAGCGATGGCAACGGCCAGAACTACCGAAGAGGCAGCCGTGAAGAAGTATGTTGCCACCGGGGTGATGACGTAGTCCTTGTCGACAAGGCGGGCTGCCGCGGTCGACAACGAGGACCGAATGGCATCAGCTGGTGTCACCAGGGGGCTCGCATTGAAGCCAACGGCAGTTGCAGCGTAAGCGACCATGAGGCCCAGGACAGGGCTACGGCCTACCGCGCGGAAGGCCAGTGCGCCGAGGGGGATCATGACGAGGTAGGCGGAGTCGCTCATGACGTGGGCGATCATCGAGCTAAAAGCAATGGAGAAGGTCAGCACTGAGGCTGGCAACCGCCCAATGGTGACCCGGAGTAGAGCTGTCAGAAGCCCGCTGCGTTCCAGGACGGCAACGCCGAGCAGAACGACGACAACAGTCGCCAGTGGCGGGAACGTGGCGTAGTTGGTCAGCGCGGACTCAACAGCGAACTTGGCCCCCTCCATGGAGAAGAGGTTCTTGACGGCGACTGTCTCGTTCTTGCCTGGCAGGGTGACAGTGACGTTCAGGCCAGCGAGTATCGCGCTCACCGCACCGAGAATCACTATCAAAATGACAAAGAGCCAAAACGGGTGGGGGAGCTTGTTGCCGGCACGCTCTATGGCGCTGAGAGCCCGATAGAGACGGTTTGTAGGGACATCGATTGTCGTATCGACAGGAGCTTGTGTCATCGCTCAAAGCCTTGTCTGGTTCAGGTGGATCACATGGAAATGGGGAGTTGAGTTGGACTACCTGAGTGGATGGGTCCGCTCGAGCTCGACACCTTCAGCGTCGTCGCTTAAGGCCTGAACTACAAGGCACATCGACTCAAGAATGCAAGTGTTATTCGTGTTATATATAACAGGGATGTTAGGCTGGTCACACGCTGCTGTCAATAGCAGTCGCGAAAACAGAAGTGCAAGAGGCAAGGCGTGCGCTGCGGCGCTGGGGAAGGCCAGGACTGATGGATAAGCCGGTTTCGATGGCGGATCGGGCATACGAAATGCTCAAGAGGGACATTCTGCGGTGCCGCTTCAGACCTGGCAGCGCCATCTTGGATACATATCTGGCCGCAGAGTACGGAATGAGTAGAACCCCAATTCGCGAGGCTACGAATCTGCTCCGTCGCGAGGGCTTGGTTGTGGTGATTCCAAAGCGGGGCACTCTCGTGAAGCCGATTGACTTCGGGGAACTCCAAGACACCTACCGCATGCGCCAACTTCTTGAACCGGAGGCGGCGGTTCTGGCATCCCGGCGTGCCAATGCTGAAGAGCTTGACGCGCTGGCGGAGCTCGGTGAGGCCAGCGTCAGCCCCGACGCGGATGCGGCGACTTTGAACGAAAGGAACCGGCTCCTCCATGTCCGGATCGCGGAGTTGTCACGCATACCACTGCTCGCACAAACCATAAATTCTCTTCATGAGGAAATCGAGCGATTTCTTAACTTCCGGGGTGCACAGGGGCGTCCCTACACGGCCACCAATCATGGACGAATCGTCGACATCATCCGCACCGGGACGGAAGACGAAATCCGGCACGTAGTCTCCTCAGGCATCGAGCGCGCCCGCACCCACATGCTTGAAGGGCTGATGGCCAACGATAACGGACGCGCGGAGCAGGCGTCCTGACCGGTGCCCAGCTGTGGCAGGTCCAGGGTGAACTGACGGGAAAGCTGCCGGGCTGGCATGTTTTCTCCTACGGTGTGGAACCGTCGGACCCTGAAGAACTCGCCGAAGCATGGGACGAGCAAGGCCCCGAATCCGAAGAACTCCCACCCTTGCTCGACGCCGAGGCCGAGAAGCGGGCGCTGCACGAATACACGGTCGTAGCCGACGCAACCGCAGGGCGCGACACTGGGCCCCAGTCAGTGGTCCTGCCCGCGGATGCCCCGGTGGTCAGTATTGGTGTGGGTAACCTGGTTGCCGTTCAAGTTGAAAACCCCGGCGATGTCGTCCACTCCGTCGAATGGGAAGGCGCCGACAACCTAAGCACCCGAACGGAACTCGCAGTGCTCCTACGCCGATGGAACCGGCTCGCAGGTGCCGTGCCGCTGCACCTCTCGGATACGGACAACGCCACCCTCGTCCTGGCTGTCCCGGATCTGCCAAGAATCCAAGGGGAGCTGGAACAAGCCTGCGATGATGTCACCATCGTCTCCGCAGAGCCAAACTGCAGCACCATTGTCGAACTCTGGTGGGACTAGACCTCTGTGACATGGTCCTGTGGCCGTAGATCTGTCCCTACATCAGGCTGATGCTTTCGTGTCCCACTACCAAGCAAGTGGGACGTCAGGTTGTGTTTGGGACAGGCGTCGGTGCCGTATCAAAGCCGGGGCGTGGTGGGCTCAGTTCCGACAGCCCGCCACGCCCCGGCCATCAAATTGGGGTGCTCCCTCTTGAGCACGTCCTTGATCTTTTCGTCGGCCTGCTATGCCCAGGACTGATCCCGGTTGATGCATGCGCCTTCTATCTGAATTGAGGTAACCCGGTTCTTCATGCCCATGGAAGCCAAGTTGACGCGTTCTCCACCGTAGGTAGCCCATGCCTCACCAGTGCAGTTGGGTCCGTCATAGATGTTAGCTCCGCTTGGGGTGTTGTTGATGAGTGACGCCGCGTTGTTGTTGACTTGGACTCCCCAGCCGTTCGCGCCAGCTGGGCCATCGGTGAAGAGCTCGTTGCCCAGGCCGGCATCACTGTATGCGAAGTCAGCCCGTGCCCCTTCAAAGTTGCTGTTGAAGTACAGGCACACACGGTTTACCGGGCAGGCTTTGCCCGTACCCGAGGCATTAGCCGCAGGCGCTCCCGCTAGCAGTGACGTTGCAGCGAGTCCCAGCAGAGCGCCGGCGCTTGCGATCTTTGAGGCGAGTTTCATGGTTCTTACTCCTTTATCGGGGATGTAGGTGGCCGTCCGGTTTCGCCGAAGCGTGTTTGCGTATCCTCGCGCACGGCTGAGGTGCGCGCGATGGGGTGAACTACCCACAGCCCGACGCATCGCCATCATGGGCACTCCTGCCCATTTTGTCCCCTGGGTTGCACTGATAGTTTGCCCATATTCATTCAGGCCTATATGGGGAGAGACCATGAAGCATCAGAAGACCATTGCCCGTGTTGTTGCAGCGATCGCACTTGCCGCCGGAGGCCTCGCGGTTGCGGCGCCCGCACAGGCTGCGGGTTACACCTACCTGTACCCGACGGACTTCAGTACACAGTCCTCATGCAACACGAAGCGCCTCACGATGAACTCTTCCTGGACCCGTGCGAGTCAGTGCTTCATCATGACCGACACCGGGAAAGTCGTGTGGAAGTTCTCCGTCACTGTGCGTGGATAGTCCCGCTGCCAATAGGTGAGGTCAGCGAAACGCCAAGTGCCGCCGTCGTGCTTCTTGTGAAAGTACGACGGCGGCACTTGCCGTATGCGGGTCGGTGACCGCTAAGCGGTCTGGCCGGCGTGCTGGCCCTCGGAGATCTCCTCGACCACCTTGGCGTTGAAGGCGGGGAGGTCGTCCGGGGTGCGGCTGGTGACCAAGCCTTGGTCGCACACCACTTCCTCGTCGGTCCAGTTGGCGCCCGCATTCCTCAGGTCCGTCTGGAGGGTGTGGTAGGAGGTGACGTTGCGGCCCTTGATAACGCCGGCATCGATGAGGATCCACGGTCCGTGGCAGATTGAGGCCACCGGCTTGTGCTGTTCAAAGAAGCCCCGCGTGAAGTTCTGCGCGTCTTTGTCTACACGGAGATGGTCTGCGTTCACGACGCCGCCGGGAAGGACAAGGGCGTCGAAGTCGGAGGCGTTGGCATCGGCCACGGCGAGGTCGACGTCGAAGGTGTCACCCTTCTCAACACCATTGAAGCCTTGGAGCTTTTCCTTGGACAGAGCCACGAGGGTTGGCTCGCCACCCGCGTCCTTGACCGCCTGCCATGGGCTGGTGAGTTCCACCTGCTCCACGCCGTCCGTCAACAGGAATGCGACCTTCTTGCCTGCGATGTTGTGTTCTGACATTGTTCCTCCTCCATTGCGCGGCGGAGTGCTTTTGAGCGTGGTCCGCCGCTGTGAGAGTTTCTTGTCTGACCTGTTCAAGCCTAGGGAAAGAGCTTTTAGTAAGCAAGCTGACTATCGGAGAAAGCGGTAACTGCAGTTGCTTAAGTATCGAATATCGATAGAATCAGGTTGTTGTTCGATAAGGGAGTTCTCAATGGGAAAGCTGACGATCCTCGCCTTGCGGGTTGTGATTGCCTTGGTGCTGGCGGGTTCATTGTTCGTGCAGGTGCGGATGGTGCCAATGCTTTCAACCGACCTGATGGAGGCAGGCGCCCCGGATGGGCCGCGGATTGCGCTGCTGGCCATCATGGTCTTGGGAATTCTGTGTGTCCAGGTGGTTGCGGTCTGCGTGTGGCGTTTGCTGACCATGGTCCGCCGCGGGACGGTGTTCTCCCACCGGGCTTTCCGATTTGTGGACGTCATCTTCGGAGCCATCGCTTTTGCGGCGGTACTGATGTTTGCCATCGCAGTGATCCTGGCGCCCGGCGAGACAGCCCCTGGCATCGTGTTGTTGATTTGTGGTGCTGCGTTGATGATCGGGGGAGTGGCGCTGGTTGTGCTGGTGATGCGAACCCTCCTCGCCCAGGCCGTGGCGCGGGACGTCGAAGCCGCTGGACTGAGGGCCGAGCTGGACGAGGTTATCTGATGCCGATCATCGTGGACATCGACGTCATGCTGGCCAAGCGCAAAATGCCCGTCGGAGTCCTCGCCGAGAAAGTAGGCATCACCCCGGCGAACCTGGCTGTACTCAAGAACGGGCGTGCGAAAGCCGTGAGGTTTACTACGCTCGAAGCCCTGTGCGAGGTGTTGGAGTGCCAACCAGGGGATCTGCTGCGATGGCAATCCGAGGATCGCTCCTAGACGGAATCGCGGATCACGATCGACGTTGGCATCCTGGTGACGCGTTCCGCCGGCTTGCCCTCGATCAGGTGAACGAGGGTCTCGGCCATTTTCTTGCCGAGTTCAACGATCGGGTGATGCACGGTGGTGAGGGCGGGCGTGACGGAGGTAGCGAAGGAATCGTCGTCAAAACCGACGACGGCGATGTCCTCCGGAATCCGCAGGCCCCGCCCTTGGATGGCGGTGTAGGCGCCGGCGGCCATCTGGTCGTTCGCTGCGAAAACGGCGTCAATGGGCACGCCGCGATCCAGCAAACGGTGCATTGCTTTGGCGCCGGAAGCCAAGGTGAAGTCGCCCTCCTCCACCAAACTTTCCCCAAGACCCGCCTCCCGCATGGCAGTCCTCCACCCAGCCAAGCGGTCGAGGCCCGGTGGCATGTCTTGAGGCCCCGCAACGGTGGCTACGTTTGTCCGGCCGCTCCCGGTCAATAACTTGGTGACTTCGTAGGCCGCCTGCTCATTGGCGACATCCACGTAGTAGCTCTCTTTGCCGCCCACCAACGGGCGTCCGGCGAACACCATCGGAAGGGACCCGGAAAGGTGCGTCCAGGAGTTGTCACCACTGTGGTGTGACACCACCAGGACACCGTCAACGTTGCCTCCGAGCAGGAAGCTGCGGGTTTTCTCCGGCTTGGATTCCGAGGAGATCACCATATTCAGCGTGTACTCGGTATCGGTGAGATACAGGGCAATGCCCTGCACTACCGAGGCGAAAAAGGGATCGGCGAAGACCTTGGACGTCGACTCCGGAACGATCAGCGTGACCGCATTTGCCCGGCGTTTGGCGAGCGAACGGGCTGCGCGGTTGGGCGTGTAGTCCAGTGCGAGGATGGCTTTCCGCACGGACTGCGCCATTTCAGGGTCAACGCTCGGGCTGTCGTTGACTACGCGGGACACGGTGGCCCGCGACACCCCGGCCAAGGCAGCCACCATCTCTAGGGTGGGTACCGGCCGGGGGCCGCTGGTGTCCTGCGTCATCGTTATCTCCGGAACGTAAAGAAAAGTATGCCTCTGAAGGCTACTTTAGGCGTTCACAGTGACGTCGGCTGATGCCTTGGCCGAGGCGATGACCCGCGAATATGCCAGTCCGCTGTCCTTCACGGTCCGCTCATAGGTGTCGTAATCCACGCGAACCACCCCGAAGCGCTTGCCGTAACCCCAAGACCATTCAAAGTTGTCCAGGAGTGACCACACAAAGTAGCCGCGCACATCGGCGCCTTGGTCGAGTGCCTCGCCGACGGCGGTGATGTGGTCGAGGACAAACTGGGTCCGCTCGGCGTCGTGGACTGCGCCGTCGGGACTGACGACGTCGTCGTAGGCAGCGCCGTTTTCCGTGATGTACACCGGCGGCAGCGTGGGGTATTCCTCGCCAAGGCGCACCAGGAGTTTCCGCAGTCCATCGGGGTTGACCTCCCAGTTCATCGCTGTTCGCGGCAGGCCTCGGCTCGGGAACGCGATGTCCTCCGAACCGATCCAGCAAGACGACGTCGGGCGGGTTGCGCCGCCCGAGTGGCCGTCGCCGTGTTCCGCGGTGGGGTGACCGCTTATGAGGTCGTCGTGATAGTGGTTGACGCCCAGGAAATCGATGGGTGCACCGATGATGTCCAGGTCGCCGGGCTTGATGACGTCCCGGATGCCGAACTGTTCAAGGTCGTTGAGCGTGTCCTCGGGGTAAGTGCCGCGGAGGATCGGATCCAGGAAGATCCTGTTCTGCAGCGAATCGAATCGGCGCGCGGCATCGAGGTCCACGGGATCGGAAGGATCCCGCGGGATGGAGTTGCTGAGGTTGAGCGTGATCCCCAACTGCTGGGCGCCGCGGCTCCGCAGCTCGTTGACCACCAGGCCGTGGGCGAGGTGCTGGTGGTGGATCGCCGCGACGGCTGCTTCCGGCTCCTGACGGCCGGGAGCGTGCACGCCCGCCGCATAGCCAAGGAGCGAGGAGCAGAACGGTTCGTTGAACGTGGTCCAGTGCTGAACACGGTCACCGAGGGCCGAATAGACGTCGTTCGCGTAGTCGACGAAGCGGTAGGCGGTGTCGCGGTTTGCCCAGCCGCCCTTCTCCTCCAGCGCCTGCGGCAGGTCCCAATGGTAAAGGGTCAACCACGGGAGGATGCCGGCGTCGAGCAGTTCATCGACCAAACGGGAGTAGAAGTCCAGGCCTTCGGCGTTCGCTGTAGGGCCGCCCGGCCGGACGCGTGACCAGCTGGTGGAGAAGCGGTAGGAATCCAGGCCCAGCTCCTTCATGATCCTGACGTCCTGGGGCATGCGATGGTAGTGCTGCACCGCGTCCTTCAGCGTCTCACCGTTGGCGATGGCACCCGGAACGCGGGCGAACGCGTCCCACACGGAGTCTTCCTTGCCGCCCTCGTGGCTGGCGCCTTCCACCTGGGCTGCGGCGGTAGCCGAGCCCCACAGGAAGCCCTCGGGCCACACCCTGTTAAAGGGGGTGATCGCTGGGTGGGTTGTTGCTTCGAATGGCATTAGCCCTTCACTGCTCCTTGCATGATTCCGGAAATAAGTTGACGGCCCGCCAGGACGAAAAGTGCCAGCAGCGGAAGTGTTGCCATGACGGCGCCGGCCAGGACGATCGAGTAGTCCACGTACCGGGCCGACTGCAGTTGGCTGAGCGCCGTCTGCAAAGTGGGGTTGCCGGCGTCG
Organism: Arthrobacter sp. WCS2018Hpa-7; assembly: GCF_031843805.1. Lineage (NCBI taxonomy): Bacteria > Bacillati > Actinomycetota > Actinomycetes > Micrococcales > Micrococcaceae > Arthrobacter > Arthrobacter sp. WCS2018Hpa-7. The sequence goes on from NZ_JAVTJB010000004.1 coordinate 277,187, forward strand.
AGCACCAGCAGGGGCCACAGGAAATCAGTCCATGCCGTCATGAACGTGAAGAGGCCCAGGATTGCCATGGCCGGGCGCGCGGCCGGCAGTGCCACATGCCAGAACGTGGAGATCATGGACGCGCCATCCATGCGTGCGGACTCGATGAGCTCGTCCGGGATCACGTCCACCAAATACTGCCGCATGAAGAAGACACCGAACGCTGTTACCAGCGTAGGGATCACGACGGCGCCGATCTCACCCGTCCAGCCGAGCGTTCGCATCAGCATGAACAGCGGGATGATGCCGAGCTGCGTGGGGATGGCCATGGTGGCAATCACCGCGACCATCAGCCAGTTGCGGCCGCGGAAGCGCAGCTTGGCGAACGCGTATCCGGCCAGGGTGGAGAAGCCCACCACCGAAATGGTGATGATGCCGGAGATCAGGACGCTGTTGCCGAGTGCCAGCCAGAACGGGACGGTGTCGAAAACCTCCCCGACGTTGGTCCAGAAGTTGCCGCCCGGGAACAGCGGCGGCCAGGTTTCGCCGAGGGCTTCGTTGGAGCGGCTGCCGATGATCACGGACCACCACAGCGGGTAGGCGGAGGCCAGGAAGAAGGCGAGCAGCAACCCATAAGTGAGGAAACCGGGTCGCCGGCCGTTGCCGAAAAGTGCTTTTCGAGTGGCCAGGGATCGGGAGGCTCGCTGAGGGGCCGGTGCTGGTGGCCGGTTTTGCGTGAGGGTCATTTCCCGCTCCTCGGGGTTGAGTCTGGTGCCGCGCCTGGTGCCGCTGCCGCCTGGGCGGTGAGGCCGGCGTCGTCCGCTTTTGTATTCGCAGCGGAAGAACGCTGACGACGGCGGCGGCTGGCTGCGCCGCGATCGTCGCCGTTGGTGGCGATGCGGCGGGAGATCAGCCAGTTCACGATGCCGAAGAGCAGGATGATCAGGAACAGGAGCCAGGCGATGGTGGAGGCCTTGCCGAAGTTCTGCCGCTGGAAGGCCATCTCCCACAGGTACAGCACGGTGGTCTGGAACTGTCGTGCCGTTCCGCCGGCAGCTACGGGATCGAAGAGGCGGGGCTCGGTGAAGATCTGCAGCCCGCCGATGGTCGCAGTGACAATGACGAACACCATGGTGGGCCGGATGCTCGGCAGTGTGATGCTGAAGAAGCGGCGGACGGAACCGGCACCGTCGATTGCTGCGGACTCGTAGATATCGCGCGGTACCGACTGCATGGCGGCCAGGAGTATCAGCGCGTTGTAGCCGGTCCAGCGCCAGTTCACCATGGTGGCGATCGCGATGTGGCTGGGAAGAGTGTCGTTCTTCCACATCACCGGGTCGATGCCGAAGCTGGACAGGATGTTGTTGATGAGCCCGTACTGCTCCCCGAACATGTTGGTGAAGATCATGGCGACAGCCACGGGAGTGACAACGTAGGGGAGCAGGATGCTCATGCGCCAGAACGTCTTGGCGCGGAGGTTCTGGTCCAGGACCGCGGCGATGATGGTGGCCATGATCAGCTGGGGGATGGTGGAGATCAAGAAGATGCTGACGGTGTTGAACAGGGAGTTCCAGAAGAACCTGTCCTGAAGAACCTCGGCGAAGTTCTGGAATCCCACGAACTCGCCCTGGCCTTTGAGTAGGTGCCAGTCGAAGAGGGAGACGAAGAAGGTGTAGCCCAGGGGAAAGAGGCCCACCAAAGCGAACAGGATGAAGAACGGGGCGATATAGAAGTACGGGGACGCCTTCATGTCGAAGACGCTAAGGCGTTGGCGGAACGTCGGTTTCGGTTTGGTGGGGGCCGTTCTGCCGGCCGCCGGGCGGTTCAAGGTGGTGGTCATGGTCGGGTCTCAGACTCTGTGAGGGGGCCTCCGGTTTCCCGGAGGCCCCACGGCCGGGTGCTGCTAGTTGTTGACCACGAGGTCGTTGAGGAGCTTGACGGCTTCATTCCAGGCCTCATCTGCGGTGCCCTTGCCCGAGTCGAGCATCTTGAGGGCCGGGCCGAACACGTTCTCCTGGATCACGGAGTCATCCGGACCCTTGAACTGGGCGATGACACCCTCAGCGCGGGACTCAAAGATGGCGCCGTAGGGAGCGTTGTTGAACAGTTCGTTCGGCTTTGCTGCTTCCACGATCTTTGCCTGTGCTTCAAGGGTGCTCGGGAAATTGTTCGCTGCAGCGGACTGCTTGATCTGCTGCTCAGGTGCGGTCAGCCATGCTGCCAGCTTGGCTGCTTCAGCGGGGTGCTTGGAGCTCTTGGGGACTGAGAGGAACGCGCCGCCCCAGTTGGAGGCGCCGCCGGGGAAGACATCGGCTACGTCCCAACCACTGGCTGCCCCGCCGCCTGCTGACTCGAGCTGGCCCTTGATGGTGCCGAGCATCCATGCCGGGCAAACGTGCGTGGCGAAGGAGCCGTCCACGAATGCCTTGCCGTTACCCCAGTCGAATTGGGTCTGGTTGGAGGACAGGCCATCGGCAGTGCCGGCCGCGAGCATGTCGAACTTTGCCCGCATGTCCTTGTTGCCCTCGACGTTGAGCTTGCCGTCCTTGGCGTAGTAACCCTCGTCCATCTGGTTGACCATGGAGTTCCAGACGAAGCCGGACTGGTCATACCAGGCCTTGCCCGTGGCCTCTTTGTACTGGCGGCCCAGCTTGAAGTACGTGTCCCAGCTTGCGTCCTTGCCGCCGAACAATTCCGCGACCTTCTCACGGGCGCTCGGCAGGCCTGCTGCTTCAAAGAGCTTGCCGTTGTAGCACAAGGCCTGCGGTCCGATGTCCGTTCCGTAACCGATCACGCGGCCATTGGGGTCGGTACCCTGCTTGAACTTCCAGTCCACCCAGTTGCCCTTGATGTCCTCGGCGCCGTGCTCCTTGAGGTCCACGAACTGGTCCGAAACCTCCATGATGGAGCCGAGCCAGCCTTCCTCGATTGCCGTGACGTCGCTGAGTCCGGAGCCGGCGGCCAGCTTGGTGAACGCATCGGTCCTGGCGTTGGAACCACGGTCGATGTTGGTGGCCTCGATGGTGACGCCGGGGTTCTGCTTCTCGTATTCGGCATACAGGTCGTCGTATCCGAAGGTACCGAACGTTGTCACGGTCAGTGTGACGGGGTTGTCGCCGCTCGCCGCTTTGTCGCCTCCGCCGCTGCAGCCTGCCGCCACGAGGGCAAGAGAGGCTACGCCCGCCAGGGCAGTAAATTTCCTTAGTCGCGAAAACTCCACGATCACTCCTTTGTGTGTTCGAGCGACCGTACGCCTGTGGCGAGAGAGCGCTCTCTGGGATGTGGGACCAATGTATGTGCTGCAAGTCACGTACGTCAAGAGAGCGCTCTCTCACAGTGGTTCTGTGTCTTCGTAAGTCGGCCCGCCGAGGGGTTGGCTCTCAAGTTGCCGAGGGGTTAGCTCTCGGGGGTATGGAGGGCCTTTACTGTCGAGAGCTCGCCCCTCGATGGGCGCTCTCCACCAACTATCCCGAAGGGTCGCATTGGTGCCGGCAAAGGTGATGGTGTTGCCAGAAACGATTTCTGACAGGCGCGTCCAGCGCGCCCGGCGATAGCAGCAAATCGCGTATAATAAGAAGCGATTCTGGAGGCCTGATGCAACTGCAAAACCCCTTGAGGGCGATATGTCCGACGCTTGAGGCGGATGTCCTTATGGCACTGGCGGACGGGCGTCCAAGTACACCCGGGCATTTGGTTCGGGACCGTGGCATCCATGCCTCGGTGTCTGGCACTCGGCGATGCTTGGAGCGACTTCAAGACAGCGGCATTGTCATGGGCGTACAGGTCGGCAACCGAACCGAGTACACCCTGAATTCGTCTCACATGCTCGCCGGCGTCATCGCTGAAGCCTCCCAGGGCAGGGAACGCTTCACGCGTTTCGTATCCCGCGCAATATTGAGATGGCCTGAACGCCCCCTGCAGGTAACTCTTTTTGGTTCTGCCGCACGCGGGGACATGCGCAACGACTCTGATATCGACTTGCTGTTCATCGTTCATGACGGCACCGGCGATGAACTCTATGAGCAGATCGGGGATCTGGCCCTAGACGTCTACCGTCTCACCGGCAATGACGTTCGCCCGATGATCTACGAAGCGTCCGAAGTTCGGAAGGCGCCCATATTCGACTCGATTATGAGAGAAGGCGTTCACCTTCAAGGTGATCGCCATTGGTTGTCGCGCCACCTCCGTGCTTCGAGGTCGCGGGTCTGACTCGGGCAAGGCCGGCCACATGCGGTCCCAGTCAGTTGCCACCGGTGTTAGCGTTCGAGGGTGCATTCTGTTGACTATGGGGCGGGGACCCCAATCCTGATCATTCACGGATTCTGCGTTGATCATCGCCTTTTGTTGGGGCTCGACCCCGTATTCGATGCTCACGGTCAGTGGCGGCGGGTCTACGTGGACTTGCCGGGCATGGGCCAATCCGCGGCAGGACCCGAGATCGATAGCGCGGATGCCGTGGCCAAAGCAGTTGTCTCCTTTGCCCGAAAGACCTTCGGTGCAGAAAGGTTCGCGATCCTCGGAAACTCCTTCGGTGGCATGATCGCCCGTCACCTGGTGGCCGAATTCGGGGAACAGGTACTGGGCCTGGCGCTCCTTTGCCCAGTGGTCGTTGCGGATCACGGTTCCCGGACCCTTCCTGCCAAGACAGTGCTCCAAACAGACCCGACCTTGTTGGCGGCCTTGGAACCCGCGGATGCGGCCGACTATGAGGCCATGGCCGTGGTCCAATCCCCCGAGAATTGGTTTCGTTTCCGAGATGCGGCCCTGCCTGGGTTAAGAGTCTTCGATCAAGCAGCGGTCCAGCGGATTTCGAGCAGCTACGCACTCCGTGCCGAGCCGGAAGATCGCTTGGCCAACTTTCGGGGACCCACGCTGATTCTCGCTGGGCGCCAGGACCATGTAGTGGGGTTTGAGGATCAGACCGAGCTCGCGCGCAGCTACGCACAATCCACCACCGCCGTTCTTGATCGAGCCGGTCACAACGCGCACCTGGATCAACCGGAGCTAACGGCTGCCCTCGTCGGGGACTGGCTTGGCCAGGTGGAAAGGTCCATGGGACGCGAGGCCGCGGACTGACGCGTTTTGCCTGAACCACGACGGCGGTCCTCGCCTTAGTCTGAGGCGAGGACCGCCGTCGTGGTTTATCAGCCCTTGGTGTCCCGTACGCTGAACTTGAGGCCGGCCACGATCACAAGCCCCCTAGCCAGCAACCAGTTATCCGGAACGCGTGACATTCCTGCCGGTGCCACCCCCCCTACTTCCCCTTCTTCCCGCCCCGCTTAGCCGCAGCGTTCATCGCCGACTTCACCGCAGGCGGCAGCCCCGCCGTCTCGGTTTCCGGCTCAGCGACGGTCCCGCGCCAGCGAGCCAGCCCCTTCATGCCGTGGTAGATCACCAAGGCAGCAGCGGAGCCCAGAGCGATGCCGGTGAACTTCAGTTCGCCAATCGTCCACGTGTAGTCAGCGATGCCGATAATCAGAGCCACGGCAGCTGTGGTCAGGTTGATCGGGTTGGAGAAGTTGACCTTGTTCTGCACCCAGATTTTCACGCCGAGCACGCCGATCATGCCGTACAGCATGGTCGCGGCGCCGCCCAGGACACCGGCCGGGACGGTGGCGATGAGTTCGCCGAATTTCGGGGAGAAGCTCAGCAAGATGGCGAAGATACCGGCCACCCAGTAGGCCGCCGTCGAGTAGACCTTGGTGGCTGCCATAACGCCGATGTTTTCCGCATACGTCGTGGTACCGGAACCGCCACCGAACCCGGCAAGTACGGTCGCGGCGCCGTCGGCCATCAGCGCGCGGCCGGAGACGCCGTCGAGGTTCTGGCCGGTCATCGCGGCCACAGACTTCACGTGCCCCACGTTCTCAGCCACGAGCACCAGCACTACCGGCACGAACAGCCCCACCACACCGATGTGGAACTCGGGGGTCTGGAACAGGGGGAGGCCAATCCACGCGGCGGCGTCCATCTTTTCGTAGGAAACCTCGCCGCGCATCATCGCAACGAGGTACCCCACGACAACGCCCACCAGGATGCTCAGTCGCCCCAGAATTCCCCGGAATAGAACGGAAACCAGGATGATCGTGACAAGCGTGATGAGGGCGGTAACCGGCGCGAGGTCGAAGTTCGCCTTTGCGGCCGGCGCCAGGTTGAGACCAATCAGCGCCACAATGGCACCGGTGACGATCGGCGGCATCAGCCGGTTGATCCATTCGGCGCCAAACTTCTGGACCACCGCACCAATAAGCGCCAGTACGACGCCGGCCAGCACCACGCCGCCCAAGGCGCCACTGACGCCGTACTGCTGCTGGGACGCCATGATCGGGGCGATGAACGCGAAGCTCGAACCAAGGTAGCTGGGCACGCGGCCCTTGGTGATCACCAGAAACAGCAGGGTGCCGATGCCGGAGAAGAGCAGGGTGGTGGCCGGCGGCATGCCCGTGATGATGGGCACCAGGAACGTCGCTCCGAACATGGCCACCACGTGCTGCATGCCGATGCCGATGGTCAGGGGCCAAGCCAGCCGCTCGTCGGGCGCCACCACGTGGCCGGGGCGAATGGACTTGCCGTTGCCGTGGAGCTTCCATTTGATGCCGAGCATGCTCATGGCGGGCCTTCCTCAGAAGAGTGTTGGGATTCGGTGCAACATTACCGCCATTGCGGGGCCCGCTCTACGCGCCTCGCGCGCCGAATGAAGCGCAAAGCGGGCCTCACAACGCAAGGAAACGACACGCGGAGTCACGCTGTGTGCCCAACGTCACGGGCCGTCACGGGAAGAGGACAACGGAAGTTGAAGTTGCAACCATGGAAAGCAGAAGTGCCCGGCCGGTTCAGGGCCAGGGCCCAGCGAAAGGTTTACGAATGACGATCGCCCACGAAGAAGCAGTCATTGACGCCGCAGCAGTCGACGCCATTTTTGCCGAAGCCCGTACCGCCAACAGCTTTGCCGGTGAGGTCACCGACGAGCAGGCCCGCGCCATCTACGAGCTGACCAAGTTCGGCCCCACCGCCTTCAACTCCCAGCCACTCCGCGTGACCTACGTCCGCTCGGACGAGGCCCGCGCCAAGCTGGTGGACACCCTTTCCAACGGCAACAAGGCCAAGACCGCCTCCGCCCCGCTGGTCGCCATCCTCTCCTACGACACCGACTGGCAGGGGCAGTGGGACAAGTTCCTGCCCGCCTACGGCGCGCCCAAGGCAATGTACGACGCCGATCCCGCTTTCGCCGCTGCTACGGGCAATAACAACGCTCACTTGCAGGCCGGGTATTTCATCCTGGCCGTACGCTCACTCGGTTTCGCCGCGGGCCCGATGACCGGTGCCGACTTCTCCGCCATCGACGCCGAGTTCTTCCCGGCCGGTGACCAGAAGAGCTTCCTCGTGGTCAACATCGGCCAGCCCGGCCCGGAAGCCTGGGGCGAAGCCAAGCCGAAGTTCGCCTACGACGACGTTGTTCGCACCGTCTAAGTTTTTAGGCAACAAAAACGCCCGCTCACAGGAATGTGGGCGGGCGTTTTGCGTTGCGGGCACCCTGGCCGGGCCGAACCCATAGATCGCTCTCTCACAACCCTCGGGCTTGAGTCCGACGCTCGATCAGGTCTCTCGGGTTTGGGGCCCGACGCTCGATCAGGTGCCTCGGGTTTGGGGCCCGACGCTCGCTCAGGTCCCTCGGGTTTGAGCCGGACGCTCGATCAGGTGCCGCGGGTTTGGGGCCCGACGCTCTCGCAGATCTCTCGGGTTTTGAGCCCGACGCTCTGTCACTCCCGCTCGGGTCGATTGCCCCGATCACGATGATCTGCCGCTCGGATGACCCAGCGGACGAGTAGGGTCACCGCCACGATCACCACGGCGGCCACCACCAGCAGTATGAGTAAAACCATTACGTGCCAGGCCTCGAGCCTCATCGTTCCCCCCGGGTTGCATGTCCTTCCCACGACTCTAGGGCAGGTGAGAGATGGTTGGCTGGAAGCCCGCGGGAGGTGAGAGATGGTTGGCCGGAGGCCCGCGAGAGGTGAAAGAGGGCTGGCTGGAAGGCCGCGGGAGGTGAAAGAGGGCTGGCCGGAAGGCCGTGGGAGGTGAGAGATGGTTGGAGTCAGGCGATAACCCCGTCCACCAGCGCCTTGGCCTCTTCCTGCACCTGCTTCAAGTGGTCCGCACCCTTGAAGGACTCGGCGTAGATCTTGTAGACGTCCTCGGTGCCGGAGGGGCGGGCCGCGAACCAGGCATTCTCCGTGACAACTTTCAGGCCGCCGATCGATGCGCCGTTGCCCGGAGCCTCGGTGAGCTTGGCCGTGATCTCTTCGCCGGCAAGGGACGTCGCGGTGACGTCGGCGGCGGAGAGCTTGCCCAGTTTGGACTTCTGCTCACGCGTGGCGGCGGCGTCGATGCGGGCGTAAACGGGCGCGCCGAACTGGTCCGTCAGGCCCTTGTACAGCTGCGAAGGGGAGGACCCCGTGACGGCGGTGATCTCCGAGGCCAGGAGGGCCAGCAGGATGCCGTCCTTGTCCGTGGTCCACACGCTGCCGTCGAGCTTGTTGAAGGAAGCGCCGGCCGATTCCTCGCCACCGAATGCGCCTTCGCCGGACAGCAGCCCGGGCACGAACCACTTGAAGCCCACGGGAACCTCAACCAGCTTCCGGCCGAGCCCGCCCGCAACGCGGTCGATGATCGAGGAGGACACCAGGGTCTTGCCCACAACGGACTCCGGGTTCCATCCGCCGCGGTTCCGGTACAGGTAATCGATGGCGACAGCCAGATAGTGGTTCGGGTTCATCAAACCACCGTCCGGTGTCACGATGCCGTGGCGATCGGCGTCGGCGTCGTTACCGGTTGCGACGTCGAAGGCGGCGGTGCCGTCGGCACCAGCGGCCATGCGCTGAATGAGGGACGCCATGGCCGACGGCGACGAGCAATCCATGCGGATCTTCTCGTCCCAGTCGAGGGTCATGAACGCCCACTGCGGATCGACGGTGGGGTTTACAACCGTGAGGTTGAGTTGGTGACGCTCGCCGATTTCGCCCCAGTAATCCACGGAGGCGCCGCCCATGGGGTCGGCTCCGATCCGGACACCTGCGTTGCGGATGGCGTCGAGGTTGAGCACCGAGGGAAGATCGTCAACGTAGCTGCTGAGGAAGTCGAACTTGCCGGTGGTGTCAGCGCTCAGGGCATCGTTCAACGGAATGCGCTTGACGCCGCGGAGACCGTTCTCGAGGAGCTGATTGGCGCGGTCGGCGATCCATCCGGTGGCATCAGTGTCGGCCGGGCCGCCGTGGGGAGGATTGTATTTGAAGCCACCGTCGCCGGGAGGGTTATGGCTGGGGGTGACCACGATGCCGTCGGCCTGGGGGGTGCCCGGCGCAGCTTCGCGGTTGTACTTCAGGATCGCGTGGCTCAAGGCCGGCGTGGGAGTATAGCCGTGGCGGGCGTCCACCAGGACGGTCACGCCGTTGGCGGCCAGCACTTCCAGGGCGGAATTCTGCGCCGGCTCGCTGAGGGCGTGGGTGTCACGGCCAATGAACAGCGGGCCGGTGATGCCCTGGCGTCCACGGTATTCGACGATTGCTTGCGTGATCGCAAGGATGTGAGGCTCGTTGAACGATGCCTTCAAGCTGGATCCGCGGTGTCCCGACGTTCCAAACGCCACGCGCTGCGCGGGATCACCCAAGTCCGGAGCTACGTCGAAATACGCGTCCAGCAGGGCTGTGATGTCAACAAGGTCCTGGGGAAGGGCAACTGTGCCCGCTCGGCTAGCCATGGGGTCCAGCATGCCAGACCTTGGCGTCAGCTGACACGAAATGTCCGGGATCCGGCCCCTGTGACGCCGAAAGGCGGTGTTACGTCAGGACAAAAACCGCCAAGCCAGCAAAGATTCATTCCCCGTTAAGACCGCACCCGGGTGCACCCGTTCCCGCTGGGCGCGCCACTCGTAGCCCCGGGGCGCACCCTTTCGCGCGGTTCGCTCCAGAGGTTACGGGTGCGATCGGGGGTAACGGTAGCGATGCCCCACCCGTAAACCCCGGGAACCCGCTTTCGTTCGCGGTGCAGCTCTTTCCGCCGGGTGCACCCGTTCCCGCCTGGCGCGCCACTCGTAGCCCCGGGGCGCACCCTTTCGCGCGTTTCGCTCCAGAGGTTACGGGCGCGATCGGGGGTAACGGTAGCGATGCCCCACCCTTACCCCCGCCGGAGCGCTTCAAAACCAGTGCTAGACGGCCGTGTAACCACCATCGACCAGGACGTAGGAGCCCGTCATGAAGCTGGCCTTGTCGGAAAGGAGGAACGTGGTGACGTTCGCAATTTCATCGGCCGTGCCCAAACGACCCAGCGGGTGCTTGGCCTCGAGCCCGGTAATGACTTCCTTCGGGGCAGCGGCCAGCAAGGGAGTGTCAATGTAGCCCGGGCCGATTGCGTTGACGCGGAGACCCTGTGCGCCGTATTCGGCAGCAGCGTTCTTGGTCAGGCCCACCACGGCATGCTTGGCAGCGGTGTAGGCGGCGTTGCCGGGAGCTGCGACGGCACCATGGATCGAAGCCATGTTCACAATGGCGCCTTCGGAAGCGCCCGCGGCGAGGATGGCCGGGATCTGATAGCGCAGGCCGTACAGGACTCCGCTCAAGTTGATGGCGATGACCTTGTCCCAGTCCTCGATGTCGACGTCGCCCACAGGAGCGCTGGCGCCGCCGATGCCGGCGTTGTTCACGGCGTAGTTGAGGGCGCCGTACGTTTCCACGGCGAAGTCGACGGCCTTCTTGCTGTCTTCAGCCACCGCAGTGTTGGCCTGGAACGGAACCGCAGTGCCGCCGTCGGCCGTGATTTGGTTGGCCACGCGGGTGGCGGCGTCGAGGTTGACGTCAGTAATTACTACCTTGACGCCGTTCTTGGCGAGGTCCTTGCTGATGGCTTCCCCAAGCCCTGAGCCGCCGCCGGTGACGAGCGCGGTCTTGCCTTCGAAGTTACCCATGATTCCTCCTTCGCGGGACGGATCCCGCCGATTTCTTTGGTGAGCGCTGCTTAAGTCGCTATTCCTATAAACCGAGTCTGACTCGAAAATATTCCATGCTTATGCATGAATCTTTCGGGATGGGTTGTTGTGCCCATGCCATCAGTGCGCGTTACCTTATGCGGCGCGCCGGACGGCGGTAGTGTTGGGAGCAAAGACCACTTTCAGGGGGATTCCATGTCAGATCAGCCATCCAAGGGCAACGAGGACAAGCCGGCGGGCTACGAACCGCCGCAGTACGTCCCGCCCGCACAGTTCAGCGCGCCCGAGTCGAGCGCACCCGGCCAGAGCGCACCGCACGAGGGCGCACCGCACCAGGGCGCCGCAGACCAGGGCGCATCAAGCGAGGGCGCCAACGCCACGCAGCCCCTCCCGCCCTATGGGCAGAGCGCACACGGGCAGGACTCTCACGCGCAGGACGCGTACACGCAAAATGCCCAGGGCCAGAACGATTTCTACGCCCAGCCGCAGCCGCCTGCCAGCGCTTACACGCCGGGTGACTACAGCCAGCAGCCGCCGTCGCCGTACGGCCAGCCGCCCAGCCCGTACCAGCAGCAGCAGACGTTCGGTCAGCAGCCCTATGGCCAGCAGCCTTACGGCCAGCCGCAGTCACCGTACGGCCAGCCTGCGTACTACGCCATGCAGGCCGAGCCCAAGGGTCTGAGTATTGCCAGCATGTGCTGCGGTATCGCCATTTTTGTTGGCTTCGGATTCTTCATCCTTCCGCAGATCGCCGCCGTGATCCTGGGCCACCTCGGCCTCAAGCGCGAGCCCGCAGGCAAGGGCATGGCAATCGCCGGCCTGGTGATGGGTTACATCGGCATCGCGCTGACGGTGATCTTCGGCATCATCTTCTTCGCTGCGATCGGCGCCTCCAGCAGCGGCCGCTACAACTACTAAACAAACGCGTACGACGGCGGCCCTTGCGTCAGGTGGGAATCCCACCGAACGCAAGGGCCGCCGTCGTCGTTTAACGTCAGTCCGTTACGGCTGTTACCGCACGCCGCCCATCAGCTTTTTGATCGCGGGCGATGCTGCAGCCAAACCGACAGCCAGGACCACTGCCACGCTGCCGATGCCCAGGAAGTACGGCAGTTCGTCCTCCGGGTTGTAGAGGCCGGCGAGGATGCCGGCCAGCGTGGTGCCGAGCGAGACGGACAGGAAGAACAGCGCCACCATCTGGGTATGGAAGGCCTGCGGGGCGAGCTTGGTGCTCACGGACAGGCCGATGGGGGAGAGGAACAGCTCGGCCAGGGTGAACATGAACAGGATGCCCACCAGTGCCAGCAGCGGGGTCTTGCCTTCGCCGGCCAGCGGGATGAAGGCAAGGAACGCCAGGCCCATGATGAACAGGCCTGCGGAGAACTTCAGCGGCGAACTCGGCTGCTTGGAACCCAGCTTGGTCCACAGGGCAGCCATGACGCCGGCGAAGATGATGATGAACACCGGGTTGATGGACTGGACCCAGGCCGCCGGCATTTCCCAACCGAACAGGTTGCGGTCCAGCTTCTCCTGCGAGTACACAGCGATGAACGTGAACTGCTGCTGGAAGAGCGCCCAGAATCCGGCCGATGCAATGAACAGGGGGATGAAGGCGATCACGCGCTTGCGCTCCACGGCGGTGACCAGCGGGCTGCGGAAGATCAGGAACAGGTAGACCACCGCGGCACCGATTGCAGCGTAGGCCATGCTCCGGGCCAGGTTGTTGGCGTTGACAATCCCGGTGCCCAGCAGGACTCCGATGACGATCAGGATACCCAGGAAGATCAGGCCGTACTTGGTGCGGTCCTTCGCCGGGAGGGGGTTGGGAACGCGGTGTGCTTCCTCAGGGAGCCTCTTGCGGCCCAGCGAGTAGACCACCAGACCGATCGCCATGCCCACCGCCGCGGCGCCGAAACCGACGTGGAAGCCGTAGCTCGTCTGGAGCCAGCCGGTGACCAACGGGCCGATGAGCCCACCGATGTTGATGCCCATGTAGAAGATGGAGAAGCCGGCGTCACGGCGCTCGTCCTTTTCGCCGTAGAGGCTGCCGACCAGCGCAGTAGCGTTGGCTTTCAGGCCACCGGAGCCGATGCCCACCAGCACCAGGCCAGCGATCAAGCCGGGGATGCCCGGCAGGAGGGCCAGTGCGATGTGGCCGGCCATGATCATGATGGCTGAGCCGAAAAGGACCTTTTCGGAGCCGAAGAGACGGTCGGCGAGCCATGCGCCGAGGATCGTCGACAGGTAAACGCCACCACCGTACGCGCCCACCAAACCAGCGGCGAGGCCCTGGTCAATGGAAAGACCGCCCTGCTCGGCGGTGAAGTACATGTAGTAAAGCAGGATTCCCTGCATGCCGTAGAAGGAGAATCGCTCCCACATTTCCACGGAGAAGAGGCTGGCCAACATCTTTGGGTGGCCGAAGAATGACGTATCGCCCGCTGGCTTTGCGGACTCAGCCGTGGTTTGAGGTGTGCTCATTTTCTCAATGCTGGCACTGACTGCGGGCATTGTCACATCGATATATGCCCGGGGCAACCACTTTCCATATGTTAGACGCGCGACTCAGGCGGGCGTAAGAGGACCTCTGCGGCCTCAGTGGCTCTCAAGGACGGCCGCGAGCTGGAGGAGCACCAGTTCAGATCCCGGCCGGCCAATCAGCTGGATCCCCATGGGCAGTCCGCCCTGCGTCGTGTGCACCGGAACGCTGATCGCCGGGAGCCCGCACACATTCACCATGGAGGACCACGGCGCGTACTCGCATTGCCGTTTGTAATCCTCGTCTGCGTCACCGGCCCACTCGCTCGGCCAGAGTTCGCCACTGTGGCCGCCACCGGTAAACCAACCGATCGGCCGCGGTGTCTGCGCCAGCGTCGGCATGAGCATCAGGTCCCAGTCCGAGTACTGCGTGATGGTGTCGTGCTCGAACTGACGCAGGAAACTCAAGGCCTCGTTGACCTTTAACGCGCTCCGCTGTTGTGCCCGACGCCGGAACGTCCGGGTCAGCGGGGTCAGCAACGCCTCACGCTGGGGTGCTATCCGGGCACTCCCGACGCCGGCGGTCCAGGCCGTGGTGAAGGCTTCGGGATAGCGGTTGTCGTAGCGGATTTCGGCTTCGGCAACGCTGTGGCCTGCCTTTTCCAGCAGCCTGATCCCCAGCGAGAGGGCGTCCATCGCTTCCTGCTCGATGTGGAACGGGTAGATGCCAGCCCACGGGCTATCCAGGGTCACGCCGATCCTCAGGGGCTCCGGCGCCCGCCCCACGTTGGCGAGGTATCCGCCGTCGGGCGCTTGATCCCGGGGGACCAGCGCGTCCATCAGCAGCGCTGCATCCCCAGCGGTTTTTGCCAGCGGTCCGGCCACCACCAACTTGGCGGCGTCTCCCGCGCTCGCACCCGATGGCACTACGCCCCGCCCCGGCTTCAACCCCACCAGGCCGCACGCGCCGGCCGGGATCCGAATGGACCCGCCGCCGTCGGTCCCCGGAGCGAACGGAACCAGGCCCGCGGCCACCGCGGCAGCGCTGCCACCCGACGAGCCGCCAGAGCTTCGAGCCAGGGAATGTGGATTGCGCGACGGCGGTGCGATGCGGTTTTCGCTGTAGGCCGTCAGTCCGAACTCTGGAACCTGCGTCTTGCCCAGTGAGATGACTCCTTGGGCCTTCAGGGTTGCTGCGAGGGCACCATCTTCCGGTGCGGGCTTGGGCTCAAGGGCCGCGCTGCCGTGGGTGGTGGGAACGCCGGCAACATCGGTGAGGTCCTTAAAAGCGGTCGGCATGCCATGAAGCAGGGGGAGCTCTTCCGGACGACCCTCCCGGACAAGCCTGGAGTGCAGGTGATCCGCGGCAGCGGCGTCCCTCAGGGCTTGTTCGGTGGTGATAGTGACAAAGGCGCCCAGGTTCTTGTTCCGGGACTCGATTGCAGAGACGAAATGCGAGGTGGCTTCACGGGCAGAGACTTCGCCCGACGCCAGGGCATCACGCAGCTCAACAGCCGTCATTCGCGATATGTCATGCACGTAAGGATCAGCCAAGGAAACGCGACTCCAACCGTTCCTCCACAGCAACAGCATCCACGCTCTCGCCCGCTCCGGCGGTCACCCGGAAGGCAGCCTTATTCTTCACCTCGGACACCACTTCCACAAGTTCCGTGCCCCGGTAAACCAGCCCGACGCCGTCGTCCGTGCAGTGCGTCTCGCCCAGAGTTCCGTTGGCCACCAGCTGGTGAATGGCAGGCGCGCGGCGCAGCTCTGAGTCATAGTGGACCCCGTTGCCGTAGGGGAGGAAGCCCAAGGCGTTGGTGACGGGTTTGAGTTCCGGCCCAAAGGAATCGGTCACGCCGCCTTGGTACCAACAGATGGAGCCGGCGGAAACCCCGGCCAGGACCACACCGCTTTCCCACGCTTTCCGCAAAATTCCGTCCAGGCCGTGCGCGCGCCAGACGGCCAGCAGGTTCACCACCGACCCGCCATTGACCCACACCACGTCCTGCTCCAGGAGATGGGCCTCCGGGTCCTCGATGTTGGGCATGGTGAAAAGGTTGAGGTGGCTGAAATCGAACCCTGCGATGCGGGCGGCCTGGTCCATTTCCGCGGCCCACCATCGCTGGTCGCCGGACGCAGTACCGATATGTGTGACGCGCGGCGCCCGGCCCGTGACGCCGGACAGCTCCACGGCGTAATGCATCAGGTGGTTGAACTCGAGCCTCGTCCGGTCACCGGGCTTATAGCCGCCGGATGTCGCCAGAATGGTGGGGTGCCCAGCGGCCATGGGGTACTCCTAACGCGCGAGTGTTGGGGGGGTGCTTGGGTCCCAGTCTTAGCGTCCCGGCGTCGGGAAGCAAGCGCGGACCGCCTGGGAAGTTACGGTGCCACGCGGCGGGGACTAGGCTGGATCCTGGACTTAATCGATGGGAAGGGACCGCCATGAGCGACTTCGATACCGTGCCTGTGGGCGACATTCCGGCAGACGCCAGCATTCTGGACGTCCGCGAAGACTACGAGTGGGTGGCCGGTCATGCCGAAGGTGCGCGCCACATCCCCATGGACCAGCTTCCGGCACGCCTGGATGAGCTTGATCCGGACGACGACCTCTTTGTCATCTGCCGCACCGGTGGTCGTTCTTTCCGCGCCGTGCAGTGGCTCGTAGGGCAGGGCTACTCGGCCGTCAACGTAGCCGGCGGCATGGATATGTGGTTCGAAGCCGGCAATCCCATGGTGTCGGACAACGGACTGAAGCCGGTTGTTCTCTAGCCTGCGTATATAACCAGCAAGGAATATTTCTTGACGTCACCAGTTACCTACACGTTCCTCGGCCCTGAGGGCACCTTCACCGAGGCTGCCCTCCTGCAGGTGCCGGGTGCTGCTGACGCCACACGGATTCCCTGCACCAACGTCAACACAGCCCTGGATCGGGTCCGTGCCGGCGAGGCTGACGCAGCCATGGTCCCCATCGAGAACTCGGTGGAGGGCGGGGTCACTGCCACCTTGGACGCGATCGCCACAGGCCAGGAGCTCCGGATAATCCGTGAGGCCCTGGTCCCCATCACCTTCGTGCTCGTGGCGAGGCCCGGCTTCGAACTTTCCGACATCAAGCGGATCTCGACGCACGGCCACGCCTGGGCGCAGTGCCGCCTATGGGTGGATGAACACCTTCCGAACGCCGATTACGTTCCGGGGTCCTCGACGGCGGCCTCCGCCATGGGCCTGCTGGAGGATGATGCGCCGTATGAAGCCGCCATTTGCGCGCCGTTGGTCGCTGCGGAACAACCCGGCCTGAATGTTCTGGCGGAGGACATCGGCGACAACCCCGAGGCGGTCACGCGGTTCATCCTGGTGAGCCGGCCCGGTGTTCTTCCGGACCGAACCGGAGCTGACAAGACCACCGTTGTTGTCCCGTTGCCCGAGGACCACCCCGGGGCGCTCATGGAGATCCTGGACCAGTTCGCCTCCCGCGGAGTGAACCTCAGCCGCATCGAATCCCGGCCCACCGGACAGTACTTGGGCCACTACTTCTTCAGCATCGACGCCGACGGTCACGCCACGGATTCACGGGTAGCCGACGCCCTTGCAGGCCTTCACCGCATCAGCCCGGCCACCCGGTTCCTGGGCTCCTACGCCCGCGCCGATAAACAGCCGGCCGTAGTGGCTCCGCATACTTCCGACGCCGCCTTTGCCTCGGCGCACGCGTGGGTTGATTCGATCCTCAAGGGCTCCTAGGCGCTGTCTGCAGCCTGAAATGCATGCCCTTTCGCAGTCATGCTTCTGTGCGTATGCTTGCCTGATCCATAAACGATGGATGAATGGCAAACGAAGGGAGCGGTCATGACTGTCCACAGCGATGACAAAGACGGCCAGGGCATGATCGTCAATCCCAAGCCCTCAAGTGAAAACAAAGATGACTGGGACGGCGACGACGCTGATCGTGCGGATCGCCTGCGCTTCGAAGAGGAGCAGGCCATGATCAAGGAGCAGTCCGAGGCCCGGGCCGCAGCCAAGGCAGCAGCTGAAGAAGCCGGGAAGAACGCAGCACAACCCGAAAAGGGTGCTGTTTAAGCGGTTTTGGCTTTTGGCACGCGCACCAGCAGGGACCCTGGCGCCACCTGGACGGTGACCGTAGTAGCCTCACCCGAGGGGTCGCCGTCGAGCTGCGTTGCCATGGGTTCCTGGCTGCGGATGACCACCTTGCCGGATCGGTAGAAGCTCATCATCGGCAGGTTTGCGTTGTGCTTGAAGAGGACCTTGGTGTACATGGCGAGCCAGCCGAAAGCGCTGCGGGGACTCATGACCACAATGTCCAGCATGCCGTCGTCGATCATGGCCTGGGGGATGAAGTCGATGCCGCCGGGGATCAAACCACAGTTGGCGAAGAGTACGCTGCGGATCTTCCGGGCCTGCTCTGGCTGGTCGTCCATGGTGATGGTGACGCGTTTGCGGCGGCCAGGCAGGTGCCGGACGCCGGCTTCGGTGTAGGCCAGCCAGCCAACGCTTTTCTTGAGGTTGTCCCTGGTGTCGCCAACAACCTCAGCATCCAGGCCCATGCCGGCGATGACCAGGAAGGTGTGTTCGGCGGACTCTCCGGTGATGTCGTTCTCCACGCCCATGGTGGCGGTATCGATGTAGCGCTGGTGGCCGAACAGCGCGATCTGGATGCAGTCCGCAAGGTCCGTGACATCCAAATCCACGTTGCGCGCCAGCAGGTTTCCGGTGCCCAGGGGGATGAGGCCCATGGCAACGTTCTTGTGCGCCAGTGACTCAGCCACCACGCGCACTGTACCGTCGCCGCCGCACGCCAGAACGACGTCGGCCCCGTAGGCCAGGGCCTCCCGGGACTGACTGTAGCCGGGATCATCCACGGTGGTTTCGTAGAACTTGGGGGCGTCCCATCCCGCGAGGTCGCAGGCGTCGATGATGGCCTGCCGGGCCACATCCGCGTTGTTCTTGACGGGGTTGAGGATGACGGCCACCCGCTGGTCCCCGGCGCCGGGCTTGTGCGTATCCTCCCGAACAGCGCTTCTGATGTGCCGGGCTTTCAATCGGCGCACACCCCACCAACTGGAGACGGCAAAGGCCACGCCCCCAGCGAGAATCACGTACAGGATCCAGTCGCTCATGGTGCTCCAACACTATCCTCTGGGCAGGTCCCTCCTTGCCGCGCGTCCGGGCCGGGCGCCCTTTACCCGCTGCGGACCGGAAATCCGCGGCGGATTCGATACTCTTGTCAGGTGATCGACGTAAAAGACCTCAGCGAAAATCCGGACAAGTTCCGTGCCAGCCAGCGCGCCCGTGGCGCCGACGAGTCCGTTGTGGACGCGATCATCTCCGCTGACTCCGATCGCCGTGCCGCGCTGATCCGCCACGAGACGCTCCGCGCCGAGCAAAACGCTTTCGGCAAGAAGGTGGCGCAGGCCAAGGGCGAGGAAAAGCAGGCGCTGCTGGCCGAGGTCAAGGAACTGGCCAACTCGGTCAAAGCCGCAGCCGCTGAAGCCTCAGCCGCGCAGGCAAAGCAGGAAGAACTGCTCCGGGTGATCCCCAACCTCGTGGTGGACGGTGTCCCCGAGGGTGGCGAGGATGACTACGTTGTGGTCAAGACCGTTGGTACTCCGCGCGAATTCACGGACTTCGAGCCGAAAGACCACCTGGAAATCGGTGAACTGATTGGCGCTATCGACATGGAACGCGGCGCCAAGGTTTCCGGCTCGCGTTTCTACTTCCTCCGCGGCGTGGGCGCCCGGCTGGAAATGGCTTTGCTGCAGATGGCCATGGAGCAGGCCATCGACGCCGGCTTCGTCCCCATGATCACCCCCACTTTGGTGCGCCCGGAAACCATGCAGGGCACCGGTTTTGATGTCAAGCACGACGCCGAGATCTACCGTCTCGCTGAAGACGACCTTTACCTTGTGGGAACCTCTGAGGTGGCCCTCGCCGGCTACCACGCAGACGAGATCCTGGACCTCTCCGCAGGCCCCATCCGCTTCGCGGGCCAGAGCTCGTGCTACCGCCGCGAGGCCGGTTCGCACGGCAAGGACACCCGTGGCATCATCCGCGTGCACCAGTTCAACAAGGTGGAGATGTTCATCTACACCACGGTTGAAGAAGCAGCTGCCGAACACGAGCGTCTGCTCGCGTGGGAAGAGGAAATGCTGGCCAAGTGCGAGCTCCCCTACCGCGTGATCGACACCGCCGCCGGCGACCTCGGCATGTCCGCTGCCCGCAAGTTCGACTGTGAAGCGTGGGTTCCCACCCAAAACGCCTACCGAGAGCTCACCTCGACGTCCAACTGCACCACGTTCCAGGCGCGCCGCCTCAACATCCGCGAACGCGTGATCAATGACGAAGGTGTTGCCAAGGGAACCCGTGCCGTTGCCACGCTGAACGGCACCTTGGCCACCACGCGCTGGATCGTTGCCATCCTGGAGCACCACCAGAACCCGGACGGTTCCGTCAACGTTCCCAAGGCGCTGCAGAAGTACCTTGGCGGGCTTGAGGTTCTGCCGGTTCTCTAGTTCTTTGGCGGATCCCGCCCCCGTTCGCTTCCCCGGCCGTTGTACGGCTCGCGTGGCGGACAGGGGCGGGATTTTCTGTTGCCACTTGTCCTCCACATCCGTGGTTGTGCACATAGCGGTCTTCTGCGGCTGAATGACGGCTTGCGCCGGGCAAGGTGGAGTGATGGACGTATCACCTGGCCTCATAGAAACCCCTGCGATTCTCCGCTCCGGGGGGCGGACGGATGCAGTACACAGCAGCTTCATGGCAGGAAAGCTGGTGAGAATTCGCCGCGGCTACTACGTAGAGACATCCCGATGGTTGGCGGCTCAGCCGTGGATTCGCTTCGCTTGGACGGTTGCCGCAGCCGCCAGAGCCATTCCAGGCCTTGTCTTCTGCCGGGAAACTGCCGCCTTCGTCATGGGGATACCCATCCTGCGGACCCCGTCCTATGTGGAATGCGTTGCTCCGAATCCAAGCCGCGCGGGACGACGCAGGCCCACTTTGTCCATGGTGAGTGCGGGCAATGACAGTCAGCAGGTCCCCAGGGATCGAGGCTTCCCCTTGCGATACCACGTGAATCCTGAGGTTGCCCCCGTAAGGCTCGGAGAATTCATGGGCACGGGACTCTTGAATACGGCCCTGGACGTAGCGTTCTCTTCGACGCTTAGCCAGTCCCTGGTGGTGGCAGACGGAGTAGCCCGGAAGCTCTGGAAGATGGGAAGGTTGGCGCAGGAGTCCAACCTCCTGGATGTGGACCAGGTTGCTGCGGCCGTCAAGGCTCACCCGCACGCTGCTGCCAGGCGCCGTGCGGAACTGGCGTTATCACTGGCGTCTCCTTTGACTGAATCTCCCGGAGAGTCGTTCAGCCGGGCAGCGTTTCAGTTTCTTGGCATCGAACAGCCGGAGCTACAGCACGATTTCAGCGATATGGACGGGTTCATTGGCCGAAGTGATTTTTGGTGGCCCGGAATGGACGGGCGGACGGGTGTTGTGGGGGAGTTCGACGGAAAGGCGAAATACACCACTCCGGAACTACGCAACGGCGCCACGATTGAGGAAGCGGTGTACAACGAGAAGCTGCGGGAAGACCGGATTCGTGCCTTGGGCTTCGGATTCGCACGTTGGGGATGGGCAGACGTGGAGAACCCGGAGAGGCTGCGCCGGAAGCTGATCGGTGCCGGACTGCTCCCGGGCGTCCGGACAGGATTGCTGTCGGCGGGCCGTGGATAACGCTCAAACCCTCATTCGTTCGTCACGCTCCACGTTGTGCGGCGGGGGGATTCGAACCAGGGCGGGAATCTATGCGGGCTTGTGCGCAATCACGATCAGTTCGCCCTGTCCGCTTCCCACGTCCTCGCCTGCCCAGCCGCCGTAGAGGTGGTTCACAGTGAAGCCCGCCGAGTTTAGATCGTGGCGGAGCTGATCTTCCGTGCGGAAGGCCAGGACGGAGGTCTCCGTTTCCTCGGTGCTCCCGTTACAGAGTCGATGCTCGGTCAGGGCAACGAGCCCACCGGTCTCTGCAGCGCATTCGATCCAGGCTTCCACCATGGAGCCGTCGGGAAGAGTGTGTACGCGCCGCGTCTTGGCCGGAGTCCAGTGTTCCCACGCCCTGGCTGCAGGGTCGCGGGAATCAAAGACAAGCATGCCTCCGGGGACCAATGCGCGGTGGACGTCGGCAAGCGTTCGGGACCAGCCGTCGTCGTCGTTAATCGCCTGGGCCACGTGCGCTGTCATGATTGCCACATCAAAAGTGGCTTCTTGGGGGATCGCCGCCGACGTACCGTCAATCCACATGACGGCTTCTGCCCCGCGCTTCCTTTGGGCGGCCGCAAGGGAGTCAGGGTTTGGGTCGATGCCAACAACGGAGTGGCCTGCCGCAGCAACCGCCAGAGTCATTCGGCCGGTGCCGCAACCAAGGTCCAACACCCGGCTGTTCGGCCGCTCACTAACGAAGGCCAGAAAGAAGTCGTCATCCTCGGCCCATTGATTCCCGGCGTCGTAGAGGGCTGATAGCTGAGCTCCGGTCATTCCTGAAGGCATCCGACTACCCTAGCCCGCGCCCCTCAAACTCGCTGCTGTTCGGCACGCTCGGCGTTGTGCGGCGGGGATTTCGAACAAGGGCGGGAAAGGGCACGAAAAAGGAAGGGAATGATCCCTTCCATACTCAATTTATAACGCACCCCGGGGCTTGCGGCAAGGCCCCCCACGTGCCGAACAATTGATCCACGAACCCCATCACCCAGAGGAAAGGAGTCGTGCCATGCCCGAAATCAGCCCAGCAAGAACCAGTGCTTTCGTATTGTCTGAGCACCTTGCGCGCAAGGCCGATCCGAAGCTGATCAGCACCGACGAGCAGCAGTTCGAAGCCATCGCCACCAGCCTGACGGGACAAATCGCGGAGTTGTCAGCACGGCTTGATGCCACGCGAAAGCAGCCCGGCGGCCGGGGCCAGGCGGCCTTGGACCGGGACCAGGAAATCCACCGAATCACTGCGCGACTGAGGGCTCTGAGGCGCTTCGGTCTGGACCTTTGCTTGGGCAGGATGGTCACCGCGGAAAGCGCGGAGCCCCTTTATGTTGGCAGGCTGGGCTTGACCGACAGCAACGGCCGCCGGCTCCTGGTCGATTGGCGCTCGCCGGCCGCCGAGCCCTTCTTCGGGGCAACCCACGCAAACCCGATGGGCTTGGTAAGCCGCCGCCGCTACCGTTGGACGAGGGGGCGAATCAGCGATTATTGGGACGAAGTATTCACTGCTGACGGCTTGGAAAGCAACGCTGCCCTGGATGACCAATCCGCCTTCATCGCCAGTTTGGGCAGCAGCCGCTCGCTTCGGATGCGGGACGTGCTGGGGACCATCCAAGCTGACCAGGACCAGATCATCCGCGCCGGCTCCCGCGGTGCCTTGGTCGTTGACGGCGGCCCCGGCACCGGTAAGACCGTGGTCGCCTTGCACCGCACGGCATACCTGCTCTACTCGGATCCCCGCCTGAGTCATCGCGGTAACCATCGAAGGAGCGATGTCCTGTTCATCGGCCCGCACCAGCCCTACCTCACCTATGTCGCCGATGTCCTTCCGAGCTTGGGTGAAGAAGGGGTGCAGACGTGCACACTGGGGGACCTGGTCCCGGAAGGTGCCACGGCCGTCGTCGAAAGTGATCCCGAAGTTGCCCGGCTGAAGTCGTCCGTGGAGATGGTGAAAGCGATTGAGTCCGCGGTGAAGTTCTACGAGGCACCGCCGGCTGAAGGCATGGAGGCTGAGACGCCCTACGCCGACGTCTGGGTCAGCAGCGAGGACTGGGCCGAGGCGTTTGATGCCGCGGAACCCGGCACCCCGCACAACGAGGCCCGCGATGAGGTGTGGGAGGCACTGCTCACCATCCTCGTGGACAAGCTGGACCAGCATGACATTCCCGAAAGCTTGCTTCGCCGCGCGCTTAGCCGTAACGCGGAGCTAAGGGCAGCATTCACCAAGGCGTGGCCCCTCTTGGATTACTCGGCGTTGGTGGAGGACTTGTGGCGGGTGCCGGCTTATCTGAAGTTGTGTGCGCCATGGCTGCAGCCCGATGAAAGGGCGAGGCTGCGGCGTCAAGACCCGGAAGCATGGACGACGGCGGATCTGCCGCTTTTGGACGCAGCCCGCCAACGCTTGGGCGACCCTGAGGCCTCACGACGCAGAAGGGCCCGGAACGCAGCACTGGCCGTTGAGCGGGAGCTCATGGACCAGGTGGTGGATGATCTGATAGCCGCTGACGACTCCGAAAACCTGGAGATGTTCATGCTGCGCGGTGACGACATGCGGGACAAGCTCGTGGAGGAGGGCGCCTTGGAGTCAGCCGATCCCGATGTTCTTGCGGGACCGTTCGCGCACATCGTGGTGGATGAAGCCCAGGAGCTGACTGACGCAGAGTGGAGGATGTTGTTGCTGCGATGCCCCTCGCGGAGTTTCACGGTGGTGGGGGACCGGGCCCAAGCCAGGCACGGGTTCACGGAATCATGGGAAGAACGTCTGGAACGTGTTGGCCTGGGCGCCGTCAACGTGGCCAGTCTCAGCATCAACTACCGCACACCGGAGGAGGTCATGGCAGAGGCTGAACCGGTCATCCGCCAGGCACTCCCGGATGCCAACGTGCCTACTTCGGTCCGCAGCACCGGCCTTCCAGTGCGCCACGGAACAGTGCGGGAACTACAGCCGGTCCTGGACTCCTGGCTTGCTGAAAACCCGGAGGGAACGGCCTGCGTCGTGGGCCTGCCGGATGCCATGACCACGGCTGCGGCCAACCGTGTCCGCGTCAGCCGGCTCACTCCTGAGCTGGCAAAGGGCCTGGAGTTCGACCTCGTGGTCCTCATCGATCCGGAGGGCTTCGGCCAGGGTATTGAAGGCGCCGTAGACCGCTACGTGGCCATGACGAGGGCCACCCGGCAACTCGTGATCCTCGAGAGTCCCAAGTGATCGGCCATCAACGGCCAGCACCTAACCGGGCCACTGATCAGGCGCCACAGAATGACTATTCACACTCCGTTAATCCACAGCTGTGGCGCCGGTCCTAGTTCAGTGTCGGGGGTGTCTGCTCTACTGTAAGCATGACTATTTTGACTGATACTCCAGTTGCTGGCATCGATGACCAGCCAAATAACACCAACAAGTACATGGTCGCATTGGACGTGGACGGCACACTCGTGGACCACGATGGCCACATGTCGGAGGGAGTTCGCTCCGCCGCCCAGGCTGTGGTCGCAAGCGGCCACGACGTCATGATCGCTACGGGTCGCTCGCTCAACGCGACGCTTCCCATCATCCAGAAGATCGGCCTCGAGCGAGGCTACGCGGTCTGCTGCAATGGCGGCGTGACACTTCGACTGGATCCCTCGCTGGACAAGGGTTACGAGATCATCCACAAGGCAACTTTCGATCCCGCTCCGGCTCTGAAGGCCCTGCGGGAACGGCTGCCCAACGCCAAATACGCGCTGGAGGACGAGGACGGAAACTTCCTCTCTACCGAGCGCTTCCAGGACGCCAGTTTCGGTGTTGAGTCCATCGGCGTCGACTTCCAGACCATGCTGGATGCCACGGCAGTCCGCGTAGTGGTCTTCAGCAGCGAGAACACTTCGGACGAGTTCAATGAGGCCATCAGGCACATCGGACTTTCCGGCGTGACGTACTCGGTGGGATGGACTGCCTGGCTGGACATCGCTGCCGAGGGCGTCACCAAGGCCAGCGCCTTGGAGGTTCTGCGCCACAAGCTCGGAACGGACCAGGCCAACACGGTTGCCGTGGGCGATGGCCGCAACGACATCGAAATGCTCACGTGGGCCGGCCGCGGCGTTGCCATGGGCCAGGCGCCCGACGAGGTAATCGCCGTCGCGGATGAGGTCACCGCTTCAGTGCTCGACGACGGCGCGGCGCAGGTTTTGCGCAGCCTCCTGTAATTGCGCACTAACGGTCGGCGGGATACCTAGACTGGGGCTGTGTTCTACGAAGAGTGCCCCGCGCCGCCCGGACTGCAGCCGTTCGTTACCCAGTTGTGGTTTGTCCGTGCCCAGCCGCGAGCCCGTTACGAGAAGATCCTCCCCGGACCTTCGGCGCACCTGATTCTGAATCTGTCTGACCCATACCGGTTGATCACCCCGCCTGAGGGTGGAACAGCCGCCACCCTGTCGGAAGCCGGTGGAACCGAAGTTTCCACGGGCTTCTACGCGGGACTGCAACGCAGTTATGTCATCAGTGAAAACCCGAATCAGCTTTTCAACGTTGGTGCCCGCCTGACTGCCTATGGCCTGGCAGCGTTCACCAACCGGCCGCCGTCGGAATTCCAGAACCGGGTGGTGGACGCTGAAAGCATCTTTCCGGGCTTTTCGGAACTCCGCACCCAGCTGATCAGTGCAGGGCCTGAACAGGCCTTCACGGCCCTGGCAACTTTCCTGGAAGCTCAGCTCAGGCCGGGGTACACGGCCGACGCCCGGACACTGCAAGCCGTGGAGACCCTGGCCAAGGGCGACGTTGAAATCGGCGTGTTGGCTGCGGGATTGGGAATCAGCGCGTCCACGCTGGAGCGCATCATGATGCGGGATTGTGGAACCACGGCCAAGGCGTATTCGGACGTCTGCCGGTTCAACAGGCTCGTCAACCAGGCGGCGGCCCTGCCCATGGGCTCAATCCCGGGCCGGGAACTCCTTCACCTGGCCGACTACTACGACCAGCCCCATCTGATCCGTTCCTTCCGGCGCTTCAGTGGTTTCACGCCCACTGAGTACCTTCAGGTAGTGCAGAGCTACGGCGCGGAGTACGCCACGTTTGTCCCGCTGGAGGAAGTCGTCGGGTAGCCTGCGGGGTTTTTACAAGACCGCGGGCTTGACCGGGCGTACTGTCCATTCAGGAAGTCACCTTGGAGAGGACACTGATGGACGTTCAGATCAATTGGCTCGCTGTGCTGCTGGCCGCGTTGGCCACGTTCGTCGTGGGTGGGCTCTGGTATTCGCTGCTGTTCGCCAAACCGTGGCAGAAAGCAGCGGGCGTCAGTGATGAGCAGCTCAAATCCGGAACGGCCCGCGTCTTTGTGGGCTCGTTCCTTCTGGCCGTGGTGATGGCCTTTTTCCTGGCAGCGTTCATCGGCCGGGGTGGGTTCGCGTTCGGAACCTTTGCCGGGCTGGCCGCAGGCTTAGGATGGGTAGCAACAGCGCTGGGCGTGAATTACCTGTTCGAGCGCCGAAGCCTGACACTTTTCGCCATCAACGGCAGCTACAACGTGGTGACTTTCACGGCCATGGGCGCCATCATCGGCGCGATGCAGGGCTGAACGCCCCCGGTGTCGGACCTTCGGTACCGGAAGAGACCTACTTGAACACTGTATGGACCGGCCCTCCGCCGGCCGACTCCACAATGGCCTGGGCAACCACCCGCAGCTTGACGTTCCGGTTGCTTGAGGCTTTTTTGATGAGCTCGATTGCCTCCTCCTGGGTGCAGCGGTTTTGGGCGATGATGATGCCCGTGGCGATGTCGATCACGGTCCGCGACTCCATGGCGGCGCGCAGGTTGGCGGCGGTTTGGCTGTGCTGGGCAATCAAAACAGCCAGTTGGAGACCTTTTGAGGCCTGCTCAACGTAGTCGTTGGCGCGCTGTACGGCCGCTTGGTCGAAGGCATTGGGGCGGTCGGAATACAGGTTGAGGCCTGCCCGGGAAGTGTCGTCCGGAAGCGGGAAGGGTACCGCCAGCACGGAGCGAAGCCCATGGCCGGTGATGGCCTCGTTGTAGTCGGGCCAGGTGTTGTCTTTTTCGAAGTCAAGGACGTGGACCTGGGCGCCTTCGCGGCAGGCGTGGAGGCAAGGCCCGTCGGCAAACGCGTATTGGACCTCGTCCAGTTGCCTTGCTCGTTCGCTGCTGCTGGCTACGGTGCCGGCTGTCCGGTGACGCATGAGGGTGATGCCGCAGTAGACCTCGTGGTCAGGATTGCTGAACATACTGGCCGAGTGCCGGGCCAACTCCTCAAGGAACGCCTCGACGTCAGGCGTGCTCAGCAGCAAGTCCTGGACATCGGCCAGCACGGTTGTCTCGGCGACTTGTGGGTCTTCCATGTGGATCTCCGATCCGTGGATTTGGCTACCTTTCGAGACTAACTCCCGGTACCCGTTGAAAGCTAATAGTAAGTGTGCTTCTCTTTTTAAGGAGTCTTGCCGTGGGCTCACATTCAGCCGGTCAGAGGATTGAAGCCCCATGGGACAGACCCAACAACTTGGCCTCCGCAACATGACGTCCGCAGGTAAACCTGAGGGGAGCATTCGGCAGAGCTTCCAGGACAGCCTGGTCCTGGACCACCTCAATCTGGCCAAGTCCATCGCCGCAAGATACTCAGCGCACACCCACGACCTCGACGACGTCAGGCAAGTGGCGTATATGGGCCTCATCAAAGCCGCACGCGGCTACGACGAGTCCAAGGGCGTCAGTTTCCCTGCCTATGCCGCGCCCACCATCGCCGGGGAGGTCAAACGATATCTCCGCGACCATTGCTGGTTTGTCCGTCCGCCGCGGACCATCCAGGACGTCCGGCGCCAGGTGCTGGCGCGGACGGAGGAATTGACCCAAACCCTGCAGCGGACGCCCTCCCCGGAGGAAGTAGCCGAGGATCTGAGTCTGGAGCCATGCCAGGTACGCGAGGCGCTGATGGCCGGAACCAGCAAGCGCCCGGATTCCCTGGACGCCCCGGCATCCGATGGCCGGGACGGCCTTCAGGGCACCCTGTCAGCTTTCGGCTGTCCCACTGACCGGCTCGAGGACGTGCTGGCCCTGCGCAACGCCATCCGGGGACTGAGCCCGGAGGACCGACACCTCCTGTACCGGCGCTATTACCGCGAGGAGACGCAGTCCACCATCGCCGAGGCCCTGGGCATGTCGCAAATGCAGGTATCGCGCAAGCTGTCCAAAATCCTGGTGTCACTCCAAACGCAGTTGTTGGACGAAGAAGCCCATCTTCAGGACGGGACGGCTCCCTGAGAAGGGAGCGGCAAAGACCCAGCTAGCAACCCAGCCGCTCCACTGCGTCCACAACGTCGCGGACGCTGACGGCCAGAAGGGCCGGATCCGGATCGGCAGCGAACACGTCACCGCGGCGGAGTTCGACGGCGGTGAGCACCACGTGCGGTCCCGGCGGCGGACCCCACTCGTCGACGGGCGCCGGTCCGAACAGCACCACCGACGGACGTCCGTAGGCGGATGCCAGATGTGCCGCGCCGGTGTCGGCCGAGACCACCAGCCGGGCATCGGCGATGGTTGCCGCGAATTCGGCGAGTCCCTGCCGCCCGGCCAGCAGGCCGTCGTCGAGGTTTGCTCCTTTGAGCTTCGCCAAAGCGGCAGTCTCCTCCGCCCGGGCGCGCTCGGAGGTGCCTCCCGTGAGGACTACCTCATGCCCCGCCGCAGCGAGCTGGACGGCGACGTCCGCGAACCGCTCAACGGGCCACAACCTGCTGCCATAAGCCGCGCCCACGTGGATCACGGTGGCACCCGGCCGCGGCGACCGAACAGCTGGACGGTTCAACCGGTAGTCCAGCGGATCGGCGTCGATGCCGTGCCAGTTCAGCAGTCGGGTCCAGCGCTCGCGTTCGGGGATCCCGGTGATCCACTCAGGGCCGTCAGCGTCAGCGGAAGCATGCGCAACCACCCTGTTGGCCTGCAACTCCTCGATCCGACGCCGGCTCTCAGGGCCATTTCCGTGCAGGTTGACCGCAATGTCCACGGTTGCCCGGGGGACGGTCAAAGGATCATCCAGCCCAGGAGTGGGCAGGTGATGGATGCCACCCACCAGCTCCAGGGCCTCGGCAATCCATGCCGGCGCCGCGTACAGGATCCGGTGTTCGGGAAAGGCCCTGTGCAGGCCACGGAGCGCCGGAACTGCGACCAGGAGATCGCCGAGCTTTAGCGCGCGCAGGGCAAGCAACAGGGGTTGATCGGTGTGTTCAGCTGTGGTCATGGTGGCCTCCCGCTAGGAGTCTAGCGGCACCGAACTTCTCACCGTTTCACTGTTTAGCGTTCGGAGAACTGGGGAACGTTGCGGGTATGGGAGGAACCGGAACGTTGAAGGCGGTCCTGTTTGACCGCGATGGAACACTGGTTGTTGACGTGCCCTACAACGGCGATCCGCAGCTGGTGCGGCCCATGGACGGTGCCTTGTCTGCCCTCGAAAAAGTTCGCCGGGCTGGACTGGCCACCGGTGTGGTGACCAACCAGTCGGGCGTGGCGCGTGGGCTGCTGACGCTGGAGCAAATGCACTCCGTCAATCAACGGGTGGAGCAGATGCTGGGTCCGTTCGACGTGTGGGAAGTGTGCCCGCACGGACCGGAGGACGGCTGCGTTTGCCGCAAACCTGAGCCTGGAATGATCTTGGGAGCGTGCAGCACCTTGGGTATCACTCCGGGGCAGGTCGCCTTCATTGGGGACATTGGTGCCGACATGGAGGCCGCTGCTGCCGCCGGTGCAAGGGCCGTGTTGGTACCAACGGACATCACCCGGCGTGAGGAGATCGAGGCTGCCGCCGTCGTGGCCCAGGACCTGGGCCATGCCGTGGAGCTCCTGCTCTCCGGGGCCCTGGACGAACAGGATGCCCCTGTATGAGCCGCGTCCTGGTAGCCCGCTTGGACAGCATGGGAGACGTCCTCCTGTCAGGACCGGCTTTGCGCGCCGTGGCCAATGGCAGTCGGCCCGACGGCAGCCGTCCCAATGATGTGATGCTGCTCTGCGGCCCCGAGGGATCCAGCGCGGCGGAGATGCTGCCGGGAGTGACCCAGGTACACACCTGGGCGTGCCCGTGGATAGTGAACCCGGCGCCCCCTGTCACCGAAGAGATGACCCGCGGACTGATCGACTTTGTCCGCAGTTCACGGATTCAGGAAGCGGTGATCCTCACCTCTTTCCATCAGTCTCCGCTTCCGCTGGCGATGCTCCTTCGCTTGGCGGGCGTCGAAAAGATCACGGGTGCTTCCACGGACTACGCAGGCTCCCTGCTGGATGTCCGGCTCAAGCCGGGGGAAGACTTTCCGGAGGACCAGCCGGAAGTGGTCCGGGCGCTCACCATCGCGGGGGCCGGCGGCTACGAGCTGCCCAACGGCGACGACGGAAAGCTGCGCATCACCACCGGCCCGGATCCGGAAGGGGTAGCCCAGCAACTGGCCGATGAAGGACCGTACATTGTGGTCCACCCCGGATCCGCTGCGGCGGCAAGGGCCTGGCCCGCGTTGCACCACGCAGCAACCGTGGAACTCCTGGAGGCGTATGGCCACCGGGTGGTGGTCACGGGCGGCCCGGGCGAAACCTCACTGACAGCAACAGTGGCCGGCCCCTCTGCCCGGAACCTCGGCGGCGGAACGAACCTCCGAACGCTTGCAGCGGTACTGGCGGGAGCCGCCGTCGTGGTCACCGGCAATACCGGCCCCGCCCATCTGGCGGCAGCGGTGGGAACGCCCGTGGTGTGCCTGTTCGCCCCGGTGGTTCCGGCCATCCGATGGGCTCCCTACGGGGTTCCGCTGGAACTGCTGGGAGACCAGGAGGCGCACTGCAAGAACTCCCGGGCCCGCCTCTGCCCGGTTCCCGGCCATCCCTGTCTGAGCTCGGTAACCCCGGAGCAGGTTGTCGAAGCTGTTGAAAGGCTCCTGGGGGGCGTGTCCTCCCTGTCCACCCGACGAAAGGTTTGGAAGCCATGAGGATCCTGGTGTGGCATGTCCACGGCGGATGGATGGAGGCATTCGTCCGTGGCCAGCATGAGTACTTGTTGCCGGCATCGTCCGACGGCGGCGCGTGGGGTTTGGGGCGCGGCGGCCGTCAGTGGCCTGCCGCCGCGCAGGAAGTGGACCTGGAGACGTTGGACCCTGACGCCGTTGACGCCGTTGTCCTGCAGAGGCCCGAGGAGATCGCGGCAGTGGCCCGTTCCCTGGGCCGCCGCCCGGGCATTGACCTGCCCGCCGTCTACCTGGAGCACAACACCCCCAAGGGCGACGTCCCGTTTACGTTGCACCCGTTGGCGGACCAGAGCACCATCCCGGTGGTCCATGTGACCCATTTCAACCAGCTCTTCTGGGACACGGGGACGGCAACCACCGCCGTGATCGAGCACGGCATCCCCGACCCCGGGCACCTGTACACCGGCGAACAGGAAGAGATGGGGGTGGTTGTCAACGAACCCGTCCGGCGTGGCCGCGTCACGGGAACCGATCTTCTGCCCGGGTTCGCCGGGGTGGGGCCGCTGCGGGTCTTCGGTATGGGCACGGAAGCGCTGCCCGGAGCACTGAATCTCAAGGGCTACGGGCTGAGCGAGGTCCGGCTGCATATCGCCGGCGACGTGCAGGCGCCCCAACTCCACCAAGAGCTGGCCCGCTGCCGCCTCTACCTCCACCCACTCCGCTGGACCTCGCTGGGCTTGGCATTGCTGGAAGCCATGCACCTTGGCATGCCCGTCCTGGCTCTGGCCACCACTGAGGCGAGCCGCGCCATTCCGCACGGGGCAGGCTTGGTCTCCAACGACGTCGACGAGCTCCAAAAGTTCGCCAGGCGGCTACTGGACGACCCCGACGACGCCTACGCCATGGGCATGAGGGCCCGCGAGGCCGCGCTGCAACGCTATGGGCTGAACAAGTTCCTTCGGGCCTGGGACGAACTCCTGGCCGAACTCCCCCAGGGCAAGCGCCGGGGAGCCCATCCGCAATCCGGACCGGCTTTCACCCGCCAGGACCACAAGGCCAGCCAAGACACAAACGGCAGCCATGACATAGAGAGGACGCACCCATGAAAATCTCCATGGTCTCCGAACACGCCAGTCCGCTGGCCGCCTTGGGAGGCGTTGACGCCGGAGGACAGAACGTCCACGTGGCGGCACTTTCATCAGCCCTGGCAGATCGCGGCCATCAGGTCACGGTGTACACGCGGCGGGACGACCCCCAACTCCCCGCAAAGGTGCAGGTTGGGCCGGGACTCACCGTGGTTCACGTTGACGCCGGCCCGCCCAGGCACATCCCCAAGGACGAACTCCTGCCCTACATGGGGGAGCTGGCCGACGGGATCTGCGCCGACTGGGGAGACCAGATCCCCGACGTCGTCCACGCCCACTTCTGGATGTCCGGACTCGCTGCAGTCCAAGCGTCACGACGGACAGGGGCAGCCGATCCCGTTCCCGTGGTGCAGACCTTCCATGCCCTTGGCTCGGTGAAACGCCGCCACCAAGGTGCTGCCGACACCAGTCCGCCCGGCAGGGAATGGCTGGAACCCTGGGTTGGGCGCGCTGCGGACTGGGTCATCGCCACGTGCCCGGACGAGGTCTTTGAGCTCAAGGCCCTGGGCATCAGCCAATCCAAAATTTCCATTGCCCCCTGTGGCGTGGACCTCACGCTGTTCCCGGGAACGTCCGACGTCGAATCCAGGTCCCGCACGCATCGGATCCTGAGCGTGGGACGCCTTGTGCAACGCAAGGGCGTGGACCTGATCATCCAGGCCCTGCCCCTTCTGGCGGAGGCGGGCTTCAACGACGTCGAACTCTTGATTGTCGGCGGTTCCGGTGACGCGCTGACCCTCGAGGAAGACCCGGAGGCCCAACGGCTCCACTCCCTGGCGAAAGAGCTGGGCGTCGAGGACAAGGTGACCATGCGGGGCCAAGTTCCCCGCGACGCCATGCCCGGCATCTTCCGGAGTGCGGACGCCGTAGTCTGTGCACCCTGGTACGAGCCGTTCGGCATTGTGCCCCTTGAAGCCATGGCGTGCGGCGTCCCGGTGGTGGCGGCAGCCGTGGGCGGCCTGCGGGAAACGGTGGTGGACCAAAAAACCGGGCTGCACGTCCCGCCACGTGATCCCGAAGCCCTGGCCGGGGCGCTCGGAAAGCTGTTGGGCGATCCGGACTTGCGGGCGGACATGGGTCGCGCCGGAGCACTCCGGGCACGCTCCCGCTACTCGTGGGAACGGATCGCAGCGGACACCGAGAAAGCCTACCGATCCGTCCTGGCTGCCGGGCTGTCGCGGCAAGCCGACGAAGGGTTGGAACCACTGGAAGGAACGGCACAGTGAACATCAAAGTCCCTGACACGTTGCCGAGCCGTTGGGCCCCGGACACCAGTAATTCCACCCACCACGCCGAGGTCACCAAACACCTGGACAACGTCCTGCCCGCGCTGGAGTCGCTGCGCTCGCAGTCGGGGCTATTAGCCGGGTGGGGAACGGAGCTGGCCAAGCGGCTGCTGGCCGGGCAACGCCTGCTGGCGGCCGGCAACGGCGGTTCGGCGGCTGAGGCGCAGCACCTGACGGCCGAGCTCGTGGGCAGGTTCGATGACGAACGCGCCCCCTTCTCCGCCATCTCCCTCCACGCCGAGTCCTCGGCTGTCACGGCGCTCTCCAACGACTACGGCTATGAGGAAGTCTTCGCCCGCCAGGTCAGGGCCCATGGCCGTTCGGGCGATGTCCTCCTCCTGCTCTCCACCAGCGGACGCAGCCCCAACCTGCTCAAAGCCGTCCGTTCAGCCAAGGAACGCGGCATCACCACGTGGGCACTCACCGGCGCCGGGCCCAACCCGCTGGCCGACTCCTGCGATCAAGCCATCACCGTTGCCGCCCTCTCTGCAAATGCGCAGGAAGGCCATCTCATCGCCATCCATGCCGTGTGCCGGGCCTTTGATGCCGAGGTCGCCAAGCGGGCAGGCTCGGGCCCATACTCCTTCGGAGCGCGGCAGCCATGAGGATCACAGTGGTAGGCGACGTTCTCCTGGACGTCGACATCAACGGGACCGCCACCCGGCTCAGCCCCGACGCGCCGGTGCCCGTGGTGGACGTCGCCGACGTCCGGCGTCGTGCTGGTGGCGCTGGACTGGTGGCTACCGTGCTCGCGCAGGACGGCCACAGCGTTTCGCTGGTCACCGCCCTGTCCAATGACGACGGCGCCAGCCACCTCAGGCGCGCACTGTCCGGTGTCTCGGTGCTCGCCGGAGTCCCGCTCGCCCCAACGCCCACCAAGACGCGGGTGAGGATCGGTGCTCATCCCATGGTCAGGTTCGACCAAGGGTGCGCCCAGGCCCCTGTTCCCGCCAGCACGGGGGAGATGCTTGCAGCCATCGCGTCGGCAGAGGCCATTGTGGTGGCCGACTACGGCCGGGGAATCACCGCCAACACGGAGATCCGTGCAGCGCTCGCCCTCGCCGTACGTCGCGTCCCCGTGGTGTGGGACCCGCATCCTGCCGGTTCCGAGCCGGTGGCGGGGGTCGCCGTCGTGACGCCGAACCTTGCCGAGGCCATGGCGGCGGCGAAAACCGCCGGGATCGAATCGCCCACAGGTGCCGAAGAAGCAGGCCGGTACCTCCTCGAAAAGTGGGGAAGTGGTGCGGTTCTGGTGACCAAAGGCGAAGCCGGGGCGCTCTTGCTGTCAGCTGGTGCGGCGCTGGGTATCCCCGCCCCCAGAACCAATGTCAGTGACCCCTGCGGAGCCGGCGACCGACTGGCCGGCAGCCTTGCCGTGCACTTGGGGCTTGGGTTGGACCTCGAGCAGGCCGCCGCGCGGGCAGTGGAGGATGCGTCCGCATTCCTGGCAGCGGGCGGAGCGGCATCGCTGACGGTGGTGACCGAAGCGGCGGCATCGGATGAAGCGCCTGAGGTGAGTCCCGTCGTCGAACCCGGTCCCGTCGTCGAACTGAAGGGCCTGGAACTGGTGGGCGCCGGCGACCTTGACCCGGACGGCGTCCAACTGGCTCGGGCCTTGCGGTCCAGGGGCGGCACGGTGGTGGCAACCGGCGGCTGCTTCGACCTTCTCCATGCCGGCCACGCCCGCACCTTGGCTGCCGCGCGCAGCATGGGTGATTGCCTGATCGTGTGCCTGAATTCCGATGAATCGGTCAGGCGGATCAAAGGCGCGCACCGGCCAATCGTCAGCGCGGAGGACCGCGCGGAGTTGTTGCTGGCTCTCGAATGCGTTGACGCCGTGATGGTCTTCGACGAGGACACCCCCGAGGCCTGCCTCACGGAAATACGGCCCGATATCTGGGTCAAGGGAGGCGACTACACCCCCGAAGAATTGCCGGAAGCCCGCTTGGTGGCAGGTTGGGGAGGGCGCTGCGTCACTGTGCCCTTCCATCCGGCACGCTCCACCAGCGGCCTGGCTGCAGCACTGGCCAAAGTCAGCTGACAACGTCACCCAAGCCAACCAAGCACGATCAACCGAGAGGAACCGCATGAACACGCAAACACCTGGTCGCGTCATCGTCACTGGAGGCGGCTCCGGCCTTGGCGCTGCGATCGTGGAGGCCATCCGCGACGCCGGGGGCACGCCCTTCGTCTTCGACCGCGATGTCAGCAACGTGACCGGGGCCAAAGCACTGGAAGTGGACGTCTCCAACCGTGAAGCAGTGGAAGCTGCCGTCAAGGAGGCTGCCGAAACTATGGGCGGCCTGGACGGAGTGGTCACTGCCGCCGGCATTGATCGCTGCGGCAAATTGGGCGACGTCCCGGCGGAAGAATGGGAAAAGGTCATTGGAGTGAACCTCCTGGGCACGGTTTCCGTGGTCCGTGCGGCGTTGCCGTACCTGAAGGGATCCCGCGGACGGGCCATCACCATCGCCTCCACGCTGGGACTTCGGGCGCTGCCGGATGCCACGGCGTACTGCGCCTCGAAGTTCGGTGTCATTGGCTTCAGCCGTGCCTTGGCCGCCGAAACCGGGGGAGTCATCGGCGTCACCACCATCATCCCCGGTGGCATGAAGACCCACTTCTTTGACGACCGCGACGAACAATACAAGCCGCAGGACGACTCCAAGCTCAACGATCCCGCCAACGTGGCGCAAGCAGTGGTGTTCGCCCTCTCCCAGCCGTTCGGCAGCGAGGTCCGCGAACTCCTTATCTGCCCCGCAGAAGAAGGCTCGTGGCCGTAAGGTCCAGCACGTCCTGAACAACGTCGGTCACGGCGATGCCCCTGATGAGGGTGTCGTCGTGGCCGCAGTACG
The DNA here is from genome assembly GCF_031843805.1 of Arthrobacter sp. WCS2018Hpa-7. Taxonomy (NCBI): domain Bacteria; kingdom Bacillati; phylum Actinomycetota; class Actinomycetes; order Micrococcales; family Micrococcaceae; genus Arthrobacter; species Arthrobacter sp. WCS2018Hpa-7. Next base: position 313,578 of record NZ_JAVTJB010000004.1, read on the forward strand.
GCGCGGTCCATCCCACCTGGGTGACGTCAGCTCCGCATGTGGGGCACTCCGTAGCCCACGACATCCGGACGCGGTGCAGACTCCTGCCACGAGGCCCCGCATTGAGCACGTTTCCCACCCAGAAGATCCCCACCGTGGGTGTCCCCAACGCCTGTGCCAAGTGCCGGGGACCGCTGTCGCTGGCGAGCATCACCGTTGCCTCCCACAGCAGCGCAGCCAAATCTCCAATGTCCAGCTCGCCGGCCACGGACCGGACGGCGTTCCTGCCACCCCCAGGAAGTTGGCGAACCGCCGCTTCCGCTACTTCCTGCGCCAACGCCTTCTCGGTGTGGTCGCCCACGATCAGCACCTGGGCCCCTTCCCGCGCCAACCCCGCCGCGGCTTCAGCAAAATACGACGCCGGCCATCGCCTCCGGGGATCGGTGGCACCCGGGTGGACCACTACCAGCGATGTTCGCTGCGGATCCCGCAATCCCGCCATGTTCTGCCGATGCTCAGGCCTGGGGCACAAGGGAGGGGAGAAGGTGCCCGGAGCTCCGGCGAGACCCGCAACCTCCAGCCAGCGGTCCGGTTCATTCTGGTAGTAGACGTAATCAAGGTTCCGCTCCAACGGCACCGCGTCCTTGGTGCGCGTGCCCACGGTGTGCCGCGCACCAAGACGAAGCAGGAACGGGTTGGAAAACCGTCCGCCACCGTGCATTTGAAACGCAACATCGAATTCCCTGGACCGCATCGCGCCGAAGAACGCCTCCTGCGCCGCGAGGTCCTCAGCATCGTCCTCAAAGCGCTCGCCGTTGCGGGGACCGTCGTGGACGCCGCGTGCCACGGGCAGCATCTCGACGGCGTCAACCGGACCTTCCGCCGCAGCCACCACTGCCGCGTGGATCGGCGTGCCCAGAAGCGTGATGGTGGCGTCGGGGTACGCGTTCTTCACGGCGTGAAGGGCCGGGTAGAGGTACATCAGGTCGCCCAGGCCACCGCCCCTGAGGACCGCAATCCGCTGGACGTCGCTGAACTTCTCCAGGACTGGACCCACCCCGGGGCTTGGAGTCGTCAGCGGTTTCTCCATGGATGATTCCTTTCGCGGGCAAGACGGCGGGCTGGTTCTCCCGGCACTTCGATTCCGAGCAGAAACTCCCGGGCGGAATCTCCCGGGTCCGGCGTGTGAAGCCCGCGGCTCGGGGTACCTGAGGGGAACAGGAAACTGTAAGCCCCAATCGGAAGGTACCCCATGGCACGCCTATCCAATCAAGAGGGTCGGCCCAATCAAGACGGCAAGGTAAATCAAAAGGGCCTGGCGAATCAAGAGGGCCTGGCTGACTGGTTGCCAGGCCGTTTGGCTGAGTCCCGTCCTGTTGTAACGGTCATCGGCGACTCCATCCTCGACGGCTGGTGGGATGGCACCATTGAGCGGTTCTGCCGTGAAGCCCCGGCGCCTGTGGTTCAGGTCCAACGCCGTGACTTCGCTCCCGGAGGTGCGGCAAATACTGCGATGAACCTCGCCGCGATGGGGGCGAACGTTCGTTTCGTGTCAATCGTGGGAGAGGACTCAGGAGGCCGCACGCTCCTTGAGCAGCTCAAGTCCGCAGGAGTGGACGTCTCGCATGTCGTGTCCCATGCGGACATGACCACCACCACCAAATTCCGTGTGAGCAGTGGCGGGCAGGTGATGCTGCGCCTGGACGACGCCGCGGACGAGGTCCCCGCAGTTGGCCTCCGACAGGTGGCCGCAGCCATCCCCGAAGCACTCCGCGGCTCGTCAGCTGTAGTGCTCTGCGACTACGGGGCAGGGGCAATGGAAGGTGAGGTGCGGGACGCAATTTTTGAGCACTTGGGTCCTCGGAGCCACACGACGGATCCCGCGGAAGCCGGAGCTGCCACTGCCCGGCAGGACACCCTGGTGGTGGTGGATGCCCATTATCCGGGACGCTGGGCAAGCCTCCAGCCTGACCTCGCCACACCAAATGCGCAGGAAGCGGCCAGGCTGTTGGGGACAGAGTATCCCGGGGGTGCTGCCAGGTGCCCCTTCGTGGAAGCCCACGCGGACCAGCTCCTCCGCACCTCAGGTGCGGCCGCCGTCGTCGTGACGTTGGACCGGGAGGGGACCCTGACCATCCGGCCCACCGGCGATTCCTCAAAGCCGGCCACCCACCGGACGTGGGCGCGGCCGCAAGCAGAAAAGCAGGCTTCTGGCGCCGGCGACACGTTCGTGGCGGCTTTGACTATTGCCCGGGCGGCCGGACTGCCGCTGACCACCAGCGTGGATCTGGCCCAAGCCGCGGCCGATGTCGTGGTGCACCGGCCAGGTACTTCCGTCTGCACCACTGACGAGCTGGCCAAACACCTCCAAGGGTTCGCTGATACAGCACTAACGGACGCGGAGTTGGCGAGGCAGGTGGAGGAGCATCGCCGGGAGGGTAAGCGGATTGTGCTGACCAATGGGTGCTTCGATGTCCTTCACCGCGGCCACACCCGCTACCTCAACCAGGCCAAGCAGTTGGGCGACGTGTTGGTGGTGGCGCTGAACAGCGATTCGTCCGTGCGAAAGCTCAAAGGTCCGGACCGGCCGGTCAACCACGAGGCCGACCGCGCAGCAGTCATCGCCGCACTGAGCTGCGTGGACCATGTCACCGTGTTCGAGACCCCTACGCCCATACCGCTCATCGAACTCCTGCGGCCGGACGTTTATGCCAAAGGCGGCGACTATACGCCGGAAATGCTGCAGGAAACCGAAGCCGTGGAGCGGTACGGCGGCATCGTGACAATCCTGGATTACGTGCCGGAACACTCCACCACAGCAGTCCTGGAACGCATCCGTTCCACGGGCGAAACCCCGCAGGCCTAAGGAATCATCATGCGTATTGTGATCATCGGTGCAACAGGGCACGGCGGCACGGAACTGCTGAAGCGGCTCCAGAAAGCACGGTCTGAAGAAGGCGCGGACCTGGAACTCGTGGGTGTCGTCCGCCGGCAACCGGATCCGGACGCAGCTCCCTATCACGGTGTGGAGTGGCACACCTTGGACATCAGCGCCGCCGGGGATCAGCCCGCGCTGGAAGCATCTTTGGCAGGAGCGGATGCCGTGGTTCATCTGGCCTGGCTCATCCAACCGAACCACAACCGGGAGATGCTTCGTCGGACCAACGTGGCCGGGACTGCCCACGTGCTGGCAGCCGCGCGCAAAGCCGGAGTGGGACACGTCGTGTGCGCATCGTCCGTGGGCGCGTATTCGCCTGCACCCAAAGACCAACGGACCAAGGAAGACTGGCCCACAGACGGGATCAGCAGCTCGCATTACAGCGCTGACAAGGCAGCGCAGGAAAGGCTCCTGGACGGTTTTGCCAAGGAGAACCCGGACGTAGTGGTGGCACGGCTCCGTCCGGCGCTGATGTTCAGTGCCGGTGGCGGCAGCGAGGTTGGCCGCTACTTCCTGGGCCGGGTTCTGCCCCGGCTGGTTCCGCGTAAGCCTTGGCTGCCGTTCCTCCCCATCCCCAAGGAGATGGTGTTCCAAGCCGCCCACACGGCCGACGTCGCTGATGCCTACTGGCGAGTGCTGGAGCGCAAGGCGGAAGGTGCTTTCAACATCGCCGCCGAGCCGGTCATCGACCCCAACGCCTTGGCGTGGATTCTCAACGCCCGGCGGGTCATGCCGTTTCCGCTGCCGGTGCTCCGCGCCGTCGTCGAGGTCAGTTGGAGGCTCCGGCTGCAGGTGACCGACGGCGGATGGGTGGACATGGCGGCCAACGCCCCCATCATGGATACGGCCCGGGCGCACGCTCTGTTGGGCTGGTCTCCCAAGCACTCCTCGCTGGAGTCGCTGGCGGAAATGCTGGACGGGATCGGTGCAGGAAAGGGCCGGAAGGGCTCGCCTCCGCTGGAACCGCGCTAGCCGTTATTCGGAGGACAACACCACGGTCAGGATCCGTCGCAGGCTCATGGCTACCGAAGCCGGAGCGTTCACTGGGGATTGGTCAGCGGCGGCCTCTGCCACGGCATCGCTGAGGACGCCGATGCTGTCCTTCGCCCGTGCCAGTCGGTTGGCCAGCTCACCATTCTCGGCGTCCCGCCAGTGGTCCACTACAGCCGCTACGGATTCCAGGGCTTCCGAGAGCGGGGCCACCACGGCGTCCGGGATGACCGTCCCCGCGCCCTCCTCCCAGATGGCGCTGGCCAAGACGTCGGTGATGTCCTGGACGTGGAACGTGAGCCGTTCAAGGGTTCGCAGCCCGGCGAGGTCGCTGGGCAGGCGGGTTGCACGACGACGGGACCTGGGGTTCGCTTTGGCGCTCAGTTCAGCTTGGTGCACCGCAGTCCGCACGGCGGCTGCTGTGAGCGAGAGTTCGTCGCTGCGGCTGGCCCAGGCCTCGTGGTTGGGCGGCCAGGACTCTTCCATGGCCTTGGCCATGTCCTTGAGTTGGCGGGACAAAGCGCCTTGGTGTCCGGCGATGGCGGGATCGATGTCGTCCAGGTGCAGGGGCGGGAAGATCAGCCAGTTCACCGCGAATCCAACGGTGACGCCCAAGGCCATTTGGAGGACGTAGGCGAAGGAGAACCCCTCCGCGTTGGAGTCGCCCAGCACCAGGACGAACAACGCCGCCATGGGAATCCATTCGGACGCAGTGCCAAGCCGGGGAAGGCCGCCGATGAGCACGCCAAGGCCCACCACCACGGCAACAGCCAGGGCAGTAGGAGCGGCGACAGTGGTGATGGCGAAGGCCATGCCGATGCCCAGTACCAGCCCCACCAGGCTCTGGAGCCCATGTTTGGCGGAGTCGGCCACGGTGGGGTGCATGCTGACCAAGGCGCCCAGCGGCGCATAGTACGGATACGCAGCTGCAGGGCCGGGCATGAAGGGAGCGAGGTACCAAGCGAGGCCTGCTGCAACGGCCGTTTTGGCAGCAAACAGGAGTCGGTGGCGGGTGACAGTTTTTCGAAGCGCGGGAATCAGCCGTCGCCTCGTGGGCAGTTGGCTCATCACCCCAACATTCGCAGGTATGGTCCCGGCTGTCGAGCGGAAAGTGCAGAACGTGAGCAGGGACATCAATTCGTTCGATGGGGTGATTAGAACCGCAGCAAGCGGGTACACACCCATTGATAGTAACGATACTTACTATCCCGGCTGCTGTCCGCAGCCTGCCAACTGTGGAAAGAGAGCGATAATGACTGAGAGCAAATCGCCGCAGGACGGAAGCTTCGCGGCGCCAAACACCGGTGCCCATGCAGGCACCGAACCGTTCACGGGAAACTACTTGGACTCGGCCGACGTTGAGACCCAAACTGCGGGAACCAGGGGAATCAGTGGAACCCCCGCTGGCTCGGGAACCGGTTCCGACTATTCCGGCACTTCAGGCACGTCCGGCACTTCTGGCACGTCCGGCACTTCTGGCACGTCCGGCAAGGTGGATGCTGCCAAGGAGGAAGCTGCGGGAGTGGCAGGCGCCGTCAGCGACGCCGCCGGCGGAGTCGTGGACACCGCCAAGTCCGAGGCCGGACACGTGGCCCACGAAGTCAAAGTCAATGCCCGCCAACTGTTGACGCAGACCAAGGGTGAACTGACGGACCAAGCCCAGGTCCAGCAGCAGCGTGTTGCCGAAGGCTTGCGTTCCATCTCCGATGAACTGTCCACCATGGCAAATTCGAGCCAAAACGGTGGCGTCGCTACGGATCTGGTCCAGCAGGCAGCACAACGCTCCTCCGCCGTTGCCCAGTGGTTGGAAGGCCGCGATCCCGGCTCGCTGCTGGATGAAGTCAAGGGTTTCGCACGTCGTAAGCCCGGAGCCTTCCTCCTGCTGGCAGCTGGAGCCGGTGTCCTCGCCGGTCGCCTCGGCCGAGGCATGGCAGGCAACGCCTCCGACGAAGCCTCCGCAAGCGGCACGCCGGCCACCACGGAGACGCCCCGTGCCGTTTACTACCCAACTCAGGGCGGCGCGGTAACACCTCCAGCAGTGGACCTCCCTGGACCGACGGCAACCACTGCAGGATATGGTTCGGCCACCACCACCGGGGTAGCTGCAGGAGGCGCAGCTACGGGCTATGACGCCGGAACCACCGGTGGGTACGACGGATCCACGCTCCCTTACCCCGAAGTCGACGCAGGTGGGGTCAAGGCCCAGGGTGATCCGTTGGCAGGACCGATTGACCCGGAGAGCCCCCTTGATCCGGACGACCCCCAGTATGGAGGTCACCGATGAGCAGTCCCACCGATCTGCCTCCCACAGAAGCCCACGTGAAGGCGGAGACCCTTCCCCTTGGTGAGCTCCTGAGCGACCTGACGCGTGATGTGTCCACGTTGATGCGCCAGGAAGTGGAACTGGCCAAGGTGGAACTCAAAGAGTCCGCCACCAAGGCCGGCAAGGGTGCCGGAATGTTGGCCGGGGCCGCATGGGCCGGCCATATCACCGTGCTGTTCCTGTCCATCGCACTCTGGTGGGCTTTGGGGCAGCTGGTCGGCCTCGGCTGGTCCGCAGTGATTGTTGCGGTCATCTGGGGAATCATCGCGGCGATCCTGGCCACGATTGGCCGCAAGGAGCTGAACGCCATCAAGGGCATGCCGCGGACCGCTGAGACCGTCAAGGAAATACCCCCCGCTCTGAAACCAAATACTGAGGAGACACGATGACGCAGAACCCCGACGCACTGCGCGCCGATATCGAAGAAACCCGCAGGCGGCTCAGCACCAACGTGGACGCTGTAGCGGACAAAGTCACGCCGTCGCACATCGTCAATCGCAGGGTAGACAAGATCAAGACGGCCGTCTTCGGCGCCCGTGACGACGTGCAGGACAGGGCCGGAAACGCAGCCCACCATGCACAGGATGCCGTTTCGGGAATTGCTTCGGACATCGGCGATGCCCCGCAGGTGATCACACGGAAGGCCCAGGGCAGCCCGATCGCTGCCGGTCTGATGGCGTTCGGCGCAGGCTTGCTGGTGTCCTCGCTGTTTCCGGCCTCGGACAAGGAGCGCGAAGCCGCCCAAGCCGTCAAGGAAGCGGCCCAGCCCCTGACCGACGAACTGAGCCACGCGGCCCAGGAAGTCGCCGAGCACCTGCGCGAGCCTGCCCAGGACGCCATGCAGAACGTCAAGGACAGCGCCACGGAAGCCGCCGCCAACGTCAAGGACGAAGGCCAGGCAGCGGCAGCTGATGTCCAGGACCGCGCCGGCACAGCCAAGGACAACATCAGCAACCAGTAAGTTCCCCCGCTGACCCAACTGAGTCGCAGTTAATGCCTTTTTGAGCCCTCAAAACGGCGTTAACTGCGACTCAGTTGGGTCAGTCCTGCGTCTGGGCAGGAGTAGGAGGGTACTCACCCTTGATGACAAAGTAGGAGCCCCGGATCACTCCGGCGAGCTTTGATTTTTGCCGGGCAAACTTGAACTTTGCTTCCAACTCGGCGGGGATCTCCATCCCGTCGGACAGCTTGAACCCCACTGCCCTTTTCCCGTCCTCGAGGCTGTACATCACGTTGACGGACAGTCCTGACTCAAAGAAGACGTAGGCCATGTGGAGGTCTTCAACCTGGAAGGCCGTGGCCTCCAGCGGGCGGGACTCAATGACGATGTCGCGTTCTTCGCGCAGGATCCGGCTCACTCGATCCACCACTGCCGGAAGCTCTTCTGCCGGGCTCACGGTGAAGACGTGCTTGTACTTGTTGCGGAAATAGCGGGCCTCGTTGGCGCGCAATCCTGCGGCAGCCTCGGCCATGGGGGACGATTCCAAACCGACAGTAGAGACATTCTCGAAGTCAACGGTGTACGGCATAGGCCCTCCTGGTCAGGCACGCGGCTGAACGCTGTCAGACGTGGTGGGACCTATGCTAGCGCGGCCCAAGGCCCCGCCGGTGATGAACCTATCAGCGCACTTCCAGGATCAGGTGCAGAAGCCGGGCTGCGGCGGGCCGGGCGGCGTGTTCCTCGGACCACTGCGCACGGGCCAGGGCCTTGCTGACCGCCTGCGTGGTGATGCCCAGCTCCTGGGCCACGGCCTTTTGCTGTCCTCGGACCCCCGGTGTGAGCAGGTCAAGGACCCGCCATTCCGCTGCGCTGCGGTGTTGGACGATGTGTCCCAGGAGCCGCAGGACTGCCTCGGCCTCTGCAGCCAACGCGCTCAATGGTCCGTCCACGGCCACGGGGATCCGCTCTTTGCCGTTGCGCAGCCTGTCGACGGCCCGGCGCGCGTACACCAAGCCGTGGCCTGACGCGTCCTTCACCAGGTTGGGCAGCGGCTCATTGATGGGTCCTACGCCGATTCCTACGTACCACTGGCTGGACCGGAGCGCGATCAGGGCAGTCTCCACGGCCTGGTGGCCCGATTCGACGATGCCCTGCACCTCATCTTCAACCGAGCGGTCAAAGTCGAGCCGCGCAGGAATGTGCCGCAGGTCCTTGAGCAGCTGCGGCACAAGGTCGCCGTCGCGGCGGCTGTCGCGTTGGTTGATGGTGAGAGTGAACATAGTGGATCACATGCTACCGGCTGGTAGACGGTCTGCAAGGGCAAATTTCGCCCATTGTTCAGTCAGGCCGGTCAGTCCAGCGCCATCCGCCCGGTAAGTACGACGGCGGGCAGCGCACCTGCCGCTGCCCGCGCGGCACCGGGTATTCCTGCATCATTCATGGCCCCGTGGATGGCCAGGACCAACGGGGCGGGATCCTGGTTCGAAGCGAAGACCCAGAACATGTCGCGGGCCTGGAAAACCACGGCGCTCCGGCCTCCGGCTCCCAGGGAAATCTTCCGGCGTGCCACCAATCGGCGGTCCGGATCAGTGCCGTCGGCCGTGGTCACGGCTTTGATGGTTCCGGGCGTGATGTCGGCCCAGGGAATCACCACGAGGGTCTGTTTCTGCGTGTACTTGGCGACCATTCCGCCGTCGAACACCAGCAGTTTCCGGAAGCTGCCCAGAAGCGTCATGGACCACAGCACCAGACCCGTCAGGATGCTGGTCAGCACAAAGAACGCGGGATCGTTGAAGTGCTCGGCTTCCCGGGTGGACCGGATGGGGCTGACAAACTCTGCGATGGCCCCAAAAATGAACCCCACCACGAGGCAAGGGATGAGGACCTTCCAGTAGATGTGCCAGGAGGACGCTACACAGCGGAGCTGTCCCAGTTCAGGGGCGAGCTTGCGCTCAACACGGCGGACCAGCCAGTTACGGCCGTGCATCCGGGCGCTGGCCATAGAGGTTGGGCAGGTTCTGCTGATCAGCCGCAGCGGCTTGTTCGGCGGCAGCGACCTTGGGGTCCGGAACGGGCGGCTGGCCCTGCGCAATGCCGGAGCGGCGATCGATAGCGGCGAACTTCGGATCCCAGGTGTCGTCTCCGCCACCACTGACGGCGGAGGCGATGAGCATCACCACGAAGAACGGAAAGAAGGACCAGCAGATGGCCCGCCATCCACCCAACCAGGCGCCCGCCGTCGTGCCGTTCTTGATCCGCACCGAGCGCATGCCCGCAGCGGCGTCGCCCACGCTGCCCACGGTTCCCCAGATCATTCCGTAGACCAACAGGCCCACGAACCACAGGACAACGTAGAGGGTCAGCCACACACCGTCGTTGTATCCGAGTGCCGAGCCGCTGTTCATCATGGACTCACGGATCACCGCGGCAACCGCCGCCAGGATCGCGTAGCCCACAAGGAAGACGACTGCATCCAGGACACGACCCCAGAAGTGGGCACTGCCCGAAGCCTTGACGAAGTACGCGCCGGTGTCAGGATGGCGTCGAACGGGGCGGCCGTTGACAGGGTCAAGCATCCCAGTGAGGGTGATGGACTTCGAAGTGCTCATGAGGGACTTTCAGCTCGACGGCGGTGTGCGGCTTGGGTGCAGAGAATCAGGCCAGCCCGGCGAGTCCGCCCAGGACGCGGGCCAACGATGCCGCGGAGGTTTCCTGCAGCTCGAACGTTACGGATTCTGCCTGCTCCGGGCCGGATTCAGGCGAGCCCTCCACGCGCGGGGTGAGCACGTGGACGCCGGACGGGCCGGTGTAAACGGTGACCGTGGGGAATTCGTTGGTTGTGGAGTTGAAGGCCACTACGTTGCTTGCGGCCTGGGTGTCGGCCAAGGCGGTGGCGGCGTGCGCCTCGAACTGGGCTTCCGTGTAAAGGGCAGGTTCGGTGTCGCGGGCGGCAGCCTGCTGGGGGTCCACGAATTCCGCCAGGCGCGGAACCAGTTGGTCGCGGGTGACCACGGTGAAGCCGTGCAAGCCGCTTTCGTCCACTTCCTCGAGCAGGACACCTTCGTCATGAAGGTAGCCGTAGAGCCAACGCTTGCCGGTGGACACGGTGCGTTCCACCGAGACAACGCTGCTGCCGCTGCGGCGCAGGGTGAGGGCGCCGGTGATTTCTTCCGTGGCGTGCAGGCGGGACGGTTCGGTCTCGCCCTCGAAGACCACCGGATACACGATTTCCTTGGCGAGCAGGCCACGCAAGGCGATGGCGCACATCAGTTCCTTGCTGGCGTCCTGGGCCGAAAGCCACGGCAGGGCCACCAGCTGTTCGTGCTGAACGCCGTCCAGGGCTACAACTTCTTCATCGGTCAGCGTAGGCAAGGGCGCGCCTACTGCGCTGGCCGAGGCCAGGACTTTGGCTGCGGCCTCGATGTCCCGCTGGGTCCATTTCATGGTGCTGGTGGTCATCCGAATATCCCTCCGACAAAGTTTCCGACTGACTTGGCGGCGTCACTGACCCCGTCTGCCACCTTACTGCCTACGTCCTTGGCGAAGCCCGCCACCTCCTTGGCACCATCGGCGATGTAGCTGCCAGGGTTGCGTGCGAAGTTGCTGATGGAGTCCCAGTTGTCAGCTACGAGGTTGCCCAGCGCCCAAGCGCCGGCGACGATGCCCGCACCGATCACGATCGGAGCGCCGATGGGCCCCAGCAGGGCCGCGCCGCCTGCTGTCATGAGCATGATGCTGCCTACGCCACCCACCACGGACAGGCCACCGGCAACGCGGTCGCCAGTGCCGCGCCAGCCATCGTGCTGGGGGTTGATCATGTCGCTGATTCCGCCCACGATGTTCAGCGGTGCCGCCAGCGCTCCGGCCACGCGGAGGCCCTTGGAGAACTTGCTGGCATCCTGGAACGCCTGGCTGTAAGGGATGTTGGCTTTGAGGTCGGTGAGGACGTCAGTGACTTTCTCACCGTTCCGCAGCGCGGTCATGGCGTCGCGGACAACCGTTCCGCCGGCCCGCCAGTTGGTCAGGACCTCGCGGGTCTTCACCCATTCCGCATTGCCAAGCTTGAGGTATTTGTAGGCAGTCCACAACGGGGCGGCCAACCCCTTGACGCCCATCGCGGTGTCATAGACGTCCTTGAGGACACCCACCGACGAGCCCGAACCATCATTGTGGCTGGCGAACTCCTGCTGGTTGGCGTGCTTCTTGAGCTGGCTGGCATTCTCGCGCAGCATATTGGCGGCCTTGACCAGGCTCTGCCGATGCTGGGAGTTCCAATCGCCCTTGAACACCGTTGCGTCCCGGCCCTGCCAAGCTGTTGTGGAATTGATGGCATTGGACAACTGCGTGCTTTGCAGGCTGATGGCGTCGGCAGCTTTGCCCATCACGCCGGCCAGACTGCGAAGCTGCGTGATGTCCGCGCCGTAGAACCCAGCCATATGAACCCCCTGTGTAAGGCATCGAAAAGTCTCGTCCCAGCCTAAGCGGACCCGTGGGTTACCGCGATGGGGAGACATGCCCATGTGCACAACGCGGGCAGAAGACGTTAAAGAACGACGGCGGCCGGTGCGGTTCGCGGGGAACCGTACCAGCCGCCGTCGGGACCCAACTGAGTCGCACCAGTGCGCGTTTTGAGCGGTCAAACGCGCTTAACCGCGACTCAGTAGGGGGAGGACTAGTGTGCTGCCGGAACGTAGCGCTTGATGGAGGCTTCCAGCTCGGCTTCGGCAGCGGCGCGGTCGCCCCAGCCCTCGGCCTTGACCCACTTGCCGGGCTCCAGGTCCTTGTAGCGCGTGAAGAAGTGCTCGATTTCCTTGATCAGGAATTCGCTGACGTCGCTGACTTCCTGGATGTGGTCGAAGCGTGCGTCAACGGGGACGCAGAGGACCTTGGCGTCGCCGCCGCCGTCGTCGGTCATGTTGAAGACGCCGATGGGGCGGGATTCAACAATGACGCCCGGGTGGAGGTCGAAGTCCTGCAGGAGCACCAGTGCGTCCAGCGGATCGCCGTCTTCGCCCAGGGTGTTCTCGAAGAAACCGTAGTGCGTGGGGTACTGCATGGAGGTGAACAGGACGCGGTCCAGGCGGACACGGCCGGTTTCGTGGTCAACTTCGTACTTGACGCGCGATCCCTTGGGGATCTCGATGGTCACGTCGTGCTTCATGGAATGCTCCTTGACGGGTGTGGGTGGGGCGTCGCTCCGCCGAAGCGGCCGTCACGGGTGACGGTGCCTCAGGCAGGCTGCTCAGCCCGGGGCTGGCGGCAGGCAAAAGGGCAGCCGGTGCCGCCGACTACTATTGAGGATATAGCGAGAGGCCCGGGTTTCTTGAACCGGCGGGGACATTTCAGGACTGACAGGACCAAGCAACTTACATGATGGGCGTTAAAAACGGGGGTGCCCGCTGGGTATCTTCGGCGTGGGGGCGCTTGAAATGGCCGGTGCTGTTGGCTGGAGTCCTGCTGTGCCTCGGTGCCGTGGTGGTAGCCGGTATGGTGCCGGGCCTGCTGAGCATGCCCAAGCCGTCACCCCCGGTGCCCGCCTGGCAGCAGGAGCCAGACCGCTTGGCTGACGTCAGCGGAGTGCTTCCCCTGAATCCCGATGCTCCCCTTCCAATCCCCGCTGAAGTTGCCCGGCAGCTTGATGCCACGCTGAAACCGGCCGGCGGAGGCAGTATCAGTGGCATGGTGATGGACGCTTCCACCGGCAAGGTCCTCTTTGACCGCGACGCCGACGCCAACCGGATCCCTGCCTCCAATATGAAGTTGCTGACCGCCGTGGCTGCGCTGAAAGCCCTCGGTCCGGAGTCCCGCTTCACCACGCGGGTGCTCGCTTCCGAGGACCCCTCAACAGTGGTATTGACCGGGGGAGGGGACGTCCTGCTGGGTGCTTCATCATCGGATCCGGCTGCTGTTCTTGGGCGCGCCGGTCTCGCTTCGCTGGCCTCGGATACTGCGGCGGCTTTGGCTGCGGCCGGCATCAAGGGACCGGTCACCGTGCAAGTGGACGACTCACTCTTCGCCGGCGCACCCCTTAACCCTGCGTGGAGCCTGGACGACGTCGCCGCCGGCGAGACAGCACCGTTGTTTTCCCTCGCGCTGAACTCAGGCCGCTACGCTCCGGATGTCTTGACAGGTCCGCGCCCTCAGGATTCCGCCGTCACTACCGCCCAGGCGTTCGCCGAACAGCTGGCGGCTGCCGGCGTTGCGGTGAGTCCCGGCGTCGAACGCGGCAAGGGTCTCCCCGCCAAGGTGCTGGCGGCCGCGGAATCGGCCACAGTCAGCGAGCAGGTGGACCTCATGCTCGAGTCCTCGGACAACTTCCTCGCCGAGGCGCTGGGGCGGATGACCGCCTTGGCTTCCAGTCAAAAGGCCACGTACGACGGCGCCACTGCGGCCGTGCGGCAACGGCTGGGGGAGTTGGGGATCGCCACCGGTTCGATGCAGTTGGCCGACGCCTCCGGACTGGCGTTGGAAAACCAGGTCAGTGCCCGCCAGTTCGCCGAGGTGGTCCGTGCGATCACCAGCGGACCGGACCTCTCTCTGCGCACCGCGCTTGACGGGTTCCCGGTGGCCGGGCTGACCGGAACCCTGGACGACAGGTATGTGGACGCCACTACCGCGGAGGGCGCCGGTCTGGTCCGGGCCAAGACGGGGACGCTTAATACGGTGATCGCTTTGAGCGGTTACGTGGTGGACGCCGACGGGCGTTTGTTGGTGTTCTCCTTCATCGGCAACGACCTTGAACCGGGGGCTGCTGCCAACAAGGTGGCCATGGACCGGTCGGCGTCGGCGTTGGCCTCGTGCGGTTGCCGGGGCTGAATGCTCCGCGCGGAGCGAACTTAAGAGCCCGCTGTCAGCCTCGTGTGGTGTGATGGTCCGTATGGTGTCATCTGCCCGCGATTCGTCAGCAGGGGCCCCGTCCCTGATCAATTGGGACCTGGCCGCCTCTACGGCTGCCCGGCTTGCCCCTCCCGGTCCGGAGCTTAGTGCCGGGGAGATTGGCAAGGCGGTGGAAAACCTGCGCTTCAACGCGGATATCTCCGTCCCGCACGTCCACGACATCACCGGTCTGGAGGCTGCCAGGGACCTGCGTGACTCGCACGTCCTGGTGGTGGACCGGGCCTCGTGGTCCAAAGCCAATACCCAGAGCTTCGCGGTGATGCTCCAGCCCGCGCTGAAGACGATGCTGGACAGCCGCAACGGTGTGGCCATGACTCCCGCCGCGGCCGCTGCCAGCGGAGCCATCACCGGCACCCAGCTTGGCGCCGTACTCGCATTCCTTTCCAGCAAGGTTCTTGGCCAGTACGATCCCTTCGCGGCACTGGCCCCCGATTCCAACGCTCCCGCGGGTGGCCGGCTCCTGCTCGTAGCGCCGAACATCATTTCCGTGGAGCGCGAACTCAACGTCCACCCGGACGACTTCCGCCTTTGGGTCTGCCTGCATGAACAAACCCACCGCGTGCAGTTCGCGGCCGCGCCCTGGCTCCGGCACCATATGCTCGACGAAATCGAGAAGCTCAGCGGCAACCTCCTGGGCAATATGGACTCCCTGGTGGAGCGTGCTGGTGCGGTGGCCAAGTCCCTGCGCGACCGCACTCCCTCAGACAAGACTCCCGGCCGCGGCGCCATCCTGGACCTCCTCCAGAACCCTGAGGAAAAGGCGTCCCTGTCCCACATCACAGCCGTCATGAGCCTCCTCGAGGGCCATGCCAACGTGGTGATGGATGCCGTTGATTCGAGCATCGTTCCCTCGGTGAAGACCATCCGCCAGCGCTTCAACGAGCGCGGCAAGGACCGCGGCGTAGTGGAGAAGTTCATCCGCAACCTCCTCGGCCTGGATGCGAAGATGCGCCAGTACACCGATGGCGCCAAGTTCGTGCGCGAAGTCGTGGCCGTGGCAGGCATGGAAGGCTTCAACCGGGTGTGGGAATCCGCCGAGTATCTCCCCACCGAAGAAGAGATCCACAACTCCAAGCTGTGGCTTGAGCGGATGGGGCTTTGAGCGTTCCTTCCGGTTCTGCCGTTGGCTCCGGCGTCGATTCCGCTGCCGGTCCCGGCGGTAAGGGTCGACGGCGGCCCGGGCGTCTTGCGCCGGTCGTCGGCAAGGCGCGGAAACAGTTGCAGAACGCCTTGGCCTCCGCGGGTTACCCCCAGCGGGTGCTCGTAGCCTGCAGCGGTGGGCCGGATTCGCTGGCCCTGGCAACTGTTGCCGCGTACTTCGGCCGGCGTGGCCACGTCGATGGACATCCGATAGCTGTTGCCAGCGTGGTGGTGGATCATCAGTTGCAGCCGGGTTCTGCAGAGGTCGCCTCCCGGACTGCCACGGTGCTGCGCGAGCTGGGTCTGTCTCCGGTGGAAGTGCGCACCGTAGAAGTCGCGGCCACTGGATTCGGGCCCGAGGCCGCGGCCAGGGACGCCCGGCATGCTGCGTTGGAATCTGCTGCTGAGGACCTGGCGTGTGATGCGATCCTTCTCGGCCACACCCTGGACGACCAGGCTGAGCAGGTGTTGCTGGGCTTGGCCCGTGGTTCGGGGACTCGGTCTTTGGCGGGGATGAGGCCTGCCCGTGGTCGCCTTCTCCGCCCCTTCCTGGGCCTTCGTCGAGACGAGACCCTGGAAATCTGCGAGGTCGAGGAACTTTCCCCCTGGCACGATCCCAGCAACGCCGACCCCGCCTTTGCCAGATCCCGGACCCGCGTGGAAGTCATGCCTGTCCTGGAAGAGAAGCTGGGGCCGGGGGTCGCCGAGTCGCTTGCCCGGACCGCCGCCATCCTGCAGCAGGACGCCGATTTCCTCGAAGATCTGGCCAACGAGACCTATCTCTCACTTGTCCGGCGTGAAGGCGGCGACGCATGGCTTCCAGAAGACGCCGTACGTGGGCTGCCGGCAGCGCTGAGGTTCCGTGTCATCGCGAAGGCTGCCGCCGACGTCGGGGGTCAACAACCCGGCTACGGGCGCCTCCAAGCTGCGGAAGCGCTGCTTCGACGCCAAGGGTCAGCCGGGCCCGTGGAACTTCCCGGCCACGTCAGTGTCTACCGGTTGTCCCTCAGCGATTTGGAGCAGGAGCGTTCGGTTTCCGCCGGTGCTCCGGCTGCCAGTCGTGCGCGTGATTCGGCCGACGGCGGTCCCCGCGAAGCCGCGCGCTGTGGGAAGCTAGTATTCCGGCATCAGAAACCGTCCCAACAGTAGCCGCACCCGAGCATCAAAACAGGAGCCATTGGTGGATTCAAACGACGTCCAGGCAGATCTCAAGCACGTTCTTTACACCAAAGAGCAGATCCAAACGCGCATCGCGGAACTCGCGGCGCAGATCGACAAGGACTACGAGGGCCGCGACATCTTGGTCGTCGGTGTCCTCAAGGGTGCGGTCATGGTCATGGCTGACCTGGCGCGCGCACTGCACAGCCATGTCAGCATGGACTGGATGGCTGTCTCGTCCTACGGTTCCGGTACCCAGTCTTCCGGCGTTGTCCGGATCCTCAAGGACCTTGACACCGACCTCATGGGCAAGGATGTCCTGATTGTTGAGGACATCATCGATTCCGGGCTGACCCTTTCCTGGCTCAAGTCCAACCTCGAGTCCCGTGGCACGGCCAGCGTCGAGATCTGCACGGCCTTCCGCAAGCCGACCGCCGCCAAGGTGGAGATCGACGTCAAGTACGTTGGCTACGACATCCCCAACGAATTCGTGGTGGGCTACGGCCTCGACTACGCCGAAAAGTACCGCAACCTGGACTTCGTGGGCACCTTGGCCCCGCACGTTTACGAGTAAGCGCACTTCTTCTCTTCACGCCGCCGCGCCCTTTTCCGCCGTTCGCGCCTGTAACCTCTGGTGCGTGTGGCGGGTGTGGGTGCGGTGTTTGTGCTTAAGGGGTGCGAGGGGCAGTAGCGGGCGCCGCGGGGGTGAATGGGTGCATCGGGTGGCGTTTTTTGGGTCGCGCCTTTTCCGCCGTTCGCGCCTGTAACCTCTGGTGCGTGTGGCGGGTGTGGGTGCGGTGTTTGTGCTTAAGGGGTGCGAGGGGC